>PWJM01000073.1 GCA_003560915.1 Syntrophomonadaceae bacterium
CGGTTATCAGGATCAGCCAGGCGAATCAGCAGCAAACCCGTGGCCGTCATCCCCATGGATTGACCCAGGTCACCGATCCCTCTCTCAAACCAGTGGTGTTTTATGAACCTGGGAGCCAAAACCATGAACGCCACCAGGTTCCAGGTAATCCCCACCAGCGCAAGCAAAACTAAAGCCTCCCAGTAATCTGCCAGAACCCCTAAGCTCAGGCTGCCCAGGGAAGCAACAATCAGAAAATCCAGGGAAACACCCTGCAGGCGGTTAATATGCTGCCGGTCAATTTCCAGAGTATCTTTAAAAAGGCGATGGTGAATAATTTGGACCAGTATGCCCCCAATCATGGCCAGGGGGAAAAGAGGGACAAATTCCATAATCCCCTCCCATCCAAAGGGAGAGAATAAGAGGTCCTCCAGGAAAATCAATAACTGAAGAATCAAGTACCCGATCCCAATGGCCGCCCCTATCAGGGCCAGGTGCAGAGAAAGGGGTTCTATAGACTCAGACAAACGAACTTTGTCCTTGACCAACGATTCCCTGTCTTCAAATTCCGTACAGGTGTCATCCTCCTGAAGTTTTTCTACAGCCTTATCGGTCTTAATGATATTCTTGCGAGAGGCCCAGTTTACCAGAATGATTCCGGCCATAACCCCTACCAATATCCCTATGGTAGCCAGGCCCAGCGCTAAATCCTGCCCCTCGGGCCAACCCAGGGCATCAAAGGTGGGGCCCAATCCGGCGGCAGTTCCATGCCCCCCCTCAAAGCCGATTTCAATTAAAGCTCCCGCAAATACCGGTAACCCCAACAGGGGGCTCAGAACAAGGATACCGGCCAAAATACCAAAAAAATACTGTCCCCAGGCCAGGGTCTGGCCGAAACATACCTGGGGCCCGGCCAGCTTCCAGATTTCTTTTAAGGGAGGAATCTCCTTCCCAATAAAAAGGGCTGCAAAAATAATGTTAATCAAGTAAGCAGATAACCCGGAAAGCAGGTCCCACATGGATGTCAGGTCCCGGAGCAGAGGTAAAGCTAAAACTTGAGGGCCTATCAAAAGAAGAAATAATCCTCCAATGACCGAACTGGGTAAAAAGAGCCGCTGCAGAAACTTAATTTTTAACCTCAAAAACTTTCCAATAATTAAACTGAACGATATAACCAAAAGGGTTATGGCAAAAAGCTGTATATCCATCGTTTTCTCCTCCCCATAATCAATAATGAAAAACCGGACATAAATCTTTGCCGAATCAATTAAAATCATAACATATAATTTAAAAGCAAAGGGTTTTTATTTATTTTTCTTTTTTAATAACTAAAACCCTTTAAAAGTGGGTACAATGGTATCAAGAATAAGATGGAAAAATATTATTTTCTTTCTAAAGGAAAAGTACCTGCCTATGTAGAAAATAGATAAAGTAATCCCGTAAAAACTTTGACAAAAATTTAATATAAATAGTATCCTAACATTATAAAGGAGGGCTTGAAATGTGTGAGTATTATTTTGATGAGGACCGCGCTTTAGCTTTCAAGATCAACTCCATCAACTCTTCGTTCGTATATGAAGAAGATGAAACCAAACCAAAGACAATTTTGGTACACACCAATGTAAAGGTAACTAATTTTAAAAAAGAAAAAATTAGAAGAATCTTATCAGAAACATATCCTGCTGACATGTATGACTTTGAATCCGCTGAAAAAGAATTTTCAAATAAAATGCTGTCAAAACTGATTCACGGCGCAAAAAAAATTTCCGAACAAGAATATGAAACCATAAAGGCAAAAGTTGAGGCATAATAATGTAATACATAAAAAACTTAATTAGATTACAGCTGTAAATAAGCACATGCAAAGTGTGCTTTTTCTTTACCAAAATGCACCGTAAGCCCCTGCCTTTAGCCATGGGGAGGGCTCAACCATGAAAATTAGGGAGTGAAACCTTTGGGAAATTTATCTAAAGAAGAGATAAAAGCTTATCGTACCGCTATAGAGGACCGGGCAGCCTGGTTTTATCTTCTACTAAAAGCGGCGGAAGAACAAGGGGCTGATCCGGAAAGATTAGCCGAAAGTGCGATCACCCGTTACGGAGTACAAAAAGGCAAAGCATTGGGAGAAATCAAAGACGCCGCGGAATTCGCCCAAGCCCTTGCCAAAGGGTACGGCTGTGGGGCATTTCAAATGAAAGTAGTGGAAAAATCTCCGGAGAAGAGTGTACTGCAATTTTCATACTGTCCCCTGGTAGAAGCCTGGAGGAAGATGGACCTTCCTCCAGAAGAGATTTCCCGCCTCTGCCGTTTAGCCCGCTTTGGGGATCTGGGAATGATCAGCAACTTTCCCGAACTTTCTCTGGAATTCGGCAGGCTTTTGGCTGAAGGAGAAGAATGCTGTGAACTGGTGATTACCAGGAATGACTGACACTTAAAGCTGAATCCGGGTGCCTCCCAGAAGGTCCGCGGTGGAGGGGTCACAGGTGGTAATCAATACCTGCCGGTTTTGAGCAAAATCCCTGAGCACCAAGGCTGCCTGTTCTCTCCGTTCAGGGTCTAAATCCACCAGGGGGTCGTCCATGATAATAAACCCTCCGGAACCGCCCAGCAGATGTTCTGCCATGGCTAATCTCAAAGCCAGGGCTAATCCCCGGGTGGTACCTGCGGACAGGAGTTGTGTGGGCAGCTCTTTCCCATCGGTGCCGGAAATCTTATGGGGTATGACCCCATCCAGGGCTGCTCCATCATAACGGTAGTTGGTAAGCGGAGACAAATAGCGGATCAGAGAGGATATCAGGGGATCGAAGGTCTGTTGGTTGGTCTCCTCCACCATCTGATTGTACTCCTTTTCTACCAAACAGATTGCCCGGGCTGCTGCCTTGAGCTTAGAAAGATGTTCCTGGCTGAGTTTCAATTTCTCCCGCAGCTCCTCTGCTGATTCCTCGGGAAGCTCTCCCTGAGCCGTGTTCAAAGCTACCCGAAGATCAGCAATTTCCTGGTTGATCTGCTGGCTTCTTCCCCTAAGGGATTGTAAAGATTTGATGAACTTTTCTGCAGTATCAAAACTTTCCGGAAGAGCCGCCAGTTCAGAGATTTCCTTTTCAATCCCCTTCACCTGGCTTCTCAATTCCGCCAGCACATCCAGGACATGATCCAGGTCCTGGTGTTTTTCCTCCCACTCTTTCACCTGGCGGCACAGGCTTTCCGCTTGATTTTTTATCGTATGTAGTTCCAGTTCCGTCTTTTTGATTTCCTCTTCAATGATTTTCGGATCCCGGACATTTTTGTCCTCCGCACACTTTGTTACCTGTTCCTCCAGTTCTTTGTAGGAAAGCTCTTTTAGAGAGGCCTCCACCCGGATGCGAAGCTGGTTGATGCTGTTCTCAAGGCTGCCCCTCTTCTCAACCGTTTCCCGGGCCTCTTTAAGATCCTTTAGGGAAAATTCCCTGAGCTTTTCTTCGATAAATTCCTGGGCGGTTTTCACTTCTTCAATGATTTTTTCCACGTCCTGCTGACCGGACTGGACTTCCAGGGACCACTGATCGGTTTCCAAAAGAACCCTGCCCCTGGCCTCAAAATCAGCCTCAGGATCAACCCTTAGAATTCTCCCCTCATCTATACCTGAAGTAATCTTAATTTCCATTAGACCTTGGGAACGGAAATTTCCTTTCAGCCTCATGGCCTCCAGGGTGGCCTTCAGCCTGGATAATTTCATGTCGGCTTCCTCCATTACTCGTGCCTCTTTTACAGTAATAGGGGAGAGCATCTGCAGTTCTTTCCCTTCCTTTTCCAGCTGTTCTATCAAAGGCTTAATCCGGTGGTAAAGCTCCCGCTTTTCCCGGGAGGAGATTATCTCTCGGGACTCCTTCAGTTCTCTCTGAAGTTCTTTCCCCCGGGCTTCCTTTTCTTCCTGCTTTTCCATAAGGTTTTTCAGCTGCTCCTGACACTGAGGCCAACGCCTGCTGACCTCTTTTAAGGCCTTACCTTTTTCAATAACCAGTTCCCGTTTAGGCTCCAGGGCAGAACGTTTGCTGATATCCCCTTCAATTTTTTCCATGGATTCTTTTTGAGGGTCCACTTCTTCTCGCTTTTCACGGGTAATCTGCTGAAGCTTTTGGGTCAGATCCTCCACCCTTTGTTCCACCTCTTGGGCTGCCTTGATCTGCTTTTTCAGCCCCTCAACTTGATAGTAAGCGATTATCAAAAGGCCCAGCCCCTTTTTGTAAGGGTTATCAATACCCCGGCCCCCCTTGGGGCCGTCCCGCTCCATATCCCAGAGATCCAGCAGGGATTTTTTCTCCTTCTGAATCCTGGCTCCCAGGTCTTCCACGGAAACCCCGCCGGAGCGCAGAACTACCGCCCGGAGAATGCCGCTTAAGGTATGGGCAGCTTCCCGGTTTCCCTGGAGCATTTCTAAGGTCCTGACCATTTCCTCCTGTCGGGCCAGCAGCACCCCTTCGTAGGTGCCTTTTCCATACTTCAGCAGAGGAAGAAGCATCTCGGCAACCTTTTCTCCGCTGTTTACCTGGTTCCCATCGGGCAGCACCAACCGGTCCAGGCGGGTTTCGCCCCAGGACCGGGTAAGTATGTAATCCTTTCCCTGGCCACAAGTTAAGTGTAACGTTACCTGTATGGTATCTCCGTGGGGGTAGGGCAAGAAATTTATCAGGTAATCCTTCCATTCGGCAGAGTTTTTTCGAAGGCCTGAAACGAGAAACAAGGCTGAAAACACGGAGTTTACCAGGGTGCTTTTCCCTGCCTCGTTGGGCCCTAAGACGATATTCAAACCGGGTGAAAAATCAATTTTCCTGTCTGAAACTCCGCCAAAGGGAGACATCTCCACTCTCTTGATAATCATTTTTTCACCTTCTTTATCAGCTGATAGGCCAGCTGCAGGGCTTGATCTTCTTCTTTTCCCGCCAGTCGGTTCAGAAGTCTATGGGGAAAGGAACCGTCAGGGAACTCTGCGGAAATGGTCTGAGGTGTAATCTCTACATTCAACCTTGAATCCTCCACCTCCAGGTAGGCCAGGATTTCTCCCAACTTATCATAAATCTGGGCACGGCAGAGATAATCCTCCTGGCTGAGGGTGCCGGATAGGGAAAGCTTGAGCAGGGTGTTTTCCCCCTGAGGCTCCAGCGTCCGGCCCAGTTCCTCCAGTTCCCCTACACCGGAGATTTCCTTCTGCATTTCTATGAATCGGTAGCCTCCCGTGGATATGGAAAGGCTTTCCGGGTTCCCCAGGTCATCCAGCACCGTGATCCGGGCATAACCCCCGTGGCTGCAGTCAAAACCATCGGGTTCCGGAGTACCACAGTAGGCAAAGGGACAACCCCCTACCCGATCCAGGTCGGGATATCGGACATGGGTATGTCCCAGGCACCAGTGGTGCAGCCCCAGTTCCCGCAGCTCCTCCCCCTCCATAGGGAAATACTGTGCATCAAAGTCCGGTGAAATTCCCCGGACAGAACCATGGGCTACTCCCAGGTGCCATTGTCCCGGGGGCCTGTCCTCCAGTTCTGGAATCCAACCCAACCGGTTCTCCTCAGAATGCTTCCGGTGACAGGGAGCGGGGTACAGCACTGCATCCAGGTTAAAATCCTCTAAAGTATAAGGCACCGTATCCGCCAGAAGCAGCAGGTTGTCGAAGGCATTTTCCCTAAAGCTTCCCCAAAGGGGTCCGTAATCCTCTAGAAAATCATGGTTTCCAGGCAGCACCGCCACACAGTTACCATTGAAATTGGATAGGATTTTAACGGTTTTGAGTACCGTCTCCTGAGAAACGTTGGTCCGGTGGAATAAGTCCCCGGCCACCACGAAAAGCTGACAGTCCTCCTGGTTGGCTTTCTCCACCAGGTTTTTCAAAGTTTCAAATCGAGCCTCCACCAGGCTTTCCCTTAACGTTTCCGGGTATCCCCGGCTGCGGTAGGTCATGCCTAAGTGAAGGTCTCCGGTATGTAAAATTTTCAAAGGCAAAACAGTCTCCTCCTCCATGGGAACGCTGGGCATTTTTTCTTTTATCAAAATTTTGCCTGCCCAACTTACTTTCAATAAATGCAATTCTCTCCCTTTTATTGCATTCCTTCCATAACGTATAGCCTTTTGACTGATATTCACCGGGATGACATATTTTAAAAAACACTTGGCAAGCTTAATCTGTCAGATGGTACTGAATCGGATCTTCAACGCCGGCCTCCGCGAACCCCCTGAGCCTCAACCTGCAGCTGTCACAGCGGCCGCAGGCCTTTTCCTCCCCCTTATAACAGCTGTTGGTCAGGTGCAGAGGAGCGCCATTCTCCACTGCCAGTCTCACAATATCCCCCTTGGTCAGGTGGATCAATGGGGTAAATATTTCAATAGGGCGGCCCTCTACTCCAGACTTGGTACCCACCTGAATTACCTTTTGAAAAGCCTGGATAAATTCCGGCCGGCAGTCAGGATAACCGCTGTAGTCAATGGCATTGACCCCGATGAAGATGGAATCAGCACACACCACTTCCCCATAACCCAGAGCGTAACTTAAAAAAAGGATATTCCGGGCCGGCACATAGGTAACAGGAATTCCTTCGGTTTCCTGAAAATCCGGTACATCTATACCGGTGTCCGTCAGGGCACTGCCCCCCACATAATCCAGTTTTATGACCCGGTGCTCTGCAGAATTGTAAAATTGGGCAATTTCAGCAGCAGACTGCAGCTCCCTACGGTGTTTCTGGCCGTAATCGAAGGAAAGGGCATAAAGGGTATAACCCTGCCCATGAGCTAAACTCATACAGGCAGTACTGTCCAACCCGCCGGAAAGCAGGACCACCGCTTTCTTCTTAGTCATCTATAAATACTCCTTTTACTTTAATATTATATTTGTGACATTAAACTCAAAGGCACCCGTAAATAGATGTTCATTTCCTTAAGGATTATTATACCATGGAGGGAAAAAGGGCACAAAATTTCTTTCCCACGCAAGGGAAAAAGCAAGAATGGAGTGAAACGGGGAAGAATGGGCAAAATAG
>PWJM01000170.1 GCA_003560915.1 Syntrophomonadaceae bacterium
GAGAACTGCTGAAACTGGCAATGTTTCCTAACTTTAATTATAATAAAGAGGAAGAGACATCTCGCGCTATCCAGAATACCGCCAAGACAGTGTGATAATCTAAACTGGAGGAGATCGTCATGTGTGAGTTTTGCACCCAACACGGGGAAGGCAAGAAGTGGTATGAAAATATGGACAATTACACCCGGGAGGTTTTTTCCCAAGTAAGTTCTGAGGAAAAATTAAAAAAATATCTCCGGGGGTTTCGCCAAAGGCTTTCCTTTTGGCCCTTTGCCGCCCACTGGTTTAAGCAGCGCCTGCCCTCTGTTTACGATTCCCTGGTTTATCCCCGGGTTACCTCCAGTTTGAAAAAGCACCATTTTGGACAGGTGGTACCCCTGGAGGATGCAGAAAAAATATTAGAAAATGTGGGGACCATTGTGCAGCTGCCTTGTGTCTGCCGAAGAGTAACCTCCCGCCAAGAGGTGGGGTACTGCCTGGGGGTGGGGATGGATATGACGGAGATTGTAAAGGATGTCCCGGATTTCAGCAATTTTGAAGTCCTCTCTCCCCAAAAAGCCATCAGCCTGGTTCGAGACCTGGAGGGAAAAGGGATGATGCACAGCGTCTGGACCTTTGAGACTCCTTTTATTGGAGGGATGTGTAACTGCGACCGGGACTGCATGGCCTATAATGTCCAGGTAAAGATGAAAATAGGCACGGCCATGTGGAGGGCAGAGTATGTAGCGGAAATTGACCCGGAAAGCTGCAGCGGCTGCAGAAGATGCTCAAAATACTGCCTTTTTGAGGCGGTTGAGTATGACCGTCTGAATAAAAAGTGCAGCATTGACCTTACTAAATGTTACGGCTGCGGAATCTGCCGCACCTTCTGCAAGGAAAATGCCATCGCCCTATGGGACCGGAGGAATATTTTGGGGGATAACACTACCTGGTGATATTCAAGGAAATATGAATCTATTGATGGGAGGACGCTATGAAAACCGGGGTTTTTTTTCATGAAATGTTCAGGCAGAAGTTTTGGCCGGTAATGGGGCATAAATTTAAGGATTTCCCCCAGGCCATGGAAAAAGTTTTAGAACTATCGGAAGCGATTCTAATGGAACCCAAAAAGGTTAGCAATCTTCTGCTGTACCAGGTACATGAAGCGCAGCTGGTGGAGAATCTCTTTAAACAGGATTACGCCCAGGGTGCTCTTTATTCCGTGGGAGGCTGTGTGGAGGCGGCGGAAAAAGTGTATAAGGGAGAGCTTAAAAATGCCCTGGTTTTTAACGTTGCGGCAGGGCATCACGCCGGTTATTACAATGCCTGGGGTGGCACCTATATTTCCTCCACCGGTCCCGCCCTGGCAAATCTGCAGCAGAAATATGAAGGAGTCCGGGCGGCAATTATTGATACTGACAGCCACCACGGGGACGGCACCCGGGAAATTTTCCTGGGGGACCGGCAGGTGCTTCATGTCTGCTTCTGCGACCTGGAGGTGGTGGAGGACCTGGGGACCAAGGTGGATGTCAGGGTGGGGAAAAACATGACTGATGAGGAGTACCTGGAAAAGGTGAGGAGTGAGTTCTTCCCCCGAGCCCGGGAATTTGGGCCGGATTTGATTATTCACCTGTTGGGTCATGATACCCACAAAGATGACTATGGTTCCAGGGGGCTGGGCCGGGATTTATTCGTGGATTTAGTCAGGGAGTTGAAAAACCTGGCAAAGGAGGTTTGTTCAGGAAAACTGGTGGTAATCACCATGGGGGGGTCCAACCGGAAGGTGTCGGAATACATACACCCCCGGGTGTTGGAGGTGCTGGCCCAGGAGTAAAAATGCTATGATATTATAGCCACCGGTTAGCTCTTCATTATTAATTAATCACAATAGGAGAAAACCAAAAAATTGAAAAACCATTTGACAAACTGGGTTTTCAATAGTAAAATTAACCTCAAATTAGCAATCGTTATTTCGATGACCGGGAAGAGTAAGTATGTTTGGGGGCTTAAGAGAGCCGGGGGGTGCTGAGACTCTGGTGCCGGATTCATACCGAATACGCCCGGGAGAGGCAAACCGAAAGCTGATGGCCTAAAGCCACCGGCCGGTAGGCTTTGACGGGTTCTCCGCCGTTAAAAAGGAGGGGGTATAAGAAGGGTAAACCCTTCCGTACCTTACTGAGTGGGTTGAATTGTATTTCAACCAATCGGGGTGGTACCGCGGAAGAACAGCTTTCGTCCCTATGGGGAAGAAAGCTTTTTTAGTGCATGGTTTTTTTTACCGCAGTAAACTTTTACTTATTTGAAAAATGAACAACCTGTGTTTTGGAAATAATAAATCTATCCTGCCGGTTGCTCATAGTATAAAAGGAGGTTACAAGAGTGATTATTGTCATGAATCCTGGGGCGAAAAAGGAGCAGGTTGACGAGGTCATTTTAAGGCTTACCCAAATTGGGTTCGGCATCCACCTTTCCGAAGGGGAGACCCGTACAGTAATCGGAGCCATTGGGGACCGGAGCAAAGCTTATTCTTTGGGGCTGGAAGCCATGGAGGGCGTAGAAAAGGTCGTACCCATTTCCAAGCCTTTCAAACTGGTAAGCAGGGAATTTAAACAGGAAAATACCATCATAGAATTGAACGGCGTAAAGATTGGGGCCGAAAAAATAGTTGTCATGGCCGGCCCCTGTGCGGTGGAAAGCGAAGGTCAGGTAAAGCTGATAGCAGAATCAATTAAGGCGGCCGGGGCCGATGTTTTAAGGGGCGGCGCCTATAAACCCCGCACCTCTCCCTATGCCTTCCAGGGCATGGAGGAGGAAGGCTTAAAGCTATTGGCGGAAGCCAGGGAGAAGACCGGCCTCTGTATCGTTACAGAGGTGGTGAATCCCCAGTGTGTCCCCCTGGTGGGAAAATATGCAGATATTCTTCAGGTGGGAGCCCGAAATATGCAGAACTTTGATCTTTTAAGGGAACTGGGAAAGATCCGCAAGCCGGTCCTTTTAAAACGGGGGCTTTCCGCTACCATTGAAGAATGGCTGATGGCTGCGGAGTATTTGATGTCCGGCGGCAACTACAATGTGATCCTCTGTGAGAGGGGAATTCGGACGTTTGAAACCTATACCCGTAATACCCTGGATTTAAGCGCAATACCTATTGTCAAAGGATTGAGCCACCTACCGGTGATTGTAGACCCCAGTCACGGCACCGGACAGCGCCGGCTGGTTTCCTCCATGTGCAAGGCAGCTATTGCCGCCGGGGCAGATGGTTTGATGGTTGAGGTACATCCAGATCCGGAAAGGGCTTTATGCGATGGGCCGCAGTCTCTTAATCCGATACAGTTTAAGGAATTAATGGTTGAACTGGGGCGGGTGGCCGCCAGTGTGGACCGCACCATGTAACAGATTTGAGCGGCACATTTGTTTCAGCAGGCGGTAAATTGATAAAAACAGGAATGTTTTCTTTATGTTAATTAGGAAGCTTTAGAAAGACCTGTAATATACTTTGGGGGTTGTTGAACCCCAAAAGATAGTTTTAGGCTTGTTAAAGGAGAATTACTATGAATAAGGCACTCTTACAAAAAACAGCTATCATTGGTGTTGGTTTAATGGGGGGATCCCTGGGAATGGCCTTGAGGAACCGGAGCGTGGCAGGTGAGGTGGTGGGCTTCTTCCGGGACCCGGAGAAAATTGAAAAGGCCATAGAGCTGGGTGCTGTGGACAGGGGGACCCTTCATCTAACAGAAGCTGTAGAAAATGCGGATCTGGTGGTGGTAGCTATCCCGGTAGGGTTGAGCCCTGCCCTGGTTCAAGAAATTCTCCCCTTATTAAAACCAGGATGCATTATTACGGATCTGGGCAGCACAAAAGGAGAAATTACGGAGAATATTGAGAAGATTTTGCCCCCGGATATAAAATTTGTGGGAGGACATCCCATGACCGGTTCTGAAGAATCCGGGGTGGAAGCGGCAAACCCTTACCTGCTGGAAAATGCCATTTATGTGCTCACAGCTACAGAAAAAACGGACACGGCAGCCCTGCAGGTGGTTAAATTAATGGTGGAAGAAATCGGAGCTCAGTGCATGATTATGGATCCTCGAGAACATGATCTGCTGGTGGCGTCGGTAAGCCATCTGCCTCATATAACAGCAGCGCTGCTGGTTAACACTCTTCCTGATACCGGGGCAGATTTAAAGAAGGCCCTGTTTTTAGCTGCCGGGGGATTCAGGGATACGACCCGGATCGCCATGAGCAGCCCCGATATGTGGCGGGATATTTGTCTGTCCAATCGGGAGATGATTCTAAAACTTTTAGAAATCTTTAAAAATAAAATTCAGGAGTTAGAACAGCTTTTGGGGCAGAGGGATGGAGAAAGTTTAATGAAGGAATTCCAGAAAGCCCGGGAGACCCGGTTGAACATTCCCAGGAGAGTAAAAGGGCTTCTTCCCGGCATTTATGATTTAGTAGTGCTGGTGGCTGATGTACCGGGGGTAATTGGGAAAATGGCAACCCTTTTTGGAAACAAAGGGATTAATATTAAGGAGATTGAAATTTTAAAAAGCAGGGAAGAAGAGGGCGGTTCAATCCGATTCAGTTTCTCCACTTTGGAGGAAAGGGACAGGGCTTTTACAGTGTTAGAAGAGGAAGGTTTTAAGGCTGTCGCCCGATAAATATATTCTAAAAAGGCTGAGGAGCGGAAAAATGGAACTGATTATTCAACCTAAACCCTTTATCCGGGGGACGATCCATGTTCCCGGGGATAAATCCATATCCCACCGGGCTGTTATATTTGGATCCCTGGCCCAGGGCATTACGGAAATCCAGGGTTTTTTACTGGCGGAAGATTGTACCCGGACCATAGCATGTTTTAGGGAGATGGGAATAGATATTAATATTGAAGACAAAAAAGTCATTATTCAGGGGAAAGGCCTGGAGGGGCTTCAGGAGCCCGGTGATGTTTTAGATGCCGGTAATTCCGGGACAACCGCCCGGCTGCTTTTGGGAATCCTTGCGGGGAATCCTTTTTACAGCGTGATTACCGGGGATTCCTCTTTAAGAAACAGGCCTATGGGCAGAGTGGTAGAACCTTTGGCCCGGATGGGGGCCAGGTTTCTAGGGAGGAAAGGGACAGGACTGCTTCCTCTGACCATTATGGGCGGGAAACTGAAGGCCATTGATTACCATTCCCCTGTGGCCAGCGCCCAGGTGAAGTCCTGTGTTCTGCTGGCAGGCCTTTATGCCGGGGGTGTTACTTCTGTGACTGAGCCGGCAATGTCCAGGGATCATACGGAAAGAATGCTTCAGCATTTTGAAATACCTTTTAATAAACAGGGCCTCAGGGTTGAAATCCAGGGGGAACACGGATTTACCGCCCGGAGCATTAAAGTTCCCGGTGATTTTTCCTCTGCAGCTTTTTTCATCACTGCTGCTGCCCTTATGCCGGGTTCAGACGTAACGCTGTTAAATGTAGGAGTTAACCCCTCTCGGACCGGTTTACTGGAGGTTTTGGCGGAAATGGGGGCCAATATTACTCTGCTGAATGAGAGGGTGGAGAATATGGAGCCGGCAGCAGATATCCGGGTCCAGGGGGCAGAACTCAAGGGTGTGACTATTGGGGGAAGCTTAATTCCCAGATTAATTGACGAAATTCCAGTCCTGACGGTGGCTGCAGTCCTGGCCCAAGGGAAAACAGAAATTCGGGATGCTTTGGAGCTGAGAGTCAAGGAGAGTGACCGTATTTCCGCCATGACCGGGGAACTGGGTAAAATGGGGGCGGTTATTGAGGCTCTGCCCGATGGCATGATAATTCATGGCCCTCAAAAACTCAAAGGCTCCGGCTGTATGAGCCACGGGGATCATCGGGTAGCCATGGCTTTAGCTGTGGCTGGCCTGTCGGCTCAAGGAAATACTCATATTTCGGACAGCCAATGTGTAAACATATCCTTCCCAGGTTTTGTAGACATTTTAAATTTATTGTAAAGGTTAGGATTATTTTTAACAAAAGCAGGAATTTGTCATAATATGGCGAATTTAATATTTCAATGTGAAGGGGGTGGGATGTTTGTGTCTAGAAAGTTAAACATGCTAAAGATAGTGCTCCCTTTTATATTTTTATTTCTGCTGCTTACATTAATTAAGACTGATTATGTAGGGATCCCTGATTGGTTTCCTAACGGCAGCACCATTATGATGGCACAGGACCCTCCCTTCCGGGGATTGGGGAAAGATACGTTGGGAGAAGAGTTTACTATTTTTAAAGAGGATACATCTATGTTTCCTGAACGCCTGGGAGATATGCATTTGATTAAAGTGATTGTTGGCCAAGAGGCTTTGGACAATGTTCAGAGTTTTCAGGGTGCCAGCATAGATATTGCTAAAGCCTACATCCCCCATTATCAGACTGCTAATCGGCAGGCCATTATTTGGATTACAGAGTCCCATGACCAGCAGGATGCCAAGGATCTCATTCAGAGAATAAATCTTCGGATTCCCGAAAATGAGAATTTTTATAATTATGAGGTGTTTTATAAAAATGGGATTAAAGTATATAAAGTAGAAAGGATGGGCTGGTTTAACTATTACTATCGGAATGGAAACCGGATATATTGGGCAGCTATTCAGGATGACAACCCCAGGGATGTTCTTATTCTGGTGTTGGACGCCTTTTAAAAAGTTTAACTCTATTCCTTTAAGCTTACAGGTTTGTGAAGTGCAGAACCATGCCGCCGTTTATAATACGCAGGACGCAGCGGTTTTTTTATTTTATATGTTTAACAGGCGCATTCTAATAACATGAGAAATCTTTGTGGAGAAGCCTCCGGGCTTGTCCCGGAGGAGGTTAACCAAGATAATTATAAGATACGTGACATTATCCTAAGATAAACACAAGGCATCCCGGATTGGTTGACAGCGGACAAATTAGGTGGTAAAATACCCATAGCTGTTACTTTATCACTTTACCACGGTAAAGCAAATTGAGGTGA
>PWJM01000123.1 GCA_003560915.1 Syntrophomonadaceae bacterium
CAAAAAACTTTACTATGAAACCGCAGGCGTGACCGCCAGGGATTCCTGAACCATGGAATGCTGGGGTAACCCGGACAAAACCAAAGTCAAATTTGTGTTTCCCCCCCAGGTGCATGGAATGAGCCCTAATCTTTCTGGCCTCACATGTTTTTGCCATTTCAAAGGTTGAAATTACCTGAGAATTGTTGTCTCTAGCAATTTTGAAGGTATCCCCCAGGTGATCCACGTGCCAGTGAGTCAGAAGAATGTAATCCGCTTTGATTTCTTCGGACTTAACCGGCGACAGCGGATTATCATCTAAAAAGGGATCAAATATGAGGGAAGTTCCCTGGTTTTCCAATAAAAAGCAGGCATGTCCATAAAAGGTAATTTTGGTCAATATAAGAACCTCCTTAAATTTTATATTATTATAACACATAAGGTGCTAAACTACCCAATATTATGGCTCGATACTTTAGAGTAAAATCCCTGTTTTGGGGGGATGAAAAAAAAAGCCATTGCAGCTGCCCCCCCAAACCCTTACCCTTGTAGTTTAGAAACTATGAGGGGATGAGTATACAGAGGATGCTGACAATGGCATATATTAATTTCGGCTTATTTAGTTTTTAATCCCTTTACTATAGCCTTTGGGATAAAACAGAAGTTTACCGTACTCTGATACAATTTACCGCCTTTGAACTGGTGATTAAAATCCGTTCCTGTAGCTGTATCTTCCCTAAGCCCTGGCTGTCCACAATATAAACATTTTTCTAGCTTCTTTAAACTGCTCATTAGTTGTAACCCCCGATAAACTAGATTCTCTATCATATTAATTTAAAAAATCCCTTATTGCAAAACTTTTATTTTAACATAATCTAAACTATACGTCAACATTATACCATAAATTTCTTCTTATGTCAACTAAACTCCCTTCTTTGCAGTCATTTTGGGAGTATAGTATAATGAATTTAATATATGGAACTCTTGAAAGGATGTGTCATCCGTGGAAATAACTATGGAAAACATAAGAAAAGGCTTTGAGGAAGTAGGATATATAAGCGATGCGGAAGTCATCGTAACCGTATACCTGGCCCTTAAACTGCAAAAACCCATATTGATTGAAGGGGAGCCTGGGGTGGGGAAAACAGAATTGGGAAAAGTATTGAGCCAGATTTTTCATGCGGACCTGATCCGTCTGCAGTGTTATGAAGGCCTGGATGAAAACAAGGCCCTTTATGAATGGAACTACCAGAAACAATTGTTGAAAATTCAAATCATGAAGGAAGCCCAGGCCTGTGAAAATATTGAACATGACTTGTTCTCCCGGGAATACCTGCTGGAGCGCCCTCTTCTAAAAGCCATCCAGTCAGAAAATACATCGGTGCTTTTAATAGACGAAGTGGACAAAACAGATGAGGAATTTGAAGCTTTTCTCTTTGAGCTGCTTTCGGACTTTCAAGTTTCTGTCCCGGAGCTGGGAACTCTTACCGCCAGGCATATTCCCATGGTCGTTTTGACCAGCAACAATGAGCGGGAGCTTTCAGATGGGTTGAAACGCCGCTGCATTTACCTTTATTTAGACTTTCCCGCAGTGGAACGGGAGATTGCCATTATAAAAGCCAAGGTCCCGGAAATTAACGAGAAATTAACCCAGCAGATTGCTAAAGCGGTTCATTTAATCCGTCAGAACAGGGAAATAAAGAAAAAACCCTCTATTGCGGAAACACTTGACTGGGCCAGGGCCCTCCTGACGTTAAACGAAGACAGCCTCAGCGAAAAGTTAGTAAAACAAACCATAAACATTCTGTTAAAAACAAAAGCGGATATCGAATCCTTTAATAAACAGATTGGGGCAGCAGCCCTGGATGAGTTTGCCCGTTCTTGAAATACCCGGATGAACAGGGCAGATGCCTGATACATAAAAAACTTATCTTCCTGTTTGGAATGATGAGTATTTCCGACAGCAGTTCATGAAAAGCAGGTGATATTATGGAAAAAACCATGGAAGCAAATATCGTAAGATTTACTCATCTCCTGCGCCTGGCAGGGGTTAAGGTAGGCAGCGGTGAGGTCATTGACGCCCTGAATGCCCTTACGGTGATTGATTTTTCCGACCGGGAACAGGTTAAAACCGCTCTCCGGTCAGTCCTGGTAAAAAGAAAAGGAGAACGGGATATCTTTGATCGTACCTTCGATCTGTATTTTGCACCCCTTGAGGAACGGGAAAGACAGCAGATGGAACACCAGATGAGACAGGATCAGAAAAAACAGCAGATTGAAGAAGCCGAACAGGACCTTACATTTGAAGAAGAAAATCTGGACCTGACCGAAGAGGAAAAATATTTATACAGCCAGATGGACCAGGAGGACAAAGGGCGAATCAAGGACTATCTGAAAAAAGCTGAAGCAGGTAAATCCAGGGAATGGGAACCCAATGTAAAATCCTTGATTGAAACCATCGTTAAGGGAGCTTTGAGAAAGTGGCTGCATTCTCACCAGGATCAGGTAGACCTGAAAGAAAGGGTTTCTACCGGTGACCTGGAACTGGATTATATTCTGGAGGATTTAGGTCAAAAAGCCCCCAGCGGAGAAGATTCCCTTATGTACGAAGATATGCAGCACATTAAGGATAAGGATCTACCCAAAGCCAATATGTTAATCAGGCGGCTGGCCAAACACCTGGTCACCCGGATTAGCCGGCGCTACAAAAGAAGCAAAAGACACCAGGTGCTGGATTTAAGGCGTACCATTCGGGACAATATCCGCTATGGCGGCACCATGTTTAAGTTAAAGTACCGCAGTAAAAGAATACAAAAACCTAAGCTTATTTTATTATGTGATGTATCCGGGTCAATGGCCAGTTATGCCTCCCTGGTGCTTCAGTTTATTTACGGCATACACTCAGTACTGGGCCAGATTGAAAGTTTTATTTTCTCCGATGATTTGGAAAGAATCAGCCAGCATTTTCAGCCCGGCAGTGATTTTAACCAGCTGATGGTAGACATAATGAACAAAAGTAACGTTTGGGGAGGCGGAACCCGCCTCCATACATCCCTAAAAACACTTCGGAAAAAACATTCGGCTCTGTTAACTTCAGATGCCTACTTAATAATCCTCAGCGATACCAAAACCGAGGCCATTGGCGATACCCTGCAGGAACTGCAAAACATTAAAAAATGCGTGAAAGATATCCTTTGGCTCAACACCCTGCCTGAACAGGAATGGCAGAATTCCATAAGTACTAGAACTTTCCAAGCACTGGTCAAGATGTATCCCTGTAATACCTTAAACGACATAGAACAAATAACAAGAAGTAAGATTTTTTCGTAAGCTCCAGCTGCTTTTGCCATGGGGTGCTCAGCAGCTGAACGCCTATCCTGCAAATACATGGCAAAGAGGCTGCTCCAATCAATCTGGAGCAGCCTCTTTCTATTTAACTTCTATTATATTTACCCCGTAGTTACCTTCTAATTTCATGCATAATCTACCCTGCTTTTTAAGGACTCGATTACATCATCAATTTCCATAATTTTCTCTAAAATCTCCGCTTTTTTTTCTTCCCCTGAAGCCAATAAATCGTCTAACAACTGATCTCTTTCCGCCGTTAGGCTGTTTAATACCTCTTCCGTCATTTCCAACTTCCTCCTTTGTTTGGGACTACTTATTATTTTGCCCAAACCAAATAAAAATTATTCTTCATAAGAAAAGGGGGAAAACCATGATCTTCAACCGGGGGAAAGGGAGTCATCTTCTCAATCTAAGAGTGAATAACCGGCCCCAGATTACCGTAGTAGATTTAGTATCCAGTCAGTGAATTACACTATACGCATACAAAAAAAGACATAGATTTTCTTCTATGCCTGAAACCCTCGTATTTAGTTGGAGCCGGCAAGAGGACTTGAACCCCCAACATGCTGATTACGATTCAGCTGCTCTGCCAATTGAGCTATGCCGGCCCGTTTGCAGTATTTATTATAATATGAAACCCTGTGATTTGCAACCCCGGGTAAGGATTACACAGGTTACATACGCTGTTACGGCGAAACAATTTTAATCTTACCCCAGGCTCCTATCCGGTCATCCTTGACCACCAAAACCCCTTTGATGCCGGTTATTTCTTTGGCCTTCTGTAAAGCTTTATCCACGTCATCTTTTTCTTTGACCAGGTTGGCAAGAGCCGTGGCGGCAGCATCTGCCAGAGGGGTTGAAGAAGAAACAACTACCGCTGCATCTGCCCTGCCCATACTATATGAAGGTCCAATTATTCCGGAGGAGGTGCAGACTCCCAGAGGAGTTTCTTTAGGTTTAATTTCCAGGGCCAAACGTCCATGAAAGGGGGACTCCTTTCCGCAAAAAATGGAAACTTTTCTGGTTTTGTTTACGTTTAAAAAGATATCCCCTCCATTTTCAACAATAACCTCTTGGACATGTTTTAATATCTCCTTCCCCAACAGTTCTGAAAAAACACCGGCCACTGCTGCCATAGGGCCTACCCCCGCCTGGTTTGCGGCCTGGGCCATAAGAACCGCAATCCAGGGTGCGGCAGGGGAAACCAGGTAAGGGCTAAGGCTTTGTTTAAAGCCAGGATCTCCGGTAATAAAATTTTCCAGCTGCCGGCGGTATTGCCATGCGGCATCCTCTACTATTTTTATTAAGCTTTTTTGAAAACTATTTTTATCTACCCTGACCAGAAGATCTGTTTCCTTTATAACTACCTGAAAAGAAGTTAAATCCCTCCCCTGGCTGCTGCTCCGGTAGGAACGAATATCATAGGACATATTAGAACTCCCCTTTTGATGCCTATCCATCGAAGTGGAAAGAATTATTGAGCTCTTTATAAAAAGCGGGCCTCAAAGGGCCCGCTCAGCAGTTAATAATGCTCCTCCACGGCTCGTGCCGGACAGGCTTTCAGACAATGGCCGCAGGCAATACAATTCTCACCGTCAAATTTAACGGCCATTTCCGGCCTGATCATTTCCAGTGCTGAAGTAGGGCAGATTACCGTACAGGCACCGCATTGAGTGCACTTTTCTTCGTTCCAGACAATCTGCTGTTCCAGAGGCAGAGTCTTAACCCCCCGGGATTCCAGAAAATGAATGCCGGAATCGTAATTTTCCTTATCCCCCGCCAGTTCCAGCACCAGCATCCCTTCCTTCCGGGGGTTAATGTTGGCTTTTAACACATTTATAATCAGGTTGTAGTCTTTCACCAGATGATATAAAAAGGGCTGTTCCACCACGGTTGCAGGAAATAACAGGACAATTTTGTGTTTCACCATTTAACTCTCCTCCCCTTTACTGCGGATTTTCATGGCGCTCAGCTTTTTGCCGGAATCAGCGGAGGGCAATTGTTCCACCGGCTCCGTCAGCTGGAACTGTCCTTCTACTATCCAGGACTTAAGAATTTCTGCAATCTCTTTCGCCTTGGGATAACTGGACAATGGAGCGGTAGGCACTTCCTTCCCTTCAACGAGGATAGAACCAGACTTAAGCTGAGCATAGCTGACCTCTCCCAGGGGGCCTCCTTTGCCGTATGGATAACCCTGGCTGTAATCTACTACCGGGGCAAACAGCTCCGCGTCTTTTACGGCAGCTGAACGAAGAATTTCTTCATTGAGTACAGGTATAGGAATTCCGACACCTACCATTAGGGATACCCCATATCCTAAGAAGCTTACTCCTCGGACCCAGGCAGCATCCATCTGCTTCATATCGCCAATTACTGAAAGTGTTCCTGATGGTGTACGGGGAGCTCCGGTTTCCGTACGGTTTACGCTGGGGTTATGCTGAGTTCCATACCAGGAAACATAACCCACTGTCCCTCCCAGAAATATTTTGGTGCCGATTCCGGTAGTACGAAACAACGGGTCATTAAACAGGGGGCTGAGCTGCCCCGACGTGCTGTAATTAGCATTACCCATGCTGGGCTTTAGAATCCCCATATAGGTGTATAAGGTTTTCTCAGATAGATTCACGGCCACATTGTAGTTCTGGTAAGCATTCCGTGGGTTGAACATGAATGCTTCGTTCATGTCTTCCAGCTTGATGTAAGTCTCCAGTTTTTTCCGAGGATAACAGTCGGTCCCATAGCTGTATGCCTCCAGGTAAACCTCTTTGCCTGCTATCAGGTCTTCAATGACATGGCCTCCACCATAATTGAACTCACCGGGGAAATTAGTATTGCCAGGATCCGTCTCCGGAATTTCTGTCGCCCCCAGGTAAGCGTCCACGGCAGCAATGCCCGCATATGCATTTACACCATTCAAGTAGACTTTAGACATTCTCATTCGAGGCATGGGGTGACCGAGATTGAGGAACGCCCCGGAGGAACACATCGGGCCAAAGGTTCCCGTTGTGACCACATCTACTTCCCGGGCAGCCTCTTCTAATCCCTTTTCCTCCACAACGGAAATGATTTCCTCCGCTGTCATAACCACAGCTTCTCCCTTTTTGATTTTTTCGTTAATCTCATCGTACGTCCGGTTAACTTTCAAGTAAACCCCTCCCTCTTTTTAAAAAATTCTCCTCTTGTTTTTCCAGTAAACAGATGAGGCTCTACAAAAAAACCTTCCGAAGAAAGACGGAAGGTTTACTGTTCAATATCAGTATCAGCCTCTCATCTTCCAGAAACTTTCTGTTCTGCTGGATTTAGCACCGTGCCTGGAACCGAGGTCCCTGGGCCGGTTGCCGGGTTTCACTGGGCCAGTCCCTCCACCTGCTCTGGATAAGAGTATACCTGTTCACTTTTTAAAACACTTTTATCGTAACACGGGGCCACATATCTGTCAAGAACCAAAAA
>PWJM01000177.1 GCA_003560915.1 Syntrophomonadaceae bacterium
ATAAATTTAAAAGTTTCCCTAATACATCTATATATGCCTTATATGCTTTATATTCCTCACTATATCAGCATTATCCTTTCTATATTTAGAATTCTTAAATATTGAAACAACTGCTTTTTATTCATAATCCGCTCAACCGTATAACTGTCAAGCACTTATAATCATCAAAAAACAGGATAACCACCCTGAAAAAAATCGGGTGGTTATCTTTTTTATGTTTAAAAATAAGGCTGTCACACTTATTGCCCTGACAATTATATAATTTTTATTTCTATGCTTTCCACAATCCGTGAATGTTGCAGTACTCCCTGGCTGTAAGCTGAGCTTTATCGGCTTTTACCTGAAATACGGCTTCAGGAATATCACCGGGCTTTAAGAACTGCCGGTACACCTTTCCATTAACGATCAGCTCAATCCACTCAATATAGTGTTTTTCCTCCATAGGATGGGGAACGCTTCCCACCTTAACCTTTACTTCACCGTCACTCACTTCAATTACAGGAACATGTTTCTCATAAGATGCATCCACTGTATTCTCTGTTAAAAGCTGCATGTCTTCCCCACAGCAGACTAAGGTCCCCTGACCGGCATGTACTACTTCCACAATATTGGTACACACCTGGCATTTGTAAATCTGCAGTAATTCTGTCATTTGAACACCTCCAATTTCAATTATCCCTCTCCCCGCAGGAGGGATTTTTATCCTGTTAGTTATTGTTTTTCGGAGAAATATATTTACTTAATAAAGAATATATCAAACCATAGGCTTTAAAACAAGGGTACTAATCATGTAAAAATCTTAACAGCTTTTAAATTTACGCAATGGATCAGTAAATGCCCTTCTTCTCCTTTATACGATACGATCGTCACCCCACTACCTTTAAGTTCCTTTTTCCTTTGAGACATTTTGGAATATCAACTGAAGCAATAAAATATAGATTGGGGGCCCAGGAAATTTTCAATGTTTTTTAATGATTCAATATTTATACCCAGAAAATAAGGCTTTTTGCCCACCTCTATGGTCCCCATCTCCCTGGACAATCCCAAAATGCTGGCGCCATTTTTAGCAGCTATTTCAAATATTGTTTCCGGAGATAGGCCTGCCCTGGCATAATACTGCATTTCCTGCCAAAAGCCCTCCTTCCAGCCTACCCCCGGTGAACCGGCATCCGTTCCAACACCCAGTGTTACCCCTATATCTTGGGCCAGATTTATTTTTTCCAGGTGATTATCTATGGTTTTCTCCAACACCTCCGGCTCTACTTTACCGTTAAAAACTCCCGGCCCCAGGGTTTGTACCTCTTTCAAAGCTGCGGCTACCGGGGCCACCGTGGGTACCCAGGCCACGCCTTTTTCCGCCATCAGTTCCAGGGTCTGGAGAGACACAAAATAACCGTGTTCTAAAGTATGCACTCCCGCCTCCACGGCTATCCTTACCGCTTCATCTGAGGAGGCATGCACCATTACCGGGAGATCAAATTCTCCGGCAATCTTTACTATTTCCTGCATTTCCCGTAGAGTGAATTGAGCCGGCCCGGTTTCCCCGTATGCAGAAAAACTGACCAATCCTGACTGCACAACTTTCAGCTGTTCCACCCCAGCTTTTTTAAGCTGTGCAATCCGCTCTTTCACCTCCCGAAACTCCCTAATCCCCCCCTGTCCTAAAAAGGACCCGTAGTGCCCCTCCCGGTAGAGGGCCCAGCCGGTAGTGACCACCTCGGGGAAGCCACCGGTGATAATATCCATGCCCGCCTTTGCTTCCTGCAGGGTTCTTTCACACATACGCTTTGCCTGCATACCGGTATTATAACGGTCACTTCCATCCCTTACTGCAGCAACCCCTGAGCAGACAATCGCCTTCAGCCTCTGAACCAAGGCTTCATCTGATGCCGGGCCGATAAATTTCCTGAACCCGTGAATACCGTCCAGAACCAGATGTACATGGCAGTCCACAAAGGCAGGAATCATAATTTGACCCTGAGGAACATCTATTCTCACCCCTTCTTTGGGCGGCTGGTTTTCCGAAATTTTTAAAATGAGGTCAATGCTTTGGATTAACCCATCCTCTATATAGATTTCCACCGGGCAGGTATTCTCCCGGATCTCCCTGGTAAAAGTATAGTCCCCTAGAGAGCTTTTTAAAACATTCCCCGTTATGAACATAGGCTTTTCTTGATCAATATAAGTAATTTTCAAGCTGCAACCCTCTTTCCTGGCTTATAAGAGACATACATGCAGCAGCAAAAAACGCTGCAACATCAGATGGAAGAAATAAGACATAAGAACCGTCCCCTTGTCTCCTTATCTCTAGTCATATTTTCATAATAGAATCCTTGGTGTAACTTACAATCACCCCCTTAAAAGTGAAGGCTTATTAGAACGCCAGCTATCGATATATATGCCAAGCTATCCCGTTTGCTTTACAGTCCTTCCATTTTAAAATACAACAATTTAATTGTTAATTCCTGCAATCCGGGGTATAATAAATATCACAACTAAAAGCAATTTACCCCCCATACTATAAGCTCACCTTTCCTCTCCAAAACTCCTAACCTGCACTACATACAAAATAGTTTCATTTTAATTTTAATCTATGTAAAGGAAGGTTGTTATGCTGAATAAATTAAAAGACCCGGTAAGCGGTTTTTCTCATCTCTTTGGGGCCATTATGTCCCTGGTAGGATTGGTGGTGCTGGTGTACTATGCGGCAGTGACTGCAACCCCTTGGCACGTGGTATCTTTTTCTATCTATGGAGCCAGCCTTATTCTTCTCTTCACCTTCAGCACCTTGTATCACCTTTTGTTTATTTCTGAAAAAGGGACTCTCCTTTTAAGACGCATTGACCACATCATGATCTATGTGCTGATTGCCGGAAGCTATACCCCTATCTGCCTGATTCCCCTGAGGGGCGCCTGTGGATGGAGCCTCCTGGGAAGCATCTGGGGAATGGCCATCGTAGGAATCATATTAAAAGTGCTGTGGTTTGATGCGCCCCGCTGGCTGTCCACCCTCTTTTATGCCATCATGGGATGGCTGGTGGTCATCGCTTTTATCCCCCTGGTGCGCACTATTCCTATCGGGGGAATTGCCTGGATGGTGTCCGGAGGAATTTTCTACAGCATCGGAGCCTTAATCTACGGTTTTAAATGGCCAAAAATTAATTTAAAATATTTTGGTTTCCACGAAATCTTCCACCTGTTTGTCCTGGCTGGAAGCTTCTGCCACTACTGGCTGATGTACCGTTACATCCTCTTTTTGCGGTAACAATTCTTAAGAAGTCATCGACAGTTGTTTTTCTTCTTCTCATTTATATTACACATTGTCTAGTTCGTCAACCATTGAACTACTCCCACTTAACTTCTTCCAGCTTTGAAGAGGAAGATTTCGGCTGTCTGGTAGCAGAACAGCCAGCAAGGTTACAATTATCCCTGAAGTGGCCTTCGGGTTTACAACAGACGGGGTCAGACCCCTTGGATTTCCCCTTTGTTAAAATTTGAAAATATTGGCAGGATTGTTCTGTCCTTTATAGAAAACATTAAAAACCCATAAAATTGGAGGTGAAAAAAATATGCCAACCATAAGCTTCAATGCCCCTAAAATGACCAGGGAACAGAAAGCCGAAATAGTAGCAGAGTTCACAAAAACAGCCAGCAGGGTAACCGGTATCCCCCAGGTGGGCTTTGTTGTTTACATCCATGAAATAGATCCGGAAAATGTGGGGGTAGGAGGGGAACTTCTCCTGGAGAAAAAAAAGAGGGAAGGCACACTTTAATAAGGGAGGTGAAAAAGCCGATTATATTTTTAGTTTGAAGCTTCAACCTGGAATGTAATCGGTAGGCTAATGAAAGCTCACACAGAATACTTAACTTTTAACACTGCCAAGAGAAAAGAATACATAAACATTACCCATAAGGTGGAATCAGCACTGGCCAAAAGCGGAATCCAGGAGGGTATGGTGCTGGTAGCGGCCATGCATATCACAGCAGCAGTTTATATCAACGACGCTGAAGACGGTATTATCCAGGACATCGACGAAATGCTGGAACGCCTGGCCCCATACGGACCCGATTACCTGCACCACCGCACCGGGGAAGACAACGGAGATGCTCACCTGAAAAATATCCTGGTAGGTCACCAGGTAATTATCCCTGTGACTGCCGGCAGGCTGGACTTCGGCCCCTGGCAGCAGGTCTATTATGCAGAATTCGACGGCCGCAGGCCAAAGCGGCTGGTTATCAAAGTAATGGGAGAATAACCATTCAACTGCACAAATTAAACCACTTACTTATCTTAAGAGCATTCGTTTAAAACATTAATTATCTAAGGGAAATTGGGGAAATTAGGCTGCCTTTAGTAGTATAAGGGCAGCCCTACCATTATTAAGTAGAACTATAGTTCACATAAAATTCATGAATTCCTTATTTACATTATTAATCATGTTTTACTCTATTACTTCAGGCATCCATCCAGATACCATAGGAGTTATCTGGGTCATTTACGTTGGGTATCCGGGAGAATCTGTTTTGTTACCACTTCCACAAAGCGCTCCGGTTCTTCAAAAATAGGACTGTGGGCAGAATTGTCAAACCAGATAAGCTCCTTATGGGGGGCCTCCAACATCTCATAATACTCTTCCACCAGCTCAAAAACCGTTATATAATCATGCCGGCCCATCAGGAAATATACAGGGACCTCCAAACGGGGTATCTCTTCAAGAAAATTAAACTGGTGAAGCTCCTCCCACAAAGCCCTGATGGAAAACTGGCCTCCCTGGAGCATGTTCACGGTATCCCGCAGGCTGTACTCGGGAGCTGTCAAGAAAAGCCAAACATACTTTATGTCGGCCCGGGTTGGATTTCTTTCCGTGTAATCAACCCCTCCGAACTTTTGCAGCCAAGTCCTCTGAACCCCTATCCTGTTAAGGAAATCATCTCCCAGGTAGGGCGGAGGGCCAATCTCCTCCAGCTGTTGGATAGCCTTTTCATCCCCTAAGCGATAGGCCTCATCCAGAGTGAAATTATAAGAGATCTTCTCTCCCTCTTTAAAACTTACAGCCTGTCCTACACCGATAAAAGCATGGTAAAGCTCCGGCTGCTGCTGAACTGCCGGGGTGCCGATGATGGTGCCCCAGGAATGCCCCATAAGATAGATCTTTTCCTGATTAAAGCGCTTTCGAAGCAAATGAGTCAATTCCAAGGTATCGGAAACAAACTGCTCTATGGTCATGGACTCCACAGGAATATCCGGGTTATAAGACTTGCCCGCTCCCCTCTGGTCCCAGTTTACCACCACAAAATATTCCTCCAGGGCGGAATTGAAATGCCTTACCACAGGCGTTTCCGGGGAACCGGGGCCTCCGTGAAGAAAGAGCAGCACCGGGTTATTCCGGTCATGTCCCCGAATGGAAATCCACTGTTCCACGCCCCCCAAGGTAACCTGCTCAAGAGACTGAATCCCTTCCGGAGTATCAATACGAAAAGCCTGTGCAGCCTGATACCTTTGGTACCCCGCATAAAACGAAAATAGTAATAAAACAGCTATAATCAGTAAACCTGCGGGCACCACTATGTACCTGGCCAGGATAGACAAAGCTTTCTTCACTGGTCCTGCCACTCTCCTTCACCTCCACACTCAAATTCCATTTATTTTGACTACATTCCTGTTTCTTGATTCTCCACAGCTGAGCCTATATCCTTCAAATAACGCTTTTGATACCATTACATTTTTTAAATGAATCTAGCTGAAATTCTATCTAGGAGACAAAAACGGTTCCAACACCCTCCCAAAAAACCTTCACTAAGCTCAGAGGAATGCTGGAACCATTACCATGGCTCCTCTGCCTGGCAGCAGCATAAGATTGCAGCAGCCGGTGCAGTGATATTGTGTTCCGTGATGGAAGGACGGAAAAACAAATTTTGAAGAGGATCCGGCCGGTATGGATGCAGAATTTACAGGGGCTTTTTAGCTTCAATGGACGCAGATACCACGTAATCCTCCGCCTTTAGGGTTTCTGTCCAGTCTTTAATAAAATCCCGGGACTCCTCCTTGGCTGTTATCTTTATATCTTGAAAGCCCGCCGCCGCTAACATCTCCTTAAGGTCTGGGATCAGGCTGGCACCGGTTATACAGGAGGAATAAAGCTCCGGGTCATCCAAAAAAATATCAGGAATAGGAGAGGTTGCCACCATATCCGTCATGGCCACCCGTCCCCCCGGTTTTAAAACTCTGAACATTTCCTCAAATACTCTGGGCTTATTGGTGGAAAGGTTCACCACACAGTTGGATATAATCACATTTACCGTATTGTCTGCTACCGGAAGGTTCTCAATCTCCCCCAGCCGAAACTCCACGTTTTGATAATTTCCCTGTTTTGCATTTTTCCGGGCCTTTTCCAGCATCTCCGCAGTCATATCTACTCCTATAATTTTACCCTCTTCTCCAACCTTTCCAGAAGCCAGGAAACAGTCCAACCCTCCCCCGCTACCCAGGTCCAGCACAACTTCCCCGGGTTTTAATGAAGCGATAGCCTGGGGATTCCCACAGCCCAGGCCCATATTGGCCCCCTCCGGCAGAGATAAAATATCCTCTGGGGAATATCCCAGTTTTTCCGCATACTCCGCAGAGGAAAAATCTTTTTCGCAGCAGGAGGAAGTAGGAAAGCAGGATTCCGCTTCCTCTTTGGCTATTTTGCTGTACATCTTTTCCACTTGTTTCCTCATGTCTTTGTCATTATTGGCCATTTTTTTACCTCC
>PWJM01000042.1 GCA_003560915.1 Syntrophomonadaceae bacterium
CTCCGGTGTATGTGCATGGCCAGCATTGGGGAGGTTTTAGAATTGGTTTTTCTATGGAAAGAATAGATGCCAAAGTCGCCGCCATCCAATGGAGAATAATAATATCTATGATAATTGTTATGGCGGTTATTGCAGCGGCCATATACATACTTTCCGGGTTTATTGCCAAGCCTTTGGTACAGCTGTCAGCTGTGGTAGGCCGTCTGGCTCAAGGAGACTTCACCGTAAAAATAAAAGAATACGGCAGGGATGAAATAGGAAGGATTGCTGACAGTCTTAAAGGGATGATAAACAACCAGAAAAAAAGCCTGCAGAAAGTCAGAGATGCTTCCGATGGAGTTGCTTCTTCTTCCCAGCAGCTTTCCGCTGCCGTAGAGGAGAGCAATGCCTCTATGCAGGAGATTGCCGGGACCGTTGAAGAACACGTTTCAAAAATGGCACAGAATATCGCTCTGGCTTCTCAGGATGCGGCGGAGATGGGGGTAGAAACTGGGAAAGTGGCCAAAGACGGAAGCGAAGCGGTTCAGGAAGCGGCCCAATCTATGAACGAGATTAAAAATGTCTCTGACGAAGTATCTTCCATGGTGGATGATTTAACTTCTGCTTCGGAAAAAATCAGTATTATCGTGAAGACTATTACCACCATAGCTGACCAGACCAACCTGTTGGCATTAAATGCAGCTATTGAAGCGGCCCGGGCCGGGGAACACGGGAAAGGCTTTGCGGTAGTGGCGGATGAGGTGAGAAAGCTTGCGGAACAAAGCAGCAGTGCAGCAGGAGAAATTGGCAGCCTGGTCAAAAACATACAGGTCAAGACCAAAAATGTTGCTCATGCGACCCGGGAGGCCGGGGTAATTACCTCCAAGGGGGCGGAAAAGGCTCAGGTGGTCAGGGGCTTTTTGGATAGAATACTGGAGTCTGTAACCAATTTAAAAACCCTGGTAGGAGAAATCAGTGAATCTACGGAAATGCAATCTGCATCAGTGGAAGAAATTGTAGCCAGCATAAATGAACAGAAAACGGTCATGGATGAAGTAAGCAGCGCTACGGTAGAACTTTCCCATATGGCTGACGGTCTTAACGAACTTTTAGAGATGTATCAGTTTGACGATACAGAGAGGGAAATGGAAGAATTGAACAAGGGCACTCTACAGGAAGATTCCTGGCTGGACCAGGCTGGAGACCTAAAAAATAATAAAACATCTTTGGATGAAAATGAAAAATTTTAAATAATATACTTTTGACAGCAGCCCTAACACAGGGCTGCTATTATTTTTCAAAAGGTCTGAGGAAAGATAATATAGGTAAATAAAAGGCCTAAGGTGCCTACCAGGAAGGCATAAATCAGGGCAGGCATAAAATTTTTTTTAATAATTTCTCCCTCTACACCACTGATCCCAACGGTAGCCAGCACCGCAACAATGTTGTGAATACTTACCATGTTGCCTATAGAACTCCCTGCGGACTGAAGGCCCAAGGTAATCATTCTAGAAATGTTTAATTCCTCTGCCACCTGGTACTGAAAACTTCCAAACAGAATGTTAGATACGGTACTGCTGCCGGATAAAAAGGTGCCCAGTGCACCGATGAAAGGGGATGCCAGCGGCCAGAGGCCCTTAAAAGTAAGCGATGTAAATCTGGACAGCACCAGCATCATGCTGTCCAGTCCTGACTGATTCACATCCGATAGGACTAATATCTGGACCATGGATACGGCAAACACCAAAGCTGCGGCAGTAGGAACCATCTGTTTTGCAGTAATCAGCCAGGCCTCTTTAACTGAACTTTTATTCATGCGGTGCAGCCAGGCAGTGAGAATTGCAACCAATGTAAAAGGGATAATTCCAGGCACATAAAGGGGCTGAAGGGAAAATCGGATTCCTTCACCTAATATATTGTTCCAATCCAAAGAAAAATTTTGGAGGAAAGGCCCCAGCCCCAGGGCGGGGAGACGGGTAACTAACAAAATAGAAGCGATTAACAGGTAGGGAAGCCAGGAAACAGGCAGCGAAAGGGAAGGGGATTCTCTGTTATGAGGGGAAAAACTGGCTTTACCCCAACGGGGATCCCATTTTTCCAGGGGCGCAAAGTTCCACTTATTTTTAGGGATTAAGAAATTATGGGAGGCTGCAGGAATGATAATCCCCAGTCCTAGCAGTCCTCCTATGACGGAGGGAAGTTCCGGCCCCCAAAATACTGCCATTAAAAAATAAGGCAGAGTAAAAACAAATCCGGAAAAAATTGCAAAAGGCCATATTTCCAGGCCTTCCTTATAAGTTTTTTTCTCTCCAAAAAATCGGGTTAACATGGATACAGCCAGGAGAGGGAGGAAGGTACCTACAATAAAGTGAGGCAGTGCGGACCAGACCCCCAGGTCCCGCAAAAACTGGCTGAAAGTCAACCCTGCGGGAAGCTGCTGCCTGACAGCAGGGTTGTTCAGTACTGCTCCCAGGCCGCCAATAATGGGAGTACCCACAGCGCCAAAGGTGACCGCCGTGCTGTTGAAGATCAGGGCGGTCATAGCGGCAGCCAGGGGAGGGAAACCCAATCCCACCATGAGTGGTGCTCCCAGGGCTGCAGGGGTTCCAAATCCTGCAGCCCCTTCGATAAAAGAACCGAAAAACCATCCTATAATTATAGCCTGTACCCGTTTGTCCGGAGAGATTTTGTGAAAGCTGTGGTTTATGGTTTCCATAGCTCCACTTTTTTTAAGGGTGTTCAAAATCAGCACTGCTCCAAAAACGATTAAAAGTATATTCAAGGCCTGTAGGGAACCCAGCACGCTGGCAGCAAGTATCCGATTAGGGCTCATCAGCCATAAAAAAGAGGAGATGATTACTGCAGTGAGCCAGGCAGCAGGCATGGCCTTGACGGCAGCCCAGTTTAATACGGCCATTAATATTATTGTTACTAAAAGGGGGATAGATGCGAAAAATGATAACGACAGGAGGGACAGTTCCATGTAATAGATCCTTTCATCAAAATAATTCAGAGCTACAGAGTATTATTCCCCGTATTGAATTTTTTTAGCACTTCAAGGCCACTGAAAAAATTCTACTGCCATATCCGGACTTTTTATTTTTCCTCCTTACATAAACTTGCAGCGGCCCTTAAAATGGAATGAGTATTAATACAGAAATTGATTGAAAATGAAAAAGGAAAATTGTAAGTTTAATTATGGAGTGGTATACTAATCCTATCTGAATATTAGGAGGAAGTGTTGTGGAGACCTCTGTAATTATTACCACGGTTCTATTTTTGGCAGCTGTAACCATTGGGTTTGTTATATTGAAATATATGCAAAGAAGGTTGGGGTTAATTCGGGAAACGGAGGAGAAAGAGGAAGCAAATGGCAAAATTACTAAACCTCCCACCTCTCTTAAGTTAGATGACATTGACTATATGGTGGAGTGGTTTGTCCGACGGGATAAAAAGATAAACGATCCGCTGCTGACCAGTATGGATATTGTGGAAAATTTAGCCGAAGAGACAAAACTGGAATTAGATTTAATGAAGACAAAAAAGCATAAGTTTAACCGGTATATTGGTGATCTCATAGATTTTTTCCCCAAGGTTGAGAAAGCGGAATCGGTTTTAACCGAGTTTTATAGGGTTAATCAAAATCATAAATCAGATCATGAGTTGGATGATGAGGAGACAAAGAATGGAGCCAGCGGGTTGGAGGACATCAGCGGATATTCTTTGAATAATATCAAAAGCTATATTATTGCAAAAATACGAATTTTGGGATGGCTTTATTATATTATATTTAAGAAATGGTATAACCAGAGAGATAGTGAATATCTTGACTTTACGGAGTATTTTCAATTGGAATCCCAAGAGACTGAGCATTAAAAGAGGGGCTTACTGCCCTTTAGATGGATAAATTATTTGAGTCACTTTAGTCCAGAGGCTGCTTTTAGGGGAAGCGGCTTCTTTTAATTTAATAACATCTTTCCTTAATTCTTGTATTTTTTCCTCCTCTTTTTGCAGTTCTTTTTTAAGATAGTCTATAGTTTCTTTAAATTTTTCTATTTTTACATTTTGGCTTCTATTTTCTTCGGTTAATGATGATATTTTTGCCAAATGCCGCTCTCTTTCTTTTGTATATCTAACCTTCTCTTTTTGTAATTGTTCGCTGATATTTTTTATAGTGTCTTTTAGCTGTTTTTCCATTTTATCCAGGTCATTTTCCCTGGATGTGATTTCCTGGTGGAGTTCCTTGACTTTTTCCCCAGCAAATCGATAAAAAGTACTGTACTGTTTTTGCTGTTTATCCAAAATATGTTTCATGGTGTTTTTCTCTTCCCACAGGTTGGAGGCATGTTTTACCAGATGGTCGGAATAGCCTTCAAGTTTTCGGAAAGCGTCTTCCAGGGGTTCCAGGTGGTCCAGGGAGTTTGAATAATTTTGTTTCTTACTTATGGTTTGAACAGATTGAACTTCTTCCCGGGCAATAGCTTCTGATGGCTCTGAGCTAAAGGTACCGGGTAATTTCGGGATAAAAGTATGAGGAGGGAATTCTGTGCCCAGCAGCCACAGAAATCTTTGCCGGTTTGCAATCTGGGGATTTTCAGCATATCTAATTGCAAAGCTGTCGTCGTCTAAGGTATTGCTTTCCATTTCGCCCCAGTTACAGCCTTTATCCTGGGAATTTCGGTAATAAATCGTACTACCTGATTTCCAATAAGCGGTTAAGCCATTACTATTCAATAGAAAAATTGGCAGAGGAAAAGTAGTCATTTTGTTCGAATTTAAAATTTTTTGTTGGGCCCAGCCCCCTTCAGGCCATCCCCCGGAACTTCTGCCGCGGTAGACTACTTTATATTCTGAATCTTTATATTCAATCCATAAGGAATGGATTTGATTTTGTTCATCTTCAAATATTATGGGTAAAAAGTGGTTGGCATTTTTATGTGAAATCTGGGTTGGATAGTTCCACAAATCAGTCTTCGGATCCAAAGTTCTGTAATAAAGTACATAGCAATCATTTTCTAATCTCCGTTGAATCATATGAATCCTGTTTTTTGGTCCGGCAGAAAGAACTGCATAATTTTCAGGTAAACCTGAACCTTCCTCCAGGATTTTGCCTGCTTCCCACAAATCTCCTTTCTTGATGTGGTGTACCAGTCTCCAACGGCTGATAGACATATCCAGGGTTAAATAAAATAGATGTAAAGATTCTTTTGTGGAAAGGAGACAGAAATAACCAGTTTTCTGACCGTCTTTTTCACTAAAGATAATTTGTTTTTCCCATTTTCCGTTTTTTTGTCTGAGGTACATGATTTTGCTGTCCTGATTTCTATAAATAATGTGGATTATGTTTTCTGTATCTATGGCTGCGGCATAACTTTCTATAGTTTCATGGACGGCTACTTTTTCTTTTGACCAGTTTCTTCCCTGATCGGAGGTTTTTAAATAGTTTAAAGTATTATCTGTTGAAAAAATAAGCCAGGAACGTTGATTATTTTCATTTAATATAGTTGGGGAAAGTTGTAAAAGTTTTTCAAGCCCTTCCACGGTTTTCACCTCCTGCTGTATTATTCAATAATTAATATGCTAATGAACATTAAAGGATACGATATATAAGTATTTTTTTTCCCCAGGTTTAATTGCACACCTTTTTATACATATGCATATAATGTCGTAAAGATAAGCCCAAATCCCTTCAGCACCGAAGGTATTAGGTGATAATCAAGAAAGGAGGTTTTTTTATATGGATGGTTGTGGCGGAAAAGGCAGTGAATTTAAATTTGTAAATGATAGCGGAATTAAACCGGGACCCTGTGACCCTTATGAAGGTTGTCCCCCTCCCACAGAAATTGAATGTATAATGGTTGACAAAGTGTATGAAGAGTGTAAGGTGACCCAGGTAAACACAGTGGATACAGACATTACAAAAGAAGCGGTGGGAGATATTATCGATATCCAGTGTGTGCGGGCTGAAGTGGTTGGACCCATTGAATGCGAAAAGCTTCCCTGCAGCAGGGTGAGAGCGGCATTCTGTTATAAGTTCACCTTCAGATGGACAGATGACGCGGGGGTCCATACCAGAACCAGTGAACCTATATTTGTAGAAAAAATTGTTCGAATGAACCGTGCTAATGAACCAAACTTGAATGTTCACTGTGAAATTTTTGTGGACTGTATCGAGTGTTTCCTCATCGATCACACCGTGGTACGCTGCTGCATTGGAAATCTAATAGTCTTCAAACTTTTTGCCAAGGTTCAGCTTATGGTGCCGGCATACGGCTTTTGCCCAGAGCCGCCTGATTGCACTAAGGTAGTTCCTGACAAGTGTCCCTCTCCCTCTGATTGGTTGGACACAATTGTTTGGCCTCCCTTTTATCCTGAACAGGATAGGTAAATGGTAAGCCAGAGTTAAATAATTACATTAATAAGAACATAAAAAAGCCAGTGAATTCGCTGGCTTTCTTTATGTTCAGTATATGTCTTAAAGAGGCACATAAGAATAGAGGCTGTATTCTTATATTCTTAAATTATGTCAATTGGTATATTAAGGTAAGGGAAAAATTATAAATCCTAACAAGAAAAGGATAAGGATGAGGATTGGCTGGTGAAGAAGATAAATCATCAGAGAATTTTTACCAATGAATACAAGGAATTTCAGGGGAGTGTTTTCGGAGAATTCAGGCAAAGAAAATTTACGCCTGGCTTCGGGATAGAATGTATTACCCAAAAAAATTCCTATTAAAAAAATGCCGAACCAGGGAA
>PWJM01000171.1 GCA_003560915.1 Syntrophomonadaceae bacterium
AGGAAAAAATATTGAAAATAATTAATATGTGTTGAAGAGAGAGGGGATTTGTGATACCATATTAGTAATTTCTAATATAGTGATGTTATGGAGACTTATTAAACATATAAATAATGATTATAGATTAATAAATAAGAAAGGATATAATGGCACAGAAATATTTGCGTCAGTTTTATTTTTTAGAAGAAAAAAAGAAAATTTCTAGGAGGTAAGATTAAGTGGCGTTAGAAGAACAAAGTAAAAAAGCAAAAACATTGGGAGTTTTTGAAAAGTATTTGACTCTTTGGGTACTGGTTTGTATGGCGGTGGGGACGTTATTAGGGTTTATATTTCCTGGTTTCGCTACGGCTTTGGATCGGATGCAGGTTTATAATGTTTCCATACCTATAGGGATTCTGTTGTTTTTCATGATTTATCCCATTATGGTACAGATTGATTTTCAATCAGTGGCAGATGCCATTAAGGCCCCTAAGCCGGTAATTATTACTTTAGTTATAAACTGGGCCATAAAACCCTTTACCATGGCTTTAATTGCCTGGTTTTTCATGCGAATTGTGTGGGCGCCTTTTATTGCCGCTGATGCCGCAGACATGTATATTGCCGGTATGATCCTTCTGGGGATAGCTCCCTGTACGGCAATGGTATTGGTATGGAGTTATCTGGCCAGAGGGAACATGGGGCATACACTGGTTATGGTGGCTATAAACTCACTAACCATGTTGTTTTTATATGCGCCCCTTGGCAGCCTTTTGTTGAGTGTGGCGGATGTTCCCGTTCCGTTCCTAACTATTATTTTATCTATTGCTTTCTATGTAGGGCTGCCCCTGGCGGCCGGGTATATTACCAGAACCAGGTTAATACAAAGTAGAGGTTTGGAATGGTATGAAGGGGTTTTCCTTCGTTCCATGGGCAGAATTTCGATATTTGCACTGTTGGTAACGTTAATTGTATTGTTCATTCTGCAGGGTGAGGTAATTGTAAGATTTCCGCTGGTTATTTTAATGATTGCCATACCCCTAATTATTCAGACCTTTTTGATTTTTGGAATTGGGTTCTGGGTTTGTAAGGTTACCAAAGTTTCTTATGAGGATATGGCTCCCACTTCAATGATTGGAGCCAGCAACCATTTTGAAGTAGCTATTGCCGTTGCGGTTATGCTCTTTGGATTGGGCTCCGGAGCCGCACTGGCTACTGTAGTGGGAGTGCTTATCGAGGTTCCCATTATGCTGATGCTGGTGAGGATTTGTTTACGGTTTAAACACCTGTTTCCCTCCAGGGAGGAACTATTGGCAAAAAACTGATGAAAGATAAAGATGGTTTAAAAAAGGAGGCGGTACCATGTTTAAAAAGGTAATGTTGGCTACAGATTTTTCTCCACCGGCAGAACAGCTGTTTAACTGTTTGGAGGAGTTGACAATGTTGGGGGCGGAAGAGGTCTTACTTCTGAATGTGGTGAGGCCTACAGGAATGGCCATGCAGATTCAAGAGAGAACCCTCAAAAAGCTGGAAGAAAAAAAGAAAATCCTTGAAGAAAAAGGGTTTAAGGTAACTTGTGAAGCCCCCATTGGGTTTGCTGCAACTGAAATTCGGGAACTTTCCAAAAGAGAAGAAGTTTCTTTAATATTGATCGGTTCCAAGGGCGAGGGTTTTTTACGAAGGATGTTTTTAGGCAGCACCGCTGCTGACCTTCTTCGCATAACTGACAAGCCGGTTTTACTGGAAAAATATCAAGAGATGGGTGGAGATGAGGTTAAAGCCTTTTGTGAACGTAAGTTTTTAAAGATTTTATTCCCAACAGATTTTTCTGAGCCTGCTAATAGAGCTTTCAACAGGTTGAAAGACCTGAAGGGAGCAGCAAAGCATATGGTTTTAGCCCATATCATAGATAAAGGAGTAGGGGATGAAGATATCTTGAAACATAGGGAAGATGCAGGTAAAAAGCTGAACGTTATGAGAAAGGAACTTGCTGATTCAGGCTTTCAAACCGATGTCCGAGTTCGGGTGGGGGTTCCCTCCCAACAGGTGATTGATATCGCTGAAGATGATGAGGTAACCTTGATTGCTATGGCTTCCAGAGGAGAGGGAGTCATTAAGGATCTGCTTTTGGGAAGTACTGCTGAAAATATTGCACGGCGTTCTAAAAGGCCTATTCTGTTGTTCCCTGAAAGAAAGTAGAGAAAAATTTAAAGTAACAGGATTTAACCGGAGGTGGAGAAAATGATAGAAATCATTTTAAGTGGTATTTATGCGCTGCAGTATTACCTTTCGGCGCATGTGCTTACCTGTTTGATTCCGGCTTTCTTTATTGCCGGAGGTATTGCCGTTTTTATCTCCAGCACCTCAATACTGAGATACTTTGGCCCCCAGACTAAGAAATATATATCTTACAGTGTAGGGTCGGTTTCCGGTGTAGTGCTGGCTGTCTGCTCATGCACCATATTACCTCTTTTTGCAGGAATTTACCGCAAGGGGGCGGGACTGGGTCCAGCTATTACCTTTCTTTATGCTGGTCCGGCTATCAACCTGTTGGCAATCGTATTGACGGCCCGGGTATTGGGATTTGAACTGGGAGCCGGTAGAGCCATCGGGGCAGTAATATTCGCAGTTGTCATTGGGGTAATTATGTCACTGGTGTTCGGGAAAGAGGAAAAGGAGAAGAAAGATAAGTTCGTTGAACTCCCTCAGGAGGAGGGAGGAAAGACCGCGGGTCAGATGCTGGTGTTTTTTGGTCTCCTGGTGGCTATTCTGCTCTTTGGTACCGCAGGTATTTCTACTTTAAGCAAAGTTGTGATTTTAACGATGCTTATTATAGTTTTATCTATCGTTCTCAAAAAGTGGTATACCCGGGAAGAAGTTACGGACTGGTTTACGGAAACTTTTAATCTGGTAAGGTTGATTTTTCCTATCCTATTGGTGGGGGTTTTTGTGACCGGGATGCTGCAGGAAATTATTCCTCCCGATTGGATTTCTGGGTATGTGGGGGAGAATACACTGCAGGCTAATTTCTTGGCCTCCATATTTGGTTCATTAATGTATTTTTCAACTCTGACGGAAGTCCCTATTCTGGAAGCTCTGAGGAATTTGGGAATGGGAAATGGGCCTTCATTAACTTTACTTCTGGCTTGTCCGGCCCTGAGTTTGCCCAATATGTTGGCCATTAGAAATATTATGGGCACCAAAAAGACGGCTGTTTATGTTGTTCTGGTGGTAGTTATGGCTACTATGACCGGAATGATTTTCGGGAATATTTATCCCTAAAAATATTTAAAAAATTTAAAGGAGGGAAAAAGATGGAGATTAAAGTTTTAGGGCCAGGCTGCAGGAACTGTGAGAAACTGGAGAAAGCGGTTCAAGAGGCAGTGAGCGAGCTGCAGGCGGACGTATCTATTACCAAAATATCCGACATGGAAGAGATCCTGGAGCATGATGTTATCATGACTCCTGGGTTGGTCATTAACGGAAAGGTTAAGGCTTTCGGAAAAGTGCCCAAAAAAGATGAAATTAAAAAGTGGATTAAGGAAGAAATGTAGTAAGAAGGGGGACTTTATTCTCACTTCTTAACTTCTATAATGTCGTCTAACCTGTAATAACTTAAATCTGAAACCGTTAGCATCAAATTAGCACGAGAATAATAATTTACAGTGTTTGTACAGGTACAGGAAAACTTAAAATTTGATATAATTATAACTAGAAGCATGTCCTAAACGGAGGGGAATAAAATGCAAAATGACATTCTCCAAAAGCAGGCAGAGGATTTTAAAGCGCTGGCACACCCCACCAGGTTAAAGATCCTGGAATTACTGAGGCAGGGAGAATACTGCGTCTGTGAAGAAATATGTGTGTGTGATTTACTGAAAGAATTACGGTTGGAGCAGTCAAATGTATCCCAGCATCTGGCAGTTTTGAGAAAGCAGGGTATTGTTTCCTCCCGTAAACAAGGGATGAAGGTCCTTTATTCTATAAAGAACCCTAAAGTGTATGAAGTTATTGATTACGTATCAAAAATAATAAAGCAGGAAATAATGAAAGACGTATCCCTTATCGAACACATGGCCCCCGCAGCAGAAAAAGAGTAAAAAAAGTTTGATTTTTTTAAGTCTCGGGTTTAATATAGAAAGTAGAATAGTACAAATATTTCAATTTTCAACACACGCTGCCTCAAGGGGGTGACAGTATGATTGGAAGGCTTGGAACTACGGAGCTGTTAATTATTTTTGGGGTTGTACTGGTTGTATTTGGCCCCAGCAAACTGCCTGAACTGGGAAGTTCTTTAGGAAAAGGGATTAGAGAATTCAGGCAGTCAGCCCGGGGACTCAAGGACAGTATTGAGGTAGAAGTAGAGGAACAGGATTCAGACAAACAAGAAGCATAAGTTTCAGGTTCAAAACAAAAAAGATACAATGCTATTTATTGAGGTTGTATCTTTTTTTTTACTTAAAACAGCAGGAAGTCCCACTGAACTTGTTTCAGCTCAGAGAGGCTTTGTAAAGCTCTGCTGTTATTTATGGGTCTAAATCCCGAGAAGACTATCAATATAAGGAGTGAATGCTGAAATTGCAAAAAGAAACGGTTAGGCTGGTAGATTGGATTAAAGACAGGGTGGAGGAAGCAGGAGCCAAGGGGACTGTTTTCGGATTGAGCGGAGGGATAGATTCCTCAGTAGTGGCTGCTCTTTGTAAAAGGGCGTACCCCGAGAACTCCATGGGACTAATTATGCCTTGTTACAGTCAACCTCTGGATGAAGAACATGCTCTATTGGTGGCCGACAGGTTAAAGGTTGCTGTGAAAACAATTCCTTTGGATGATGTTTTTGATTTACTGCTGCAAAAATTCGGATATGGCCGGGAAGTGGAGCATGATTATCTGCCGGTGGCTAATATTAAGCCCCGCTTACGGATGATTTGCATGTATTATTATGCTGCCTCATATAACTATCTGGTAGTTGGAAGCAGCAATCGCAGTGAATTGGAGGTAGGGTATTTTACCAAGTATGGTGATGGAGCGGTAGATCTTATGCCTCTTGCCGGTTTAACTAAGGGACAGGTTATGGAAATGGCTCATCCACTGGGAGTCCCTGAGGAAGTTTTGGAAAAGCCTCCTTCCGGTGGGCTTTGGCCCGGGCAGACAGATGAGGGAGAGATGGGAGTTAGTTACCAACAGTTGGACCATTTCCTCCTTACAGGGCAAGGGGAAGAGAAGGTTCGGGACGCGGTAAAGAAAATGCATAAAATGAGAGAACATAAGCGGAAAATGCCTCCATTTCCCGGCCTGCCCTTTGAATAAAATTCTTTCATATGCTAGAATTACTATGGGTTATAATTAAATATTTAATTATCAAGGGATAGAAAACGCCAGGTGAGAACCCCGTCGGCTTGCTGCGGGGCTTGTCCTGGGGAGCATCAAATTTGTTTCTTCATGAGAGGAGTTGAAAAGGATGGCGGGTCATTCAAAATGGGCGAACATAAAACACAGAAAAGCCAGGGTGGATGCCCAAAAAGGTAAAATATTTACCAAACTTTCCAAGGAGCTAATGGTAGCGGCCCGCGAAGGTGGAGGGGACATAGATACGAATTTCCGTTTACGGATGGCTGTTCAAAAAGCCAAAGAGGAAAACTTGCCAAATGATAATATAAACCGGGCCATTAAAAAAGGTATGGGTGAGTTGGGAAGTATGAAACTGGAGGAAATTACTTATGAAGGGTATGGCCCCTCCGGAGTAGCCTTAATGCTTGACATTGTTACGGATAACCGCAACCGTACTGCCGGTGAAATAAGAAATATTTTATCTCGACAGGGCGGGAATCTGGGAGAATCCGGTTGTGTGGCCTGGATGTTTAAGAGACAGGGGTACATTGCTGTAGAAAGAAGCAGTACAACTTTGGATGAGGACGAAGTTATGATGATGGCTCTTGATGCTGGAGCAGAGGATTTTAAGGTGGAAGATGATACATATGAAGTGGTCACTGTACCGGAAGATATGGAAAAAGTGAAAGAATCTCTGAGAAGTCAGGGGGTAGAAGTTAAAATTTCGGAGATTACTATGGTTCCTCAAAGTGTTTTGGAAATAACCGGCCAGGAGGAAGCAATTCGAATGATTGGACTCATGGATGCTTTGGAGGACCATGACGATGTCCAGAATGTTTATGCTAATTTTGAAATACCTGAGGATCTAATGTCTTCTTTGGAATCATAGGTATAAATTTGTATAATTTTCCCCCTTCCAGGGTAAATTTATGATAACATCCTTTTTTATTGGGGGGGATTGTATGGTAAACGAAAAAAGTCAGACCTATAAGATTTACGGCATAGCCCTGGCGGTCATAATTTTACTATCCTTTGCTTTTCTAGCTGTTTTTTTAACAGGACGGTCAGTTAACAACGAACCGGGCCAGGATGAAGTGGCTGTGGAACAAAATGGGCAAGAGGATTTGGAAGAGGAAAATTACGTAGGGATTTACAACGATAGAATTGCTATTTTTAGGGGGGTACGGCCTGAAGGAGTTCTGCTGGAAATCACTGACTATGATGTGAAAGAAGTTTACCGAAAGGATCTGGAGAAAGGGATACCCTTTGAGGATGAAGAAGAGAAAATAAGAATTTTGGAAAGTTATACCAGCTGACAGCATCACTTAACGGTGATGTTTTTTTGTGCCATAGAGGCTGCCATGGGATGAGAAAGTTGGAAAATATTTTCTACGCCTGCATAAAAAAGCGAATAAACGTTTGCAAATAAAGATGGAGATGATATAATATGTAAAGAAGCTTCACTTTGTAGAAACGGAGAGTGTTCTTGCCGTTTTAACATAAAGCAAAGGGCAGGTGATTTGGTTTGCTGTCCATGGGAATAGACCCCGGGATTGCCCTCACCGGGTATGGAATTGTACAAGAAGATAAAGGAAATTTAGTGCTGGTTACTTACGGTTGTATCAGAACTTCTAAAAACGAAGATACCTGCCAACGCCTGGTTAAAATATACCGCACTCTCGGAGAAGTGATGAAGGAATATAGGCCTGATTCCGTAGCGGTAGAAGAACTATTTTTCAATAAAAATGTCCGCTCTGCTTTCCAGGTGGGAGAGGCCAGGGGAGTAGCGCTGCTGGCTGCGGCCCATATCGGCCTGGAAACCTTTGAATATACTCCCTTACAGGTCAAGCAAAGTGTTGTGGGATATGGACGGGCGGCTAAAAACCAGATACAGGAAATGGTAAAAATGATGTTAAAGGTAAAGAATCCTATCAAACCCGATGATGCAGCGGACGCCCTGGCTCTGGCCATTTGTCACTGTCATTCCCGGGTTTTAAAAATTAAGGGTATTCTTTAGGAGGAAGAACTTGTTTTCATTTATTTGCGGTAAATTAGCCCATACCGGGACCGAATATATTGTGGTGGAAAACAACGGAATCGGGTATAAAATTCATATTGTTCCCGGAAGTCATTCTCTTTTACCGGAGAAAGGTAAAGAGGTAAAGGTTTATACCCATATGTACATCAAAGAAGAGCAGGTTTTGCTGTATGGTTTTTTGCAGCCTGATGACGTAGCGCTTTTTGAGCTTCTATTAACAGTTTCCGGGGTTGGGCCAAAACTGGCAGTGTCAATTACGGGATCCATTCCTGCTGCTTCCTTTTACCTGGCGGTAATTAACGAAGACGTGGATACTCTTACTGGAATTCCAGGTATTGGCAAAAAATCTTCAAAACGCCTTATTTTAGAGCTCAAGGAAAAGATTACAGCCCTGACCAAGGATTCAGGAATTTTAGTTCAGACGGAACCGGGGAAAGATAACTTCCAGGAACTGATGGATGCATTGTCTGCCCTGGGTTATGGACACAAGGAATCCCTGGACGCCATCAAGTATGTACAGAAACAGGGGGCGGAAGATCAAACCCTGGAGGAATTATTACGGCTTTCTCTAAAATGTTTATCCAGTTCATAGACATTCCCCACCCATAAATGGAGGGACTTCTTGAGCAAAGACAGGTAAAGGAGAGGATACCGTTGGAAGAAAGGTTGGTTTCTGCGGGGATGGGAGAAGAGGAACAAAAAATAGACAGGGCGCTGCGCCCTGTTAATTTTGATAATTTTATTGGACAGGAAAAGATTAAGAGTAACTTGAAGGTTTTTATCCAGGCTGCTCAAGAGAGGGCAGAATCGTTAGACCATGTTCTTTTATATGGCCCACCGGGGCTGGGGAAAACTACCCTGGCCCATATCATTGCCCGTCAGATGGAAGTGAATATTCGGGTCACCTCGGGACCGGCCATAGAGAGGCCCGGGGACCTGGCGGCCATTGTGACCAATTTGGGTCAAGGGGATGTTTTGTTTATCGATGAAATCCACCGTCTTCACCGGACTGTAGAAGAAATCCTATATCCGGCCATGGAGGATTTTGCCCTGGATTTTATCATCGGAAAGGGTCCCAGCGCCCGGTCCTTAAGGCTGGACCTGACCCCTTTTACTTTGATTGGGGCGACTACCCGGGCAGGGCTGCTTTCTTCACCTCTTCGGGACCGTTTTGGAGTGGTTAACCGGTTGGAATTTTATCAAAAGGAAGACCTTGCGAGGATTATTTTAAATTCTGCCGAGTTTTTAAATATTTCCATATCGGAAACTGGGGCTATGAAAATTGCGGAAAGTTCCCGAGGTACTCCCCGGATTGCCAACAGGCTGTTAAAAAGGGTTAGAGATTTTGCCCAGGTTCAGGGAAGTGGTATCATTGATAATAAGATTGCCAGCTTTGCTTTAGAGCTTCTGGAGGTGGACCACCTGGGATTGGATCATACCGATCGGAAACTGCTGACGGTAATCATTGAAAAGTTTTCAGGTGGGCCTGTAGGGCTGGATACACTGGCAGCAGCTATCAGCGAAGAATCAGAGACCATTGAGGATGTTTATGAGCCTTATCTGCTTCAAATTGGTTTTATCAGCCGAACTCCCCGGGGAAGGATGGTTACCCCCCTGGTATACCAGCACCTGAAGATTAAGACCAAGAACTATGTCCAGAAAAGCCTTCTGGATTAAGCCTCTGCCGGTGAAGATAAATGTTTAGCTGCATTTCAATTAGACTGAGTGCTGCAATATAATAAACTCTATGTTTTTCAATATGATAATTAAGGGTAACATTTGTTGAAAAAAATATTTATGGGGGAGAAAGGCTTTTGTACTCCTATTCATAGGGCCGGCCTGAAAAAAATTATGGAAATGCTGATGCATATATGCTGTGCTCCCTGCAGTACAGTAACCAATAGATTTTTTAGAGACCTGGGCTATGGTGTGTCAGGCTATTTTTATAATCCCAATATTCACCCTTACAGGGAATTTAGAAAAAGGTTGGAAACTCTGAAGGAGTACTGTAAAGAGGAAGAGATCCCCTTGATGGTAGAGGATCGATACCTTCTGGACCTTTTTTTGCGAGAAACGGTATTTAATGAAGAGGACCGCTGTAGGTACTGCTACCGGATGCGTCTCCTGGAGACTGCCCGTAAAGCGGAAGAGGAAGGACTGCCATATATATCCTCCACACTGCTGATCAGTCCTTATCAGGATCATGAATTGTTGAAGAATATTGGTACACAATCAGCAGAAAAGTATGGAAGGATTTTTGTCTACCAGGATTTAAGGCATATGTTCAACGAAAGTGTTAATCTATCTCGGGAGAAGGGCCTGTATAGACAGCCTTACTGCGGCTGCATATACAGTGAGAGGGAACGTTACTATAAGCCAAAGAACAAGCCTGAGAACTGATTATGTACGGTAATAAAGTGATTTTTCCCAGGGGAATGGTTAATAATAGATTTAATATGGTGATGAAAGGATTATAAGTATGTTTAACGTGGAGGGTTTAGGAAGAATTATATTAACCATTGGAGGACTTCTGATTATTATCGGCCTTGTTGTTACAGTGTTAGGAAGGTTTACAGGAATCGGCAGGCTGCCTGGAGATATTTTTATTCAACGGGAGAATTTCACCTTCTATTTTCCCCTGGCTACAACTATTTTAATCAGCATTATTTTATCACTGCTTTTAAATCTGTTCAGGCGCTTTTAATTATTTTTTTGCAGCTTATAAAGAGGGGTAGATAAATGGATGTTTCAAACTTTGAATATCACCTTCCTTCTGAGTTAATTGCACAAGAACCCCTTCCTTACCGGGGGGATTCCCGGCTTCTTTTCTTGGACAGGGCTCACTCAAAAATCGAACACAGTTATTTTCAACAGCTGGAGGATTATTTAAAACCTGGGGATACCCTGGTCTTAAATGATACAAGGGTTATTCCTGCTCGATTAATTGGCCAAAGAAGGGATACCGGCGGCAAAGTTGAAGTGGTTTTAATCAATAAGTTAGAACATAAAGTAGGCCAATGTACCTGGGAGGTGCTGCTAAAACCCGGGAGAAAGGCCCGTACAGGGAAAGAACTGGTTTTTGGTGACGGAAGGTTATCCGCAGAGGTAGTGGAGGCCACTGAGGAGGGAGGGCGAGTCCTTTCTTTCCGGTATGAAGGAATTTTTGAGGAGGTTTTAGCGCAGCTGGGAACTTTACCTTTACCTCCTTATATAAAAAAACAGCTGAAAGATTCAGAGCGTTATCAGACGGTTTATTCACGTTTTGAAGGGTCAGTGGCGGCACCTACGGCGGGGCTTCATTTTACCCCGGAAAAACTGGAGAGGCTTCATCATAAGGGAATCACTACCGTTTTTATTACCCTTCATGTAGGATTGGGAACCTTTCGTCCAGTGAAGACAGAACAGGTGGAAGAACATAAGATGCACGAGGAATATTATTCCGTTACGCCGGAGGCGGCTTCCCTGTTGAATCAAGCCTTCGTACAGAAATCCAGGATTATCGCTGTGGGGACCACTTCCTGCAGGGTGTTGGAAACCATTAAGGGGGAAAAAGGGTTTTTGCCCAACAGCGGCTGGACAGGTATATTCATTTACCCCGGCTATGAATTTAAAGCCATTAACGGCCTATTAACCAACTTTCACCTTCCCCGTTCCACTTTAATTATGCTGGTCAGCGCTTTTGGGGGGAAGGACCTGGTAATGAGTGCTTACCAGGAGGCGGTGAAAATGCGGTATAGATTTTACAGCTTCGGGGATGCTATGTTAATATTATAGCAGGGACTGGATAAAGGGGAACATTATGCCAATAAAATTTGAACTCATAAAAAAATGTCCTGATACTTCTGCCAGGTTAGGGGTTATACATACTCCCCATGGCCAAATTGAGACTCCTGTTTTTATGCCGGTGGGCACGCAGGCTACGGTAAAGGCTATGACACCGGAGGAATTAGAAGGTATCGGCGTTCAAATTATCTTAAGCAATACCTATCATCTATACCTGCGTCCCGGGCATCATCTAATTCGGGAAGCGGGAGGGCTGCACAGGTTTATGAACTGGCGGCGACCTATTTTGACAGATAGCGGCGGTTTCCAGATATTCAGCCTGGGGAATTTAAGAAAGCTAACGGATGAAGGGGCTCTTTTCCGCTCACATATTGACGGCTCAGAACATTTTTTGACCCCAGAACTGGTTACGGAAATACAGAATGCTTTGGGTTCCGATATTATGATGGTTTTGGATGAATGCCCTCCCATTCCCTGTGAATATGATTACCTGAAAAAGTCATTACAACGAAATAATGTATGGGCCCAAAGGTGTAAAAAAGCTCATAAGAATGAAAATCAGGCGATTTTTGCAATTATTCAAGGAGGCGTTTATCAGGACCTTCGAAGGGAAAGTGCCGAGGCCCTTGTGGAAATGGATTTCCCAGGATATGCCATAGGGGGCTTAAGCGTGGGGGAGCCTAAGGAATTAATGTATGAGGTACTGGAACATACGGTTCCCCTTATGCCGTCTCATAAGCCCAGGTATCTCATGGGGGTGGGTTCTGCCGATGCATTGTTGGAGGGGATGAAGCGGGGCATTGACATGTTTGATTGTGTCCTGCCTACCCGAATCGCACGAAATGGAACGGTGATGACCCGAAAAGGTTATTTAACCGTGAGAAATGCGGAGTTTTCCCAAGATTATAATTCACTGGAACAGGGCTGCACTTGTTATACCTGTAGAAATTATTCCCGAGCGTATATCCGACACTTGATAAAAGCTAAAGAGATCCTAGGGCTTCGGCTTACTACCATTCATAATCTGCACTTTTTGACCCGTTTGATGTCTGATGCCCGCAGTGCTATTAATGAAAATCGGTTTGCTGATTTTATAAGGGAATTTTTTGCTCAAACTGAGCATTAAATAATAACCTGCATTTATGCATAAAAAAGGAGGGAAAATGATGGATTTTGATCTTATTGGTTTACTTCCCCTGGTGATATTTTTTGGCATTTTTTATTTTTTGCTGATTCGTCCCCAGCAGAAGCAGCAGAAGGCCAGGCAGGAAATGCTTTCAAATTTGCAGAAAGGCGATAAAATCGTTACCATCGGCGGGATGTACGGCACCATCAAAGAGATAACAGAAGAGGACCTGACTGTTAAAGTATCGGATAACGTATTGATTAAGATGGCTCGCTATGGGGTAGAAAGAGTCAGGGAATAAGGTTAGGAGCCTCCGTAATATTTTTCTTATCTTTACTAAATCAGGTCTTAAATACAAAAAAGGCACATAATAGTAAAGGAGAAATGTTATGGAGGTGATGAGGGTGAAAAAAATGCCTGCCGTAGATATTAAATCAGGAATGAATGCCCTGCCGGTAATCGGTAAGGGGGTTTTACTGGCACTGGGATTTTCTACGGTTGTGTTTTTATTGGCCAGTTTAGTTTTAAGCTTTACAGCAATTTCTGAAAATATAGTTCCTTATCTTTCCTTTCTTACCAGCATAATCAGTATATTTATAGGTTCTATTTTCGTAACCCGAAAATTGAGCTATAAGGGCTGGCTTAATGGAGGACTTACTGGACTCTTTTATGTCCTAATCATTCTTGTACTGGGATTGTTTATTGCTGGAGAGTTTCCCATCTTTACTGGTTTTCTGACCAAAGCTTTTCTGGGGTTTGCCTTTGGAGCCATCAGCGGAATTATTGGGATGAATATTTGATGTGAAATATTCAAACAGCAATTTCTGCCTGGTACAGGCGGGTGACTTAAGAACTAGACCTTTTTCGGTAAATTTATGGTTTTACTGAAACAAAGGTCTTTCTTTTTTGGGTTTAAATAAAGAAGTTAGAATCTCTTTGCTGGTTGTAAAGGAAACCGGCTCACTGGAGTGGAAATAAAGAGAGGGAAATGAACAAAAGGTTTTGGAGGCTTACATATGATTGAAATGCTGAATGTGGTAAAAAAATATAACGGGCTGAAGGCTCTGGACAACATAACATTTTCTGTTAACCGGGAAGAAATATTTGGCCTTTTGGGTCCCAATGGTGCTGGGAAAACCACAGCTCTGCGGATTATGTCCATGCTGGTCAAACCGGACAGTGGAGAAGTTATTATTAATGGTATGCATCAAAAGGAAAACAACCGCCGTATTCAGGGTTTACTAGGGGTATGTCCCCAGGAGATCGCCCTGTATTTGGAACTTACGGTACGGGACAACCTTTTGTTTTTTGGAATGATGGGAGGCTTAAGCAGAAAAAAAGCAGTTATCAGGGCCGAAGAGCTGATTACAGAGATGGATCTGGAGGAAAAGGCACGGGAAAAAGTATCCCTTTTGTCAGGAGGGATGAAGAGACGTCTTAATATTGCTGTTTCTGTAATTCACAAACCCAGGGTTCTTTTTATGGATGAGCCCACCGTGGGAGTGGATCCCAGAACCCGGGCGTCCATTTTTTCTCTGCTTCACAATTTTAAAAACAATGGAATGACCATCATCTATACAACTCATTATATGGAGGAGGCAGACCGGCTCTGCGACCGGGTAGCAGTAATGGATAGGGGAAGAATTATTGCATTGGATGCGCCAAAGGTACTAAAAAGCTCTCTGGATCCGACAGGGCAGATTTCCTTGGAGGATGTTTATTTAAAATTAACCAATTGATCAAATGGGAGACCTGATTCGAATGAGAGTATTGGCTTTAGCTTTGAAGGACATTAAGGCTTTGACCGTCAACAAAAAAGAACTGCTGTTACATATATTGCTACCGGCGCTCATTGTATTGATGGTGGCTGCACTTTTTGGTGGGGAACCTGCTCTGTACGGTGAGGTTGTCCTGGTGAACCATGACGGTGAAGGAATGGCAGAAATATTTATGGAACGCTTGAAGGAAGAAAGAGGGCTTAAAGTTCTGGTCACAGACCAGAATGAAGCCCAAAGAAAACTTATGAGCAGCGAAATTCTTATGTTTACGGAAATCCCTGCCGGTTTTACCGAAACCCTATCCCAGGGAGAGCCACCTGAAATTAAGGTTTACAGAAGAGGTGTCGGGGGAAGTTCCGGTCAGATGCTGCTTGCTTTACTTAAAGCCATTTTGGCTGAAATGTCCGGTGAGGTACAGATTACCCGTTTAGCCCAGGAAATAGCAGCTGAACATGGAGAGAACCCCTTACAAGACCAGGAGGTTCTTATCCCCTTTATGGAATCTTTTCTACGATCTGCTCGACTTAATCCAACGGTGAAGGTGGAGGAAATCCCTTTGGGGAGGCCTCAGAACATGGCCGCTTTTTTTATTTCGGGAGTCATGACGCTATTTATGGTATTTACTGCAACTTTTTATGCCCAAAATTTTGTAGAAGAAAAAAATAATAAGATTATGGAGAGATATTTCTTTGTGGGCCTTTCCAAAGGGGAAATTCTTCTGGGAAAATTTTTGGGATGTTTTTTTAGGGGGGCATTTCAGCTGGTGGCAATGCTGTTGGTGGCTGTCCTTTTTACAAAAGTACTAAGCGGGGTAAACTTAATCTATATCCTGTCTTTTTCATTGGTTTTTATAGCTGCAGTAAGTTCTGTTGGTATTTTTATAGGGGCTATTTTCCCTAAACCGGGACAGGCTTTATGGGCGTCCATAATATTTACCCTGATTAATTCTGCCCTGGGAAATACTTTTGCCTTTGCCAGGACGGAAACTGCTCTGGTGAACTATATAAACTATTTTACTATAAGTTACTATGCCAACAGCGGACTAAGGGGCTTAATTACGGGAGACGGCTTATTGTTCTCTATAAAGGGAGAGGTATTTATCCTTATTTTTATAACCGTTCTAATTTTTGCAGTAAGCGGCGCAGTATTTTCCCCTGCTGAAAATTCGTAATTTCTGGACAAACCCTTATGCTGCCATAAAGTGGTGGTACCATCAGAAGGATAAATTATTTGCTGATTTGGAGGGTTATATGCAAAGGATGTTTCATTATATATGGAAAGACATAAATTTTTTTCTGGCAGACCCAAGGGCCCTCTTTTTATCTTTACTGTTTCCCCTTATTTTAATTCTGTTGGTGGTATATGTTTATCCACCCCAGGGGGAGGGAGAATCCAGGGATTTTACTTTTGGTTTGGTTTCTGCGGAAGATTCGGAGGGACTTAGTTGGGAGGTTATTTCATATTGGGAAGAGGGTTTGAATGAACCTCCCTTTTTAAACCTTACCTATAATGAAGCTCTAATAAAATTGAAATCAGAGGAAATTCAAGGGTTTTTATTTATCCCAAAGGATTTCAGCAGCAGATTTTATGAAGGGAAGGAAACATATCTTGAGGTTTATACTAACCCCAATAATATTCCCGGCCGCCAGGCGGCTTTGAGAATCAGCCAAGGCCTGGCTGCTCAGATTAGCTATCTTCAAAATATGACCCGGGCCATGCAGTATCAAAGTAATATACTGGTAGATGAGATGCTGAATCAGGTAAGGGAAAATTTTGGGGTGGAAGGAATCCCGGCATTGGTCCGCCCTGCTGAGGTTGTCCTTCAAAATGTGGGTCCGGTCATACCGGTGAATCGAATCAACTGGGCACTTCCCGCATTTTTTACCATGTTTTCTTTTCTGGCGGTAGTAATGAATGCAGTGGATTTCGTAAAGGAGAGGGAGAGCCATATCCTGGAAAGGCTGCTGATTGATGGAAATCAGCCGGGAGTTCTTATTACCGCTAAATTCATTGGTAATTTTTTCAAAGGAATGATTCAAGCTATTATTTTGTGGGGAACAGGGATTATTTTTTTTAACCTGTACGTGGGCCCTTCCCTTTGGAATCTTATATGGGTGTCGGTTTCATTTATCGCAGCAGCCTCAGCTTTCTCCCTGCTGATTGCCTGCCGGGCAGCAGGTGTTTCCCAGGCCTTTACCTGGGGGGTTTTTGTTTCACTGGTGATGGCTCCCCTGGGGGGGTGCTGGTGGCCTACATATATTATGCCCCCTTGGATGGTTTTTCTCGGGAGGTTTACCCCTCATTACTGGGCAAATGAGGCTTTTTACCATCTATTATATTCTGCCGCAGATTTAAGGACAATTTTGCCTGGGGTCCTGACGCTTTTATTCTTCACGGCTGCGCTGTTTATATATTCTTTAAAAAAATGTGATTTTGTGTGACCGATAAGACGGATGAAGGCTTCTAACAAAAGAAAGATGAAAAGGTCTTGGCGCTGTTTGGTAGGATAATTTTCTCTACGTATAGAAAATATTTTATATTATGTTTTTTTGTAAGGAGGTGCTGCGGCTCCCCGGGCCGTGAAAAAATGCCAGAAACCTGGATGGATAGGATTTTTTTATTAATTTGCATCATTGCCATTATTTATTTTTTTTACCTGGTTATGAAGAGGTTGATTTCTGGGCTTCTTTATCCTTTCACCTCTTTTGAAGGAAAAGTGGTCAGCCGCAGTTATACCTCTAAGGCTGTGGAAGAAGATGATGATACGAAAGATATAGAGGAAAAATATGTGCTGGAGGTCAAGATGCCCGATGGGAAGGCCAAAAGCTTTAAGGTAAACAGCAGGCTTTACAGCTCCGTCAAAGAAGGGGACTATGTTCGTAAGGATAAAGGGAGCAGGACATTAAAAAAAGCCTCCAGGGCAGGCAAAAAGAAAAGAAACCCAAAAAAGAAAAATTAAAAAGGCTGCTTAAGTGCACCCCAAATGTTAGGCCCAGGGCTGATATTTGGAGGTGTATTTTTTATTATGGGGAAAATTTTAATAATTTTTTACGTAAAGGACAAAATACAAAAAAAGAAAGGAGTTGATTTAGTGGAACGTTTTGGAACAGGAGTATTGGCTGGAATCACGGCAGGAATCATTATGGGAATTGTTTCTGTGCTATTTTTCCTGGTGGGGGTTTTTGATTTAAATCCTTTCACGGTCATAGCCGGGTTGTTTATGACAGAGGCAGCGGCTGCCACCACTACCGGTTTGCTAGTAGGTTTAGTAGCTCACCTGGCAGCATCGGCGGCGTTAGGGGCCGTATTTGTATTCCTTATCAAGGAAAGAGAGCATGTCTTCTACTGGGGTGTAACCTTTGGTGTGGCTTTGTATTTTATCAATCCTGGAGTTGTAGGGCCCGCTGTAGGGATGCTTCCTCCTCTGTGGCAGTCGGATTTATTAAACAATATTGGGGCCCTTTTGGTCCGAGTTATATTTGGAGGTTCTTTAGGATACCTGGTGGGGATATGGCTACCTGAAACTGCATTTGCAGCTGTGGGCGGTCATGGGCCTATAGAAGGTCATCAAGGGGAACACGTTGGCCATGAGGGAGAACACCATCACGAAGAACACCATCATGAGGGAGAACACCATCATGATGGAGGGCACGAAGGGGAAAACCAGGGAGACCACAAGTAAAAAAATCCTCAGATTATTCTGAGGATTTTTTTACTTAAAATTTTCCAAAGATTAGCAAGAATCCTATCAGCACAAAAGCTACTCCTGCTCCTCCCTGCAGGTAGTGGGGAGGGACATATCTGGTCAAGACTGCACCGAATAAAACACCTAATAATGCTGATAAAACCAAAGCTCCGGCAGATCCTAAAAAAACGCTCACCAGGCTTTTGCTCTGGGTAGCAATAAGCATGGTGGCCAGCTGCGTTTTATCTCCCAGCTCAGCCAGGAATACCAGGCCAAAGGTGGTTAAAAATGTTTTCCATTCCACCGGTTATCACCTCCACTATTATATTATAAGATGATAAATGGAAGTTCTAAATGGATAAATATTCAGTGTTATTATTATGCATTTGCTAAAGGGAATATTCTAGAACCCTGCTTACTATGATGTTAGCTAAGCAAGTAAGCCAAGGGGTGACGTTTTCATCCCCGCAGCCAAGCTACGGGGTTTTCAGCTAGTATTTTTATAACTTAAGCTGAAAACGCTGAGTCCTCACTACAGTGACAGACAAGTACATCGAGTAAAGCAGGGTTATTTATGCAGCGTTATAATTCTAAGTTTTTTGGGACAGGATAAGTCAGTAATCTAAATAGGAAGTGGGGTAAAGTAATGTTTAAACGGAACACCCTTCTGTTAGGGTTTTTAGTAATTATTTTAGTGGGGATGCTGGCTTACCTGGTTGCCTGGAATATAAGCAACATCCGCATGCACAGCATGACTTTTAGAAAGCCTCCCATGTCTGATCATAGTACATTTCCCAGTGGTAAAATAATAATGGATGTAGGGGATGATATTTTAGGGGAACAGCAGGAAGTAAGCCGCCTGCTTTTGGATTTGCCGGGAGTGGAAAGGGTTTTTATTATTTCCGGACAAAGACAAATGGTAATTTTCTATGAACCTGCTGAGATTTGTGTGGAGGGGATTATCACCCCCCTCTCGGAAAAAGGGTACGAAGTATATCCCGTAATTTTTGATTCTTGATACTGTTTTAGGTCATATTTTTTAATGGACACTCCTTTATAAGGACTGTCCATTTTTAGTTTACGAAAACAAACAATAATGTTAAAATTACCCTGGGGGTATTTAAAATGGTGGAGTTTAATATTAATTATTTGTTCCAGTTGATAAACTTTTTCATTCTTCTGGCAGTAATCGGATTACCTATCTATGTTATTGTGAAAGTGATTAAGGCTGTGTCTGATATTAACAATAGCAACCAAAGGATTGAATCTCTTTTAGAAGATATAAATGAAAAATTGAAGAAAAAAGATTCTTGACACATATCTCTATTCGTGTTACATTTACTTCTAAGTAAAAATATAATTTAAAAGCTGTGACCGGGAAGAGTAAGTATGTGAGGGTTTTTCCAGAGAGCCGGCGTAGGTGAGAATCCGGCATGACTGCTGCATACCGAATGGGCCCGTTAGCTGTAAACCGAAAGCTTTGGCAAGTAGGCTTTACCGGAAAGTTCTACCGTTAAAAGGAACAGGGTATCGGATAATCTCTAATTGTTAGTTTGATTTATCCCGTACCTGGTAGAGATAACTTGTGTTTATTGATATTACCTGATGCAATACTACATAAGTTAAATAAGGTGGCACCGCGAATCAACCTTTCGTCCTTTGAGACGAAGGGTTTTTTTATTTTTATAAGGAGGAAGAGAGCATGATTTACCCCCAGAGGGAAGAGTTTTTAGAAAAGGCAAGGTTCGCCAACCTGATTCCTGTTTACAAAGAAATTATTGCAGACCTGGAAACGCCCATTACCATTTTCCAGAAAGTATGCAAATCCGGCCCTTCATATCTTTTGGAAAGTGGCGAAATTGGGGAGAAGTTCGGACGGTATTCTTTTATCGGATGTAAGCCCTTTGCAGATTTTAAAAGCATGGAGGGACGTAACGTGTTAAGCCTGCTCCAGGGGATTGAGGAAATCACCCGGGAAAATCCCCTGGAAGCATTGAGGGAAGTAATGAAGAAGTTTACCCCGGCGGAGGACAAGGGGCTGCCCCGATTTTATGGGGGTGCTGTGGGTTATGTGGGGTACGACTTTGTACAGCACCTGGAAGATATCCCCCTGCCTGAGGATGACCTGGGTCTGCCTGTGCTCAGCTTCATGTTCGCCGGGCTGGTGTTGATTTATGACCACTGGCGCCATTCTCTGAAAGTGGTTAAAAATGTGTGGTTAAGGGATGATGCAGAGAGTGAATATAGAAGGGCTTGTGAGGATATCCAGGGTGTACTGGAAGCTTTGAAAAAGCCTCTTCCTCCCCTGAAGGAAAAAGGCGATATTTCATTTGAAGAAGTATTTTTTGGTTCTAATGTGTCCAGAAAAGATTATATGAGCCAGGTGGTTAAGGCAAAGGAACATATTGCCCGGGGAGATATTTTCCAGGTGGTACTATCCCAACGCTTTGAGGCTCCTTTGAAGGTGGACCCTTTCACTCTGTACCGGGTACTGAGGACTGTGAATCCTTCCCCTTACATGTATTACCTGGACTTTGATGACGTAAAGGTGGTAGGGTCTTCCCCGGAACCTCTGGTGAGATTGGAGGATGGGGTGGTGGAGACTCGTCCTATTGCCGGAACTCGTCCCCGGGGACATACGGCGGAGGAGGATCAAAGGCTGTCAGAGGATCTGCAGTCGGACCAAAAGGAAAAGGCAGAACATATCATGCTGGTGGATTTAGCCAGGAACGACCTGGGAAGAATCTGTGAATTCGGAAGCATTGAGGTAAACAATCTTTTTTCCGTAGAAAAATACTCTCACGTCATGCACATGGTTACGGAGGTCAAGGGGAGGCTGAAGGAGGGCCGGGATGCTTTCGATGTTTTAAGCGCCTGCTTTCCTGCCGGGACAGTTTCCGGAGCTCCTAAGATTAGAGCCATGGAAATTATCAGCCAGATGGAAAACTGCCGGAGAGGCCCTTATGCCGGGGCAGTGGGATATTTCGGGTTTTCCGGCAATATGGACACCTGTATTACCATCAGGACCATGGTTATAAAAAATAATAAAATATATGTCCAGGCAGGAGCCGGTATTGTAGCTGATTCCCAGCCGGACGAAGAATACCAGGAGACCCGGCACAAGGCTGCGGCACTGCTAAAAGCCATTAACCTGGCAGAGGAGGGGAATTATGATTTTAGTCATAGATAATTACGATTCTTTTACGTATAACCTGGTCCAATACCTGGGGGAGATGGGGGCTGAGATGATCGTCATTCGAAATGACAAAACTTCGCTGAAGGGAATTCAAGAACTGTCACCGGATAAGATTGTGATTTCTCCTGGCCCAGGTATACCACAAGAAGCGGGTTTGACCATAGAAATTATTAAGGAATTTCATCAAAAGATCCCTATTCTAGGAGTCTGTCTTGGACACCAGGCCATCGGGGCAGCGTTCGGGGGAAGAATTGTAGGAGCAGCCTCCCTGATGCACGGAAAGACCTCCATGATTTATCACACAGAGGAAACCATCTACCGGGGAATTCCCAGTCCCTTCGAGGCTACCCGGTACCATTCCCTGATCATTGAAGAGAACAGCCTACCTTCCTGCCTGAGGGTTACCTCCCGGACAGAGGAGGGTACCATCATGGGGGTCAGGCATAGGGAATACCCTCTGGAGGGGATTCAGTTTCATCCGGAATCTATACTCACAACGGAGGGGAAAAGACTGCTTCTAAATTTCTTGAAGGAGGGAAAAGAGGTTGCTTAACCATCCAATGGAGTTAAATCAGGTTATAGATGGTGTTGTCCGGGGAAAAAGTTTAAGCACAGAGGAGTCCGGCAGAGCCATGGACATGATTATGTCGGGGAAAGCTACTGATGCGCAGATTGCCAGTCTTCTTACCGCTCTGCGGATGAAAGGGGAAACCATTGAGGAGATTACAGGTTTTGCCCGGGTGATGAGGGAAAAGGTTACCCCGGTTAAAGTGAGTCGACCCGGGCTGGTAGACACCTGCGGCACCGGGGGGGATCAGGCGGGAACTTTTAATATTTCTACTACCGCAGCCTTTGTGGCTGCCGGGGCGGGACTGCCTGTGGCCAAACATGGTAACCGTTCGGTATCCAGCCGCTGCGGCAGCGCCGATGTGCTGGAAGCCCTGGGGGTTAACCTGGAGTTGTCTCCGGAACAGGCAGCCCACAGCATTGAAGAAGTGGGGATTGGATTTCTGTTTGCGCCTAAACTTCACCTGGCCATGAAATATGCCATCAAGCCCCGCAAAGAGATCGGGATCAGGACTGTATTCAACCTATTGGGGCCGCTAACCAACCCGGCCGGTGCTAAAAGACAGGTGATGGGGGTTTACGACTCTGCGCTGACGGAAATGCTGGCACAGGTGCTGTTAAACCTGGGGGCGAAACATGCGATGGTGGTCCACGGGCTGGAGGGAATTGATGAAATCTCTGTCTGCGGCCTTACGCAAATCAGTGAAGTAAAGGATGGAAAAGTTATAACCTACAGGTTAGACCCTGAAGAGATGGGGATTGCCAGGGGTAATATGGAACAAATGCTGGGAGGGACACCCCGGGAAAATGCAGAGATTACCCTCTCCATACTGCAGGGGGAAAAAGGCTCCCGACGGAATGTGGTGGTGTTAAATGCTGCGGCCGTGCTGATGTCCGGAGGTTTGGTGAAAGATTTTCCCAAGGGGATTAAACTGGCTGAAAAAGTTATAGATAATGGCAGTGCTTATCAAAAGTTGGAGGAGTTGAGGGAGTTCTGCAAAAACATATAATGGTTTTAAAAAAAATTGTAAGCAAAAAAAAAGCTTCTGTGGAAAAAAGTAGGGGGAAAAAACCCCTGGAAGTTTTAAAGGAAGAGTTGAAGAACTGCCCTTTTCCCCTGGACTTCAAGAAAGGTCTGCGGGAAAAATCCGGCCGGTCTATCATTGCAGAGATTAAACGGGCGTCTCCCTCCAAAGGTTTGATCTACGATGAGAAAGACCCGGGATTCCGGGGGCGGCTGTATGAAAAAAGCGGGGCAGCAGCCATATCGGTATTGACGGAAGAGGAATACTTCAGGGGGAGCCTGGAAGACCTGAGGATAGTTAAGGATTCAGTCGGTATACCGGTGCTGCGAAAAGATTTTATTATTGACCCTTACCAAATTTACGAATCCCGGGTGCATGGAGCGGATGCGGTTTTGCTCATAGTTTCCCTGTTAGAAGAAAAAGAACTAACCCTGTTTTTGGAAATATGCCGCAGGCTTAACATGTGTCCCCTGGTGGAAGTCCATACCCGGGAGGAACTGATAAAAGCCCTGAAGTGCGGCGCTGATGTGGTGGGGATTAACAATCGGAATTTGAACACTTTTAAAACGGATATCGAGGTTACTGTGGAGTTATCCAAAGAAATTCCCGGCTCTGTTCTGCTGGTCAGCGAGAGCGGAATCAGAGGCCGTGAAGATATAGTTCAGTTACGTTACAGTGGAGTGGATGCTTTTCTTATTGGAGAAACCCTGATGGTACACCCGTCTCCAGGGGACAAAATCAGGGAACTGCTGGGGGAAGAAATATGGTAA
>PWJM01000031.1 GCA_003560915.1 Syntrophomonadaceae bacterium
TAAAGCGCTGCACCAGGTCTACATTTTTCCTGCCTTCTACAAACCTTCCTACAGTCATGGCTGTTTTTGGATCTTCTATCAGCGGATCCAGCAGTTGATCTATATGTTCATGTTTCAGATTGATCAGGTCTGCATCCAAAAAGACCCAGTAATCTGCAGGCCCGGCAAAATTGATACCCGTTTGAAGTGCGGCACCTTTGCCCCTGTTTTCATTATGTGAGATAACTTCCACGGGGTATTTTTCGGCCTTTCTCTTTGTATCATCTACGGAACCGTCATCAATCACAACTACTTTTGCTTTTCTCTCATAAGAACATACAACATCCAGGACAGGCTCAATTCGTCGGCCTTCATTATATGCCGGGATAAGGATAACAATTTCATTTTTCATGGACGTTTCTCCTTATTCATATTTTTTGTAAGTATAGAAACCTGATTGTTGTCAAATCATTGAATCCATGATTATTCATAGTATGATATGTGTGTATATTAACTATAGGACATTATGTAAACTATGTCAAATGTAATCATTAACAAATTCCCTTTGGCTTTTCTTCACAAAAAAAAACCGGTGCTTATATTAAGCCCGGATAGGAAAAAATGGCTCTATTAAATAATCTCGACATTTTCCCAAGAAATTTTTTTGCCTTCTTCGGTAAAGAGGGCAAAATGAAGGACCCGTTTGGGAAAATATTTTTTAGTAACACAAAATACTTGAAAGTGGCCCTCTTTCTTTTCTCCAATATATTTAGCAGTAAGAAATCGGAAATAACCTTTTTCTATTTTAAAATTTAGAGCTAATACGGCAATACAGTGATCAAATTCTTCAGGGGCAAGTTCAATGTCAGGCAGTTTATAATGGGAGAGTTTGGATGACAGGCCTTCCTGGTTTTGAAAAAAATAAATATCGGGATTATTATAATTATGGAAAGGATTTTGCCATGCTCCCATGTTTAAATTATTAATTGATAGGGGGATATATTGTACTTTAGGGTGTTTAAGAAAATGGTCCATGCTTTACACCTCTTTTTTTATTATTTTCAGTGGGTAATAAGATACAAGTTTATTCATGTGTTCTTAAAAAACGAGTAATAATAATTATATTATTCCACAGCCGGCAACCTGTTCTTTATTTTTTCAACAAATCAATATTGGAATTAAAGAAGAAAATTTAAATATAATATAATTTTTGAAGGTAATATACGACAAAAAATCGAAATAAAATCGGGGGTCTTGAAGAAATGTTATTTTTAAAGCATAATAGTATGGGTGCAGGAAATTACTGTTATGTTTTTCTACTTTAAAGTGCATAAAAAAAGAGATGCTTTAAAGTACATAAAATTATGAAAAGGGAGGGTAACAGAAAATTATGGAAAAACTTTGGGATGTTACACTGGGGGACATCCTCGATCAAATGGCGGAAAATCATCCTGACCGAGATTGTGTAATATTTCACAATAGGCCTTTTCGCAAAACTTATAAAGAATTTCGCGATCTGGTGAATCTTACCGCTAAAGGCCTTATGAAGATGGGGATAAAAAAGGGTGATCATGTTGCCATTTGGGCTACCAATTATCCCGAATGGGTTTTGGCCATGTTTGCTACGGCCAAAATCGGTGCAGTTCTGGTAACGGTTAATACCAATTATAAAGTATTCGAAGTTGAATACCTGCTTCGGCAGTCTGATACACACACCTTGATATTTATCAATGGGTTTAAAGATTCTAATTATCTGGAAATCATTCAGTCGCTGATTCCCGAGCTGGAAGGGAAAAATACGGGGGAGTGGGCCTCACGGGCTCTGCCTGAATTGAAAAATCTGATCTACATTGGGGAAGGGCAGCCGCAGGGGACGTACAACTGGGAACAGCTGTATGAATTGGGCCAAAGCATATCCGATGAAGAACTGGCAGAGGTGCAGAAGTCCCTGGATGTCCATGATGTTATCAATATGCAGTATACCTCCGGTACCACAGGGTTCCCCAAGGGAGTGATGTTGACCCATTACAATATTGTAAATAACGGGAAAAGCATAGGGGACTGCATGGCATTAACGGAGGAGGACAAGCTGTGTATACCGGTACCGCTTTTTCACTGCTTCGGCTGTGTTTTAGGGGTGACGGCCTGTATCACTCACGGTTCTGCCATGGTACTGGTTGAATATTACCAGCCACTGGCGGTAATGGAGGCTGTAAGTAACGAAAAATGCACGGCCCTGCATGGGGTGCCCACTATGTTTATCGCAATATTGCAGCATCCGGAGTTTAAGGATTATTCTTTTTCCAACCTGCGAACGGGAATTATGGCGGGATCCCCATGCCCCATCAAGGTTATGCGGGAAGTGGTGGATAAAATGAATATGACTGAGATCACCATAGCGTACGGTCTGACCGAAGGATCTCCCGTTTGCACCCAAACCAGAATTGATGATTCTATAGAATTGAGGGTTTCTACCGTGGGACGTTCTTTACCTTTTATGGAGTGTAAGGTTATTGACCCCGATACCGGGGACGACTGCACGGCAGGAGTACCAGGAGAATTTATTGTCCGAGGCTATAATATCATGAAAGGTTACTACAATATGCCGGAGGCTACTTCTGAGGCCATTGATGAAGATGGCTGGCTTCACACGGGGGACCTGGCAACCTGCGATGAAAACGGATATTACCGAATTACCGGACGAATCAAGGATATGATTATCCGGGGTGGTGAAAACATATATCCTAAAGAGATAGAAGAATTTCTTTATACCCATCCCCTGGTCATGGATGTCCAGGTGATCGGGGTTCCCAGCAGGGAATATGGGGAGGAAATTATGGCGTTTATTATACTGAAAGAGGGAGCAGAGCTTACTGTGGAAGAGGTCAAAGAATTTGTCAAAGGTCATATGGCCAGGCATAAAGTTCCCAAGCACATTGCTTTTGTAGAGAATTTTCCCATGACAGCCAGCGGAAAAATACAAAAATACAAACTGCGGGAGAAAGCCATTGAAGATTTAAATCTGCAGGACGATGCTTCAATAGAAACGGCTTAATAAAATAAGGGAGGGGAAAATTATGAAATTTGGTTTTTCTACATTAGGTTGTCCCGGTTGGTCCTGGAGCGAAATAATAACCACTGCCTCTGACCTGGGCTTTGATGGGGTAGAACTGCGGGGAATTGGAAGTGAGATGTACCTTCCCAGGGTCAAAGACTTTGCTTTAGAAAATATACCTGCTCTCCGTGCTAAAATGAAGGAACTAAAGTTAGAGATTCCCTGTCTGACCACCAATGCTTTTTTGTTTGATCCAGAAAAAATAGATAGCGCCCGCACCGAAGTGGTGGATTATCTTACTCTGGCCTCTCTGCTGGAAACGCCTTATATAAGGGTTCTTGGCGATGCCAACCCGGAGCCCGGCACGGTGGACGAGGACCTGGTAGAAGAGAATCTTTTATATCTGCTTCCTTTGGCTGCGGAAAAAAATGTGACGTTACTTTTTGAAACCAATGGTATTTATGCCTCCAGCTCAAAAATAAAAGCGCTGCTGGAAAAGATTAACCATCCCAACCTGGCGGTCCTCTGGGATATTCATCATCCCTACCGTTTTCACAATGAACCGGTAACCCAGACCTACCAGGAACTGAAACCCTGGATCAGGCATGTTCACGTTAAAGATTCGGTGTTTTCCCAGGGCAATGTGAAGTACCGTATGCTCAGCTGTGGGGATATACCGGCAGCTGAAGTGGTATCCCTGCTGTCTGCTGATAATTATTCCGGATACCTGGTATTAGAATGGGTAAAGCGATGGAATATTGACCTGGAAGAGCCGGGGATTGTTTTCCCCCATTACCTCAATACCATTAAAATGATGCTGCCTGTTAAATAAATTGATATGATGGCATCCAAGTAAAGGAGGATAAATCATTGCAGGAAATTCGTATACACGGTAGAGGTGGACAAGGAGTGGTGACCCTGGGGGAGCTCCTGGCCAAATCCGCTATAAAGATTGGAAAAGAAGCCCAAACTCTGCCTTTTTTTGGAGTAGAACGCCGGGGTGCTGCGGTGAAAGCAGCTGTTCGCATAGATGATGTTCCCATAAAAGTCCGTTCGCAGTCGTACAAGCCTGATTATTTAGTGCTTCTGAACGAAAACCTTCTGGAGATTGCACTGGCCGGTGGGAAAGCAGATCATGCCGCTATTATTGTTAACGCCGAACAGCCGCTGGCTGCAGAAGAGAAACAATGGATTGTTGGCGCAACCTCTATTGCTATAAAAAATAACCAGGTAGTTGGAGGGGAACCTTTTGTAAATGTACCCATGTTGGGGGCTATCTGCCGCGTCCTGGGCATCCCTTTCGCAGTTCTTGAAGAGACGCTGGGGGAACAGTGGAGCGGATCAAAACTGCTGCCCAATATTGCTACCGCTCGGGAAGCTTATGATAATGTAAAAGAAGTTGAGTATAAAGGAGGGCCTCAACATGGATAAAAAAATTGTCCAGCCCATATCCCGTCCTACTAAGGGAGCCTGTGGGCGTACCGGTACATGGCGGTCACAGAGGCCTGTTTTTGAAGCACCCCTCTGCAATGGCTGCCTGATCTGCTGGCTCTACTGCCCCGAGGCGGCCATTTCCCGGGAGGACCGTTCCATAGATTATGAATACTGTAAGGGCTGTGGTATCTGTGCTGAGGAGTGTGCTAAGAATGCTATCCGTATGGTGAAGGAGGAGGTAAAATGAGCAAAGTATTTGGTTCCGGCAATACTGCCTGTGCCCTGGCAGTGAAAGATGCTGATGTAGATTTTGTCGCTGCTTATCCCATTACTCCCCAGACTGCTGTGGCTGAAAAAATTGCTGCCTATATTGCTGAGGGAATTATGGATGCCAATTATCTCCCGGTTGAATCCGAGCACAGCGCTGCCAGTGCCATTGCCGCGGCCTCAGCTGTGGGAGCCAGAGTATTTACCGCAACGGCTTCCCAAGGCCTGCTGTATATGCATGAAATTCTGCATTATGCTGCAGGGGGCAGGCTGCCCATGGTTATGGCCAATGTGAACAGGGCGGTCAATGCACCCTGGTGCCTTTATGCTGACCATCAGGATGCCGTGTCTCAGCGGGATACCGGTTGGATTCATATTCATACCGCTTCTAACCAGGAAATCTATGATTCCATTTTGCTGGCTTTTAAAGTGACAGAGGAAGTCCAAATTCCGGTGATGGTGAATTATGATGGGTTTTTGGTATCCCACTCCATGATGCCTTTTGAGACGTTAGATGAAAACAAGATTAAAGAGTACCTGCCACCATTTAATCCCTCCTGGCGCCTGCATCCCCAGTGGGGAGGGACGTTTGGCAACGTAACTTATTCGGAACAGTATGTCCCTTATCGGGAAAGCTTGACACGGGATGTGAAAAAAGCTGGAGAGGTAATTGTTCGCTGTGCCAAAGAGTACCAAGAATTAACCGGACGCTGGCATGGAGGTTACTTCGATGTATACAGGCTGGAGGATGCTTCTTTCTTTCTCCTTTCCATGGGTTCAATGGGCAAGGAGATGGAGCTGGCGGTAGATCTGCTGCGTAAGGAGGGAATCCCGGCAGCAGGCCTACGGCTGCGCGTTTTTTGCCCTTTCCCTAAAGAGGAGTTATCTGTGCTGCTTCCCGATGGCGCAAAACTCCTGGTATTTGACCGCAACCTGGTGTACGGTTCCGCTGCGGGAGTCCTTTTGCAGGAATCCCGGGCTGCGCTGTATGAACGCCGGGATGACCTTCGGATTACCGGTATTTCCGTTGGCCTGGGGGGCGAGGACCTTCCTGCAGTATTGTTGGCCGACAGGGCGCGGCAAATGATACAGGAGGTGGAAAAATAATATGAAAATAAAAGACCTGTCTTCATTAGAATATATTACCCCCGGCACCGGCGCTTGTGCCGGCTGTCCATCTACCATAGGCCTGCGTATTATCGGGAAAGCGTTAGGGAAAAATACCATAGGGTTTTTAACCCCCTCCTGTGCGGTGGCCAGTATGGGATTGACCCCTCAAACCTGTTACACTTTTTCAGCATTGAATATTTGCTTTGCCTCCGCCGGAGCCTCTGCAGGGGGGGCGGCCATGGCTTTGGACGCTCTCTACCGCAAAGGGAAACTGCAGGGGGAGAAGCCTGTAGTTTTTAACTGGGTAGGAGATGGCGGCACGTACGATATTGGTTTTCAGGGCCTTTCCGGATCGGCAGAACGAAATGATGATTATATTCATTTTTGTTACAATAACGAGGCTTATTCCAATACCGGAAACCAGCGGAGCGGGGCTACCCCTCAGTTTGCCTTGACTACCACCTCCCCGATGGGTAAGGAAATAGGGCAGAAGAATATGCCCCTGCTGATGTTGGAACACCGCCCTCCCTATGTGGCCACTGCCTCCCTGGGTTATCCCATGGACCTGTACCGCAAAGTGGAGAAGGCGAAAAATATATCCGGGTTCCGGTATATAGAAATTCATATGCCCTGCTGCACCAGCTGGAGATTTCCCCCCGCCGATACCATCAGGATGAGTAAACTGGCGGTACAGACGGGTGCCTGGCTGTTATGGGAAGGGGAGTATGGGAAGCTTACTCTAAATGGGGTAACAGCTTCATTAGCAGAAGGCAGAAAAAAACCGATTTCCATGGAAGGTTACCTTAAACTTCAGGGTAGGTTCTCCACCATGTTTAAGAGCCCCGAAAAAGAAAA
>PWJM01000055.1 GCA_003560915.1 Syntrophomonadaceae bacterium
CCTCCAGCAGGAGGCATCCCATATTCCAGGGCTGTAATAAAGTCCTCGTCCATCATGTGGGCTTCTTCGTCTCCCGCCGCTCTTTTTTCTACCTGCTTTTTAAACCTCTCCCTCTGGTCCACAGGATCATTTAATTCTGTAAAGGCATTGGCAATTTCACTGCCGGCCATAAAGGCTTCAAAACGGTAGGTAAAATCGGGGTCATCCTTCTTCCGCTTGGCTAGTGGAGATACCTCCAGGGGATAATCCATAATAAACATGGGCTGGGTCAGGTGCCTCTCTACAAAATGTTCAAAAAACAGGTTGATTACCTCGCCCCTTACGGTATCATTATAAACTTCCAGCTTATGCTTACGGGCCAGTTTCAAGCATTCCTCATTGGTAGTAATGAGATTGAAATCAAATCCTGCATATTTATGTATAGCCTCCAGCATGGTCATCCGCGGCCAGGGTGGAGTCAAATCCAGTTCCGTCCCCTGGTAGGTAATCTGCAGAGTTCCAAAAACCTTTTCCGCCACATGAGCAATGAGGTTTTCCGTAAGGGCCATCATATCATGATAATCGGCATTGGCTTTATAAACCTCAATAGAAGTAAACTCCGGGTTGTGTTTGGTGGAAATCCCTTCATTCCGGAATATTCGCCCCAACTCGTAAACCCGGTCAAATCCCCCTACCAAAAGCCTCTTCAGGTGAAGCTCCGTAGCAATTCTCAAGTAAAGATTCATGTTCAGGGTATTGTGGTGTGTAATAAAAGGCCGGGCACTGGCGCCACCGGTTATAGTATGCATGGTGGGAGTTTCTACTTCCAGGTAACCCTCCTGGTTTAAAAATTCCCGGATGGAATGAATAATTTTACTTCGTTGAATAAAGACCTTTTTTACCTCGGGATTCACGATGAGATCCAGATATCTCTGCCGGTAGCGCAGTTCCACATCCTTTAATCCGTGCCACTTCTCCGGCAGCGGCCTCAGGGATTTGGACAGCAGCTCAAATTCAGTGATAGAAACCGTAACCTCTCCCCGGCGGGTCTTAAAAACTTTTCCCTTCACACCGATAATATCCCCTATGTCCAGGAGACTATAGCAAGCGTAAACTTCTTCCCCCAGGTCGTCCAACCGGGCATAAATCTGAACCTGGCCGCTCTCGTCCTGGAGATTAGCAAACCCCGCCTTCCCGTGACCTCTCATGGTCATAATCCTTCCGGTGACGCTTACCTCTTTCCCTTCCAATTCTTCAAAACCGTCAAGTATTTCTTGAGCCCGGTGACTGGCTGTAAATTTTTCTCCAAAGGGCTCTACTCCCCGCTCGTAAAGTTCTTTTAATTTTTCATATCTTCTCAATATCAATTCGTGGACAGTTTCCTGGCTCATTAAACAACCTCCAGCAGATATATTGTTGTGAACGTTTTTTCGTTCCCGGATATAATATTATCTTATTTAGTGCGGGGGTGAAAGGGTTTATCCAGAATTTATTAATAAAATAGATATATTAACAAGTTCCTTCTATTTTTTGATGCTCATAATCTGGTATTTAATCATTCCCGCGGGAACAGAAACATCCACTATACTGCCCATAGGCTTGCCCAGGATGGCTTTCCCCACCGGTGATTCGTTGGAAATCTTGTTATCCCCGGGATTCGCCTCTGCGGTTCCAACTATGGTATAATCGATATCCTCTTCGTATTCCAAATCCCTCAAGGTAACAGTACTACCTACACTCACTATGTCTGTATTGATTTCACCCTCATCAATCAAAATAGCATTCCGAAGCATTTTTTCCAGGGTAATAATCCTTCCCTCAATGAAAGCCTGCTCATTTTTGGCATCCTCATACTCAGAGTTTTCACTGATGTCACCAAAATCAATAGCCACTTTAATCCGGGAGGCTACCTCTTTTCTTTTCACAGATTTTAAGTGTTCCAGTTCCTTTTCTAATTTTTCCAATCCACCATGTGTAAGTATTACTTCTTTGCTTACCATCCACTGATTTCTCCTTTGCATGGGATTTATCCTTAATTCAATAATCTATTAATACCACTCTTTGTGGTGTTCACTTAAAGCCCGCTTTTCTTAAAAAAAAGTATATGTTACTCTAGTCTATTTATTCGGGATACGGGCCTTTTAAAATCTAACTTATTTGGCAAATAGATAAATATAGTGTCAAGGATTTCCTTGACACTGAAAAAATACGTTACTTCCGTTTGATTTTTCCCAGTAATTTTCCTAATATTATAGAATACAGAAAATTTTTTGTCAAACCATCGAAGTTTTTAGTTTTAATATTTAGAATCATTTTGCAATTACTTAAATTGAACAGGTATTCGTTACGAACAGGCCTTTTTCCTGCCGGTAAAAAATTAAAATATTTTAAATTTTACACAAATTTTACCTTTTTCCCAGAGCCCTTTCCTTGATTGCCTGGATCTCTCCCGGCTCCACCGCTTTTTCAAAGCTTCTGAAACCGGCCAGTTTAAACCCATGTTTTTCAGCCAAACGGGTAATTACATCTATTTGAGAAACCCGAATGTCCCTGCCCAGGGAAAAACTTTCAAACCGGTTTTCCATGGCTAATATCATTGTTTCCGCCATACAGGCGTAGGAGGTCCGGGGGGGAAACCCGAAATTAAAACCAAAGTTTACATCATCTCCGGGAACCTGAACTACGCCTCCCTCAATCACTAAAATATCATCCCGCAGTTCCGCTACCTTTTTAGAAACATCCCTGGGCCGGGCCACATCGCACACCACAGCCCCGGGTTTTAAATCACTGATATCAAACACCGCCTCTGCAGAACCGGTAACAGTGATGATGATATCCGCCTCAGACACTGCCCGTTTCAGGTTGGAGGTAACTTTCACCGCCAGGCCGGTCTCCGACATAATACGTGCTGCCAGAGCTTCTAGTTTCCTTTCATTTCGGGCCAACAGGGTAAGATACCTGGCATCTCTGGCTAAGATACGAGCCGCAGCACTGCCGATGCTTCCGGTGGCTCCTACAATGAGAATCTCCGCCCGGTCCATATCCACCCCCATCAGATGGGCTGCTTCCTTGGCCCCCTGGAGAGCTGTGGCCACGGTAAAAGTATTGCCCGTGGTAACCGCCGCTTTCAGATTTTTAGCGATGGTTATGCCGGCGTCTCCTACCACAGAAGTCATAGCTCCCAGGCCAATAATATCTGCTCCCAGTTCTTCCGCCTTTTTACCGGACTTTATGATTTTTTCCAACACGTAATCCTCCGGCAGGGTAACCATCTGGGTAGAGGTGAGGGGACAGGAAACAAACCAGCCCGAGGTCTCCCCATGGGAAGACTTTACCCCCGTAATTTCAGATATTTTAAGGGGCGGCACCATCTTTATAATGGCTTCCACCAGTTTATTGGGCCATCGGCGCATAAACTTAAATTTTCGATAAACGTCCTCCAATTCGATGGGGTGTATGATAAAAGCGAATTTTCCCAAGATTATATGCTCCCTTCTCTAGTTTATAGGTTATCTTCTTTTGTATACCTTTATTTACAAATTATTTTGAACTCCATGAGCTTCGGATTATGGGTTCAACAGCTCAATCCGGGGCGTGAAGCCAATCTGAGATAGAAGTGCGCTGTACTCACTGGAAGTCAGCTCTGTATGTTTACCGGAAACAGCCACCAGCAGAGCCTCCATCACGTTGGTGCCAAAGGACCGCCCCTGTATTTCCGGGGTGGTGGTCACCAGGTACTTAATCCCCCGGTCTTTCAGCAGCTGCACATCATCAGCCGTCACCGTATTGGTTATAATGCTCTTCCCCTCCAGACGGAAGGGCATGTACCTGCGAATAAAATGAAAGTCTCCGGCAATAATATCAGCCTCCATAAAATATTTGGGATATTTAGGTTTCATTTCCTCCTGCTTTGACCCCGTGGGATAAAGATATTTAAATGGAACCAGCCTAATTACTGGAACTATGACCCGGGCCACATAATACAGGGTTCTTAAGCTCCTTACTGCAATGGGAAGCCCCAGCGTAAACATTAAGTCCCCCAGCACCATTTTACAGCCCATAGAATCCAACGCCTGAGCCATGCCAAAACGGTCCACGGCACACATCATGAGCACTTTTGTTTCCTTGTCAAGCAGCCGGGTATGTTCCGCCAGATATTGAACAACTCTTCGCTCCAGTGTATTCTTTAGGCCGGACCCATCCAATATGGGAGAAACCTTAGCTGCTGAAGCAATAATTTGAGAATCCCTCATGATGTAACGCTTTTCCCCGGCATAAATATAAAGATCCATGCCCCCCAGGCCAAAGGCTTCCACCTTTCCATCCAGCTCCCGAATCATCCTGATCATATCTTCCCTTTTCCCATCAGTCCCAATCCGTTCCACCTTATATTTTTCACCCATTAGTTCAATTTCCACACTGTGGTTTCGTTTAGAAGAGCCTAAACTCACACTGATAACATGTTTCAAATGAAACCCTCCCTGCGGTTAAATGATTCATCCATTTACCTTACTTTAAAGATGATATAATTCTTTTTAGTTCACCGGTATCCACATATACATCTTCCGTAAGGGGGGACCTGCCGATTTCCAGGGAAACCACTTCTTTGTCCAGAAGAGATTCCACAATCTTTATCCTCTCATCGGAACCCATAATAATTACGGTATCATAATCTCTCAGTTCCCTGATAATTTCCATCAAGCGATTAAAAAGTTCAACCCCACTGCTGCTGTTTAAAAAGAGCCGCCTCTCCGCCTCCGTCAGCAGAAAAACAAAATCGATTCCCTCTTCGGCAGCCATTTTTTTTAATTCCTCTTTGTTTTTAACCGGAAAACCAATCAGGGCAATCTTTCCGCCCCGGCGTACTTCCCCCACATTCTCCAACCGGGAGATAAAACTGCGGTCCAATCCCAAAATCTCCGCCGTCTCCCTTTGGGAGTTCCCCTGGCTTCTCAGGCTCACAACCCTGTCAATCATGCTGTAAATTTTTTCTTTACTGACCAGTTTATTGCCGATTCTTACCAGTTCCATATTCTATATCCCCTATCCTTCCAACCCAGAGGAAAGCTCCTTTCCGTAAAATATAAATAGTGCACAAATTTGTACACAAATTTTATCAGTTCTGCTGATAAAAAACAACCTCTATACCAAAATTATTCCACAGCTTCTTACACAAGCTGCCCTCAAAAAAAGACCCTAAAATAAAAAAGCGCCTCCTGAAAAGGAGACAAGGGGACGGTTCTTCTGTCTTATTTTATGTGCTTCATGCTGCATTTAAATATGTGTATGAATAGCTAATTGAAATATAAGAACCTTTCTTATAGCTCAGTTCACCGGCTAATTTTTTCAAATAAACTTTTCATATCCTGCACCCTTTCACAGGTGTTAATTTCCCTTCGGAGATTCCCTGCTCCGGGAAACTCCCTGAAATACCAGGAGGCATGTTTTCTCATTTCCCTTACAGCGGTTTGTTCTCCCTTTAATTCCACCAGTAGAGAAAGATGCCTCAGGCAGGTCTTAAATATTTCCTCCCGGGAAGGGCCGGACAAAAAACTCCCTGTTTCCAGGTAATACTTACACTGTTTAAAAACCCAGGGATTTCCCAGGGCACCACGGCCAATCATTACCCCGTCACAGCCGGTCTCATTTTTCATCTTTACATAATCAAGGGGCCCCTTGACATCTCCGTTTCCCACGATCGGTATGTTTACTTTTCCTTTAATTTCTTTGATAATTTCCCAATCGGCCTTTCCTCGATAGAATTGTTCCCGGGTCCTTCCGTGAACCGTAACCCAGTGTAGTCCCGCTTCTTCAGCATAACCCACCAGGGAATGGGCAGAATCGTCTTCCTCAGACCAGCCCTTCCTTATCTTTAAAGTGACGGGAACCTTCACCGCCCTGGAGACGGATTCTATGATGGACCGGGCCAACGGTAAATTTCTCATAAGGGCTGCCCCATCCCCGTTCTTAACAATCTTTGGGGTAGGACAGCCCATATTAATATCAATCAGGTCAAATCCATACTCCACCCCCGCACAGGCCGCTTCGGCCATGAGTCCAGGGTCGGAGCCAAAAATTTGGAGGCCGATAGGCCTCTCCTCTTCCTTAAAAAATATCAGCTCCATGGATCTTTTTGCTTTCTCCAAAAGGCCCCGGGCATTCACCATTTCCGTAAGAACCAGGTCACAACCTAATTCCCGGGCAATAATCCGAAAAGCGGAATTGGTTACCCCGGCCATGGGAGCTAATATTATATAATTGTCCAGTTTAATCTCTTTTATGTTCATTAAAAGTAATACCGCTTCTTTATGTAATCTCTGGCATAAGGCTCTCATCCTCTACAGGTTAACCGTTTACACTCCTCTGCTGCTGGACAGGTGGAAGTACAAAAAGCTCTTCCTGGGGGACCTGCAGAATATCCGTCATTTTTTTTAACAGATCAACGTTAGGGTATTTTTTCCCTCTTTCAATGTTACTAAGCATGCTTACGGAGATTCCCAGCCTTTCAGCCATGTTTTTCTGGGTAAAACATTTTAAACGACGTAAACCTCTAATTCGCTTACCGAGCAGTAAAGACACAAGCGCACCCCCCTTTTAAAAGGCTATTTTTCAATTACGACATTTTTTTACTGTTATTACAATTTTATAATTAAATAGTCAAAAAGTCAAAGAAAATCGAACTAA
>PWJM01000001.1 GCA_003560915.1 Syntrophomonadaceae bacterium
CTTTCTTCCCCCGGGCTCTATGGGTTTACAATGAGAAAAACCCCGGTTCCTCCTATCCTGATTTGGCCAGGGAAATAGTAAAACGAGGCCATACCATGGGGAACCACTCCCTGACCCATCCGGATATGAGAGAGCTGACCGAGGCACAGATTCGTTATGAAATTCAACAATCAACCGCTATAATAAAAAAAATAACTGGAGTGAGGCCCTACATGTTTCGTCCCCCTTATGGCGTATATGACAGCCGGGTCTTAAAAATACTTGGGGAAGAAGGGTATCCTTATACGGTCATGTGGACCATAGATACCCACGACTGGGCAGCTGAAATTCGCGGCCAGAAGGTTACGGAAGATTACATTGTGAACAGAGTATTAAATAATGCCTCAAATAATGGAATTGTACTGATGCATATCGGGGGACAGTATACGGTAGATGCCCTGCCCCGTATCATTACCGGGTTAAAGGAGAAAGGCTACAGCTTTACCACCGTTGATAAGATGCTGCCTCCCCCCGGAAAGGGAACTATTACTTATACTGTAAAAGCAGGAGATACTCTTTACCGTATTGCTGTTAATCATGGAGTTACTGTTGAAGCAATTATAAAAGCTAATAATCTTTAAAACTATGGCAAGTAATCTTGGGGTCTGCTGGCCCGAATTGTATAATTTCATTATAAAATACTGAGGGGCCTCTAGGCCCCTCAATTAGTGTTCAATGGAATAACGCATGGCATGACTGTATTGTTAGTTATATGGCGGCTTATATATTGAATCTATCCGAACCCTGGAACAGCTGCAGGGAGCATGATCGTTTTGTCTGATAAGAGATGTTTTTGGTTATAGTATAAATACGATACAAATCCACAACTTAACACTAAGAAATAAATTAATCCGGGAGAAAAAAATGGAACACCTTTTTGTCATATATATCGCACCGTTTATTCTTACCCTGGCACACATTCTTGACCTGTTTGGGGCTTTCGTCATAGTGATCTCCTCCTTTATGGTTTTTATCCACTTTTTAAAAACCAGTAAAGACGGTAGAAAAGTTAGGCTGACACTGGCCGCCTCCCTGGCCTTTGGACTGGAATTTAAGCTGGGAGGGGAAATATTACGTACAGTTATTGTAAGGAGTATGGACGAAATAATTATACTGGGCTCCATTATAATACTTAGAGGGCTCTTGAACTTAATCATACACTGGGAAATAAAGCATGACTGTGAAGGCCTTTAATAATAAGCGTTGATATTTATAGGAAAATAATATAAAATTTTAGTGTGTCATTCTTTACGCTAACCGTCCCACCAAAGGAGGAAGATTTATGGCAGAGATTGTTCCGTTTAAGGGTATACGATATAATTCATCTATGATTAAGGACTTGAATCAGGTAATCACTCCCCCCTATGATGTAATCAAGGAAAACGCTCAAAAAACTTATTATGAAAAGAACCCGTACAATATAATCCGACTGGAATACGGGCTGAAATATGCTGACGATGACGAAAAAAATAATGTTTACAGCCGGGCAAAATCAGAATTTAACAACTGGCTGGAACAGGAAATCCTCATCCAGGACGAACAGCCCTCTTTCTATCTATATGAAGCGGATTTTACTGTACACGAACAGAGAGTAACCCGACGTGGGTTTTTTTCCTGTGTAAAGGTAGAAGATTTTCAAAAGAAAGTCATTCTTCCCCATGAACAGACCATGTCCAAGCCTAAGGAAGACCGCTTGAACCTCCTTCGGGCCTGTGAAGCAAACTTCAGCCCCATTTTTGGGCTCTACCCCGATAAGAACCATGGCCTGGAAAATATTTTTGATAACCTAAAAGAGGGCCCAAAAATTAATTTTAAAGATGACGATGGAAATGAACACCGACTGTGGATTATTAATGACGGTAGAACCATTGAAATGATCCAAGAAATTTTGAAAGATAAGCAAATATTTATTGCTGACGGCCACCACCGGTATGAAACTGCCCTGACCTATTCAAAAGAAATGGAACAGGCAGGAAAACATGATTATGATTACGTATTGATGGGCCTTGTGAATCTTTACAATCCTGGCCTTATGGTGCTTCCCACCCATCGGTTAGTTAAGAATTTAGAAGGATTTAATTATGAAGAATTTTTATATAAATTATCAAGTGATTTCAATATATCCGGAATGCTTTTACCTCCGGAGAATAAAAAAGAAGCCATGGATAAATTTTTGTCTACCCTTGAGCAATCTGGGATAGATAACCATTCCTTTGGGCTTTATGGAGGCGAAGGATCCCTGTATCTTTTAACTCTTAAAGACGAAAAAGCCATGGAGAAAATAAATTTAAATTACTCGCAGGACTGGAAAGGCCTGGATGTATCTGTTTTACAGATATTGATTTTTGAAAAGCATTTACATATCCTAAATGACCAGAGGGAACGAGAAACCCACCTCTCCTATGAAAGGGACGAGCTTGCCGCCCTGGAGATGGTGGACAGTGGCTCTTACCAGATGGCCTTTTTATTGAACCCAACCAAAGTAGATGAACTTACTGCCGTAGCCGGGGGTGGTGAACGGATGCCCCAAAAATCTACTTTCTTCTACCCCAAACTGGGCACCGGACTGGTGATGAATAAGCTCCCTGTGATGTAAATCAGGAAGAAGGGGAGGGGAAATTTCCACAATATAAAAAACAAGACAGGAGAACCGTCCCCTTGTCTTGTTTTGTTTTTTATTATTTTAGTTTTTTTCTTATAATGCGGGCCAGAATTCCTTTAACCTTTCCTTCTGCATTTCTACCGCATTTTTAGAGTTCTGCCTCAAAAGGACCCCTTCCTTTTTTTCAGGAGAACTCATTCCCCATCCAGCCAGGGTATCCAGAACGTTAAACACTGCTTCAGCCAGTGCGTCCAGATTATACCCTCCTTCCAACATGAGGACGATTTTACCTTCACAATATTGTTCAGCAATCTCTTTAACTATTTTGGCCATCATTCCGTACGCCTGGGAGGAAAGGGCCATGCCTGCCAGGGGATCGTTCTCATGGGCATCGTGACCGGAGGAAACCATGATTAGCTGAGGTTTAAACTGGTCACATAAGGGTTTCAACAGTTCCTGAAATATGTACTCATAATCGGCATCCCCTGAACCCGGAGGTAGAGGGACATTTACTGTATACCCTTCCCCTTTACCCGCTCCAATTTCGTTAAAAGATCCGGTTCCCGGGTAAGCGGGGCTCTGGTGGGTGGAAAAAAACAGTACCCTGGGATCATGATAGAACATGACCTGTGTTCCATTGCCATGGTGAACATCCCAGTCAAGGATTAATATTCGCTCCACGTTGTATACCTTCATCGCATGGTAAGCGGCGACCGCCACATTATTAAAAAGACAAAACCCCATGCCCCGATTGGGCTCAGCGTGGTGTCCGGGAGGGCGTCCGAAGGAAAAAACATGATCCAGTTCTCCGCTCATAACCTTGTCCACGGCGGTAATGGCCCCTCCAGCGGACAGCAGGGCTACCTCATAGCTGGCACTGCAGATCATGGTGTCCAGATCGATGGCATTATAACCTTTGGCACAGTAGGATTCTATCTCTTCTATATAATTTTTGGTATGGGCATATTCTATTTCTTCCACCCTGGCTTTTCTAGGTTCAATTAATTCCAGTTTGTCTAAAACTTCCTTTTTCTCCAGGAAAGACATGATGGATTTCAGCCTTTCCTTTTTTTCCGGATGCATACCCGTCTCATGGAGAAGAAAACGGTCATCATAAACAATTCCCGTCCTTATTCCAGATGTCATATTACTAACCTCCTTTAAAATTTAAGCATTCATTATAGTTATTGGCGTCTAATTCTTATATCTCCTCTTAAAATCATCTTTTCTATAATTTTTTGAGTAAACTTTTTAATATAAAAACGGGTTTGGGGTATTAATAGTGAAAAACCCAGAGCGTCAGTAAGTAAACCGGGAGTTAATAAAAAGGCCGCTCCCACCAGAATACAGGCACCGTCAAATATTTCCTGAGTAGGGAAAGCTCCCCTCTCCATTGCGTTTCTAAAGCGATAAATTGTATAAAATCCCTGAGCTCGGGCTAAAAAGACACCCATAAATCCGGTAACCCCCACAATAAATATGGTAGGAGCAGCGCCTATACGCTTACCTACTTCAATCAGGAGAAACAATTCCAGCAGAGGCCCAAGGGTAAAAAGCAGTAGTAGTTTTGCCATATATACCTCCTAGTCTTCCGATTCCTCCGTTGTTTCCATTAACCTCTTCCACAAAAATGGGTTTTGTTTTTTTAAGACTACAGGACGACCTTTTTCATTTACAAAGGCATGTTCTGTATGCCCTGCCGCCAACACTTTTCCATCTGAATCCCTCTTAATCTCATACTCAAAAGTAATTCTTACTTCCTGAAAAGAAGATACCTTGGTAGTTACAGTCAACAGGTCATCATACCGGGCCGGTATCCGGAACTGACAGAAAGCCTCCACCGCAGGAAGGTACAGGTCATTCTTTTCGAATTCCCCATATGGCATGCCTAAGCCTCTAAAATATTCCGTCCTGCCCACCTCAAACCAGACAAAATAATTTGCGTAGTATACCACTCCCATTTTGTCTGTTTCTTGATACCTTACCCTGACTTTTGTTTCCTTTAATTTCATCCCATCAGTCCTCATACCTCTATAATATTTTTGCTTTACCCCGATATATTAAACCCCGGGCTGGATCAACAGATATTTCCGCTCCGTCCTCTAAAATTTTCATGGCATCTTTGGCCCCCACAATGACGGGAATATCAAGGCTTAATCCTATTATCGCCGTGTGGGAAGTCATCCCCCCGGCCTCAGCAATAATGGCACTGGCTTTATGAAGATAAGGCATATATTCCTTATCGGTTTCGTAGGTAACCAGTATTTGACCCTCCCGGATTAAAGCGGCTTCTTCCGTGCTGGAAGCCTTAAAAACTCTGCCGGTTACAGCTCTCTTGCCAACTCCCGTACCTTTCAGCATGACCTGCCCTATGGTATGCACTTTTAAAAGATTGGTAGTCCCGGCCCCTATGGGAACACCAGCCGTAATCACCACCAGGTCTCCGTTTTGCACCAATCGGGCTTTTAGAGAGGTTTCAATGGCTGTATCAAACATTTCATCCGTGTTTTCTGTTACTTCGCACAAAATAGGATAAACTCCCCAGGTCAGGGTTAAAAGCCGCACCACACGATAATTCGGCGTCACCGCAATGATTGGGGCTTTTGGCTTGTATTTGGAGACCATCCGGGCAGTATGGCCGGACTGGGTAGAGGTTAATACTGCGGTAGCCCCCAATTCCTGCGCTGTATGACAGGTAGAATAACTGATAGCATCTGTTACGGTCTTGTTCGTAAGGGGTTCAAAACTGCTGAGGATTGCCTCATACTGAAGGGCACTTTCCGTCCTGGAGGCAATTCTATCCATGGTCAACACGGACTCCACTGGATAACTCCCTACAGCAGTTTCTCCGGAGAGCATGACGGCGTCAGTACCGTCAAATATAGCGTTAGCTACATCGCTGGCCTCGGCCCTGGTGGGCCTGGGATTGCGGATCATAGAATCCAACATTTGGGTAGCTGTAACCACCGGCTTCCCCGCCTGATTGCATTTTTTGATAATCATCTTTTGTACAATAGGGACATCTTCCGCAGGAATCTCTACGCCCAAATCACCCCGGGCAACCATTATTCCATCAGAAAGCTCCAATATTTCATCTATGTTTCTGACGCCTTCTTCATTTTCTATCTTTGAGATAATGTGCATCCTACCACTATTTTCTTCCAACAGACGCCGAATTTCCAACACGTCGGAAGCTTTTCGTATAAAGGAAGCGGCGACAAAGTCCAAATCCTGAGAAATCCCATATAAAATATCGTTTTGATCTTTTTTGCACATGGGAGGAAGATTTAAAGAAACTCCTGGAATATTTACTCCTTTACGGTCGCTCAATTCTCCCCCATATTCCACAAGACATCTTACTTCTTTATCGGTCACTTCTACAACCTTTAATTTAATCAGGCCATCATCTAAAAGCACAATGCTTCCGAACTTCACATCCTTAACTATATCTCTGTAGGTCACAGAAACGCGATGCAGATCTCCGGGAACCTTTTCTGTAGTTAGGGTAAATCTGCTCCCCTTAACTAAATTAACCCTGCCTCCGGTAAATGTTCCGATTCTAATCTCAGGGCCCCGGGTATCCATGAGAATACCCACATTTCTCCTGGTTTTACGGCAGGCTTCCCGAATCCTTCGGATCCGCTTTTCGTGGTCCACCAGGTTTCCATGGGAGAAATTTAAACGAGCCACATCCATACCCGCCCGCATCATATTTAAAATAGTATTTAAAGATTCACTGGCCGGGCCGATAGTACAGACTATTTTTGTACGCCTCAATAGCTTTCCTCCTAAATTATCACTTGTTATCCTTAACAGAGTTAGATGGCCAAAATTTTCGCCAGTTCATATATTTCTTCGTTTAAAACCTTTTTCTGGCTGAGGGCATAAGTCAGTTCCGTTCCTGTGATCTCACCAGCCACCAATCCCACCATTAAATTTGTCCTTCCTTCTATCAGCAGATCCACAGCTTTGGCAGCCATCCGGCTGGCAATATTACGATCAAAGGCAGTGGGAGTACCCCCCCGCTGCAGGTGTCCCAGGATGGTAACCCGAGTATCCATACCGGTGCACTTCTTAATAGCTTCGCCGATGGCAATGCCGCTGGCTGCTCCCTCGGCTACCAAAATAATACTATGGAGTTTGCCTCTCTCATATCCACGGGTCAAGCGGCTGCAGATATGGTTGATATCAAAATCTTTTTCAGGAATCAAAATAGATTCGGCCCCGCCGGCCAGCCCTGCATATAAAGCCAGGGCTCCGGAATTCCTGCCCATCACTTCCAGAACAAATACTCTCTCATGGGAAGTGGCCGTATCCCTTAACTTATTTATAGCATCAGTGATGGTGTTCATAGCGGTATCGAATCCGATACTCACATCGGTGCAGGCAATATCGTTGTCAATGGTACCTGGCAGGCCGACGGTCTTAACAACTCCCGTATTACCCAAAGCCATGGCTCCACGAAATGAACCATCCCCACCGATTACGACTAACCCGTCTAACTGGAATTTCCGAATCATATTGATGGCTTTTTCCTGCCCTGCCCGGGTAACAAATTCGGGGCATCGGGCTGTCCTTAAGACCGTCCCTCCCCGGTGAATAATATCAGCCACGGAACCCCGCTGCATTTGCTCAAATTCTCCATTAATTAATCCGGAATAACCCCTTTGTATGCCAAAAACTTCTACGTCATGGTAAATACATTTCCTGACCACAGCTCTTACTGCGGCATTCATGCCCGGAGCATCTCCGCCGCTGGTCAGTACGCCGATTCGTTTCATCAAACTCCTCCTGCTGGCTGTCTATGCCTTATTATTTGCCTTGCTCTAAAAATTCACCAATTTTTCTAAATTTATTGTAGCGGTTCTTTATCAGTTCATCCACAGGCACTTTGTCCAGCTCTTTCAACTGGTTCATAATTACATCTTTAATATTTTCAGCAGTACACTGGTAGTCCCGATGGGCTCCTCCCAGGGGTTCAGGAATAATCACATCGATAATTCCAAACTCCAACAAATCCTGAGCGGTGATTTTCAGCACTGAAGCAGCATCTTCGGCACGATTGGAATCCTTCCATAGTATGCTGGCGCAGCCCTCCGGAGATATGACGGAATACACGGCATGCTCCAACATACATATTCGATCTCCTACAGACAGGGCCAGTGCTCCGCCGCTGCCCCCTTCTCCACAGATTACCACCACGATGGGAGTTTTTAAGCAGCTGAGGGCCATTAAATTTTCTGCAATGGCTCTCCCCTGTCCCCTTTCCTCTGCTCCAATTCCCGGAAAAGCTCCAGGAGTATCAATAAAAGAAATAATAGGCCGCTTAAACTTTTCCGCCTGCCGCATCAAACGAAGTACTTTTCTGTACCCTTCAGGATGAGGCATTCCAAAATTTCTCAGAACATTTTCCTTAATCCCTTTGCCCTTACGATGGCCTATTAACGTCACCGGGCTCTTATTCAAAAAAGCCAGGCCTCCCACCATGGCCTTATCGTCGCCAAACTCCCGGTCACCATGCAGCTCAATAAAATCCTGAAATATATACTTTATGTAATCCATGGTGGAAGGCCTTTCCACATAACGGGCAATCTGTGTCTTCTGCCAGGGATTGAGGTTTTCATAAATTTCTCTTTTCAGACGGTTAAGCCGCTCTTCCAGAACTTCAATTTCCTTATCTAAAGAAATCTCTTTTTCTTCAGAAAATATTTTTAATTCATTGATTTTAACTTCCAGTTCATTAATAGGCCTGTCAAATTCCAGTTTATTGCTCATACCTTACCTCCTTACACCCTTTTATGCATTAAAAGCAGCCTGGAAAGAGTCCTGCGAAGGTCTTTCCTTTCCACAATCATGTCGACCATTCCATGCTGCAGTTGAAATTCAGCCCTTTGAAAACCTGTGGGAAGTTTTTGCCTGATGGTCTGCTCAATTACTCGGGGTCCAGCAAACCCAATCAAGGCCTGGGGTTCAGCGATAATAATGTCCCCAAGGGATGCAAAGCTGGCAGTTACTCCCCCGGTAGTGGGGTTGGTTAAAACGGAAATGAATAATTGACCGGAACTATTTAATTTTGCAACTGCCGCACTGGTTTTAGCCATCTGCATCAGGGAAAGCAGCCCTTCCTGCATTCTAGCGCCGCCGGATGCAGAAAAAATAATTATGGGCAGCTTCTTTTCAACGGCCGTTTCTAATGCCCGGGTAATCTTCTCCCCTACCACTGAACCCATACTGGCGGAAATGAAAAACTGGTCCATTACTCCAATTACCAATGGAATGTTCTCTATGGTCCCTTCACCCGTTACCACCGCTTCTTTAAGTCCGGTAGACTCCCTGGCTGCAACAAGTTTGTCTTCATACTCCGGAAAATTTAAAGGGTTTTTGGATTCCATTTTGGAGTCGTACTCTACGAAACTTCCTGCATCCAGAATCAGGGAAAGCCGCTCCATTGCCGTCAACTTCAGAGGATAATTGCATTTTTTGCAGACCTTATAATGCTTTTCCAGGTCTCCTTCTTTACAATATATAACTTCTCCACATTCTCCACATTTAATCATTTCTTCATCCTTCGGAGAAACTGCTCGTCCGGGGATGTCCAACACGGCATATTTAGAAGATTTTGCTTTTTTAAAAAAGTCTCTCAGCAAATTTATACACCCCACAAATAATTATTGTAAAATTCCACTAGTACAGTATATTAAAGTTAATATATTTTATCACATACAACCTTGAAAAACAAATTAAGAACCGACCTCTTTGAAGGCTACATTGCCCTCTCCTAAAAGCTCTCGAATCCTTCCCAGGATTTTTTCATCTTCCGGGATCCAATAATCTTTTTTGGTCAACACCAGCTTATTCTTTTCATTAAAAAACAGGTAAACAGGTATTTCTCCCGCCCTGGAAAGTAAAATATCCTTCAGAGCATAAAAATAATCGCTTTCACCGGCACAAATCTTTAAGTAAAGCTGTTTCTGTACTTTGTTCAGGGAATACATCTTCTCCCCGATAATTTTAACCTCATCTTCAGAATTCCTGTCAATTTTTCCGGTCAAAGTTATAACATTTTCACTTTTGAGCACCTCTCGGCTCTGCTCAAAAAGTTCAGGGAAAACTACCACTTCCACTTCTCCCCCCAGATCCTCCAGGGTAAAGAAAGCCATGGTCTTTCCTTTTTTTGTCACCAGGGGCTTTATGTTATGGATAATCCCTCCCAGGGTAACTTTACCCAGCTCCCTCAAACCTTTTAAATCATTGATTGATACCGCCTGGGTCTCCAGGGTTTCCCTATATTGGTCCAGGGGATGCCCGGATATATACAGGCCTAAAAGTTCCTTTTCAAAGGACAGTTTTTCCTTGATGGTCAGTTCCTCCAGCTCCGGCAGGACATCTCGGGACAAGTCCCAGTCCTCTTCTTCCGAAAAAAGCTCAAACATGGAAAGCTGGCCGTTCTTTCTTTCCTTATGATAGGATTGGGCCCGGCACAAAGTTTCATCCATAACTGCCATAAGCTGTGAGCGAAACGCTCCCAGAGAATCGAAAGCACCGCTCTTGATCAGGCTTTCTACATTTTTTTTGTTGCAAACTCTCAAATCTACTTCATTGCAGAAATGCCTCAAAGATTTAAAGCGGCCGATCCTCTCGCGGGTTTCAATTATAGATTCAATTGAGCTCAAGCCCACATTCTTAACCGCCGCCAAACCAAAACGTATCTTACCCTCAGAAACGGTAAAGTTAGCAAGGCTAACATTAACATCCGGTGGAAGCACTTCAATTCCCTGACGACGGCAGTCATCGACGTACGCCGTAATTTTGTCTGTATTGGACATGTTTCCGGTCAAAAGGGCAGCCATAAACTCCAGGGGGTAGTTTGCTTTTAGATAAGCAGTCTGATAAGCAATCATGGCATAGGCAGCCGCGTGGGACTTATTAAAACCGTAAGAGGCAAACTTTACAATTAAATCATAAAGCTCATTGGCCAGTTTTTCAGAAAACCCCTTATGAACACAACCCTTCACAAAGATTTCTCTCTGTTCCGTCAATATTTCCATCTTCTTCTTTCCAATGGCTCTTCTCAAAAGGTCCGCCTGACCCAGAGTGAAACCGGCCATCTCCGCAGCCACCTGCATAATCTGCTCCTGGTAAACCATAACTCCGTATGTTTCTTTCAAAATTGGCTCCAAACGGGGGTGTAAATATTTTATAGGTTTTTTTCCGTGTTTGCTTTCAATAAAGGTAGGAATCTGTTCCATAGGGCCCGGCCGGTATAAAGCTACTACAGCAATAATATCTTCAAACTTATTGGGCTTTAATTCTTTTAATATATTCCTCATCCCAGCGCTTTCCAGCTGAAATATTCCTGCGGTATTCCCCTGGGAAAGTAATCCATAGGTTTTATCATCATCCAGGGGAATGTCCGAAAAAAGCACTTTCTTTCCGGTAGAGCGTTCCACCGAATCTAACGCTTCCTGCATAACTGTAAGGGTCCTCAATCCCAGGAAGTCCATTTTTAAAAGCCCCAGCTCTTCCAGGGTTCCCATGGGAAACTGGGTTACGTTACCGGCATCCGCCGTCTTCTGCAGAGGGACATAGTTCACCAACGAGTCCTTTGATATTACCACCCCGGCAGCATGGGTTGAAGCATGCCTGGGCAGCCCTTCCAGGGAGCGGGAAACCTCTAATAATTTTCTTATGTTGGCATCCTTTTTGGTCAGCTCTTTCAAATCATCATTGCAAAGGGCTTTTTCTATGGTCATCCCCGGTTCAAAGGGAATCAACTTGGCAATCCGGTCCACTTCGGGGTAAGGGATATTTAGCGCCCTCCCCACATCTCTCACCGCTGCCCGGGCGGCCATGGTACCAAAGGTGATTATTTGGGCCACTTTATCCTCTCCGTACTTTTCTACCACATAGTCCATCACTTTTTCCCGCAGCTCATAACAGAAATCGATATCAATATCCGGCATGCTGACTCTCTCGGGATTTAAAAAACGTTCAAACAGCAAGCCGTATTTTAAGGGGTCTATGTCGGTTATAAAAAGACAGTAAGCCACCAGGCTTCCTGCAGCCGACCCTCTTCCCGGACCTACCAGTATATTGTTTTCATGAGCATATTTCACAAAATCCCAGACAATCAAAAAATAACTGGCATATCCCATCTCTAAAATTACTCCCAGTTCATAGTCCAGGCGGCTTTCCAGTTCAGGAGTAATCTCAGTAAACCTCTTTCTTAGCCCTTCATTACAAATTTTCTTTAAGTATGCATTATGGTCATAGCCTTCTGGGATCTGGTAATAAGGCAGGTGGGTCTGGCTGAAGTCAAAATCCACATTACACTGCTCGGCTATAACCAGAGTATTCTCCAGAGCTTCCGGATAATCTGAAAAAAGAGCATACATTTCTGAGGGGGATTTTAAGAAAAATTCATTCCCCTGAAACCTCATCCTGTCCTGATCATCAATGGTTTTTCCCGTCTGGACACAAAGGAGAACATCATGTACGGGGGCGGCTTCCCGGGCTAAGTAATGGCTGTCATTAGAAGCCACCAAAGGGATTCCCGTTCTTTCACTGATTTGAACCAGAGCCCGATTTACTTTTTTTTGCTCAGGGATAAAATGGTCCTGGACTTCCAAGTAGTAATTCTCGGGCCCAAAGATTTCCCGGTACCCACAGGCCAGTTCTTCTGCTTCAGAGATTTTATCCTTAAGAATTAGCTGCGCCACCTCCCCGGCGAGGCATCCACTGAGAGCAATTAGTCCCTCTGCATTCTCCTGCAGGAGTTGAAAATCCACTCTGGGCTTATAATAAAAACCTTCCAAGAACCCTTTGCTTACCACTTTCATCAAATTTCTGTATCCCTGTTGATTCTTAGCCAGCAGCACCAGGTGAAAAGAATTATCGTCTACCCGGGGCACCCGATCGAAACGGGTTCGGGATGCCACGTAAACCTCACAACCTATAATGGGTTTTATCCCTTCCTTTTTGGCTGCTTTATAAAAATCGATGATCCCGTACATCACCCCATGATCTGTTATGGCTATTGCCGGATTATTAAATTTTTTTGCTTTTTTTACCAGGTCTTTAACCCGGGATGCTCCATCCAAAAGACTGTATTCTGTATGGGTATGAAGATGTACAAACTGTCCTTCAAAGCTGCTGTTTTCATTCTTATTGTTCTTATTGTTTTTAATGTTTTTATGGTTTTTCATGCTTTTCCCTACCTTCGATGCACATGGTGAAACTCTATTTGCCCTTCTGCTTTCTAAACTTATCATTTTTCACTGAACTTCTTTCACAAAATACATTGAAGTTGGCTGTAAATTCCCGCAGGCTTTAACAGAAACAGATAGTTTCGGCCTGCTGCATATATTTTGGGGAAAAAATTGCACATTTATAGTATACCATGATTCCATGCTAATTTTGGATACAGTTTCATTGTATATCTTTAGATAGGCCTGGAATAAGAACAAATTTTTATAAATAACATATACAAAAGGAAATTTTCGTGGGGAGGTGCTCTATGGAAAAGTTCATTCACACCCTGATCTATAACTTTTTTATTGCTCTAGGAGTTATCCTGGGCGGGGCTTTTATCGGTTCTTTAGGAGCTGTCTTTTGCCAAGACCCCCCCCTGAAAATTATGTTAGATTTAGCGGAAAAACTAAAAATATGGGCAATTGTTTCAGCTATTGGAGGGACTTTTGTAGCCATAAGAGCCATAGAAATCGGTTTTCTTGATGGACAGCTCAGCAGTCTGGTAAAGCAGTTCTTATTTATCCTCAGCGCTTTCTACGGTGCCCAGCTGGGATATCTATTAATTGTAATGCTCACAGGAGGAGATTAAGTTGAAGCAGAAATTTGCTTATTTTTTTCTGGGAGTCCTGTTAGGGGCCTTCCTTATGCAGGCTTTAGTAGGAAAGGAAATGAATCGCCTGTATTATGAAAAAGAAAAGTGGAGAATAGAATTATATGACACTCTGGAACTATTAAATAAAACTGAAGAACATTGGGAATCACAAAATTCTCAACTCGTCAGCGATGTAAAATTATATTTTTACCCGGAAAATGATCAAAAAAACTCTTTTACACAATTGGAATTGAAAAAAGAAATCAGGGAAATTGTAAAAGGGCTTATTGGGCAGGAAATCGGTGAAATAAATCCTGCACTGGCTTATAAGCTTCTGGACCAGCGAATTGTACAGCTAGAAGAAAAAAATTTCCTGATTAAAGTAAGGTCAATAGTTATAGCCAGAGAAATCCTCTTCCACCTGGAAGCAGAATACCTGCCTGAACTGGATGCAAATTAGTCCATTTTCATCGTGACCCTCCCCCACCTGCACTTTCAGATAGATAAAAGAATGGCGTTTAAACAATGCTTTTGCCTTTAATGAAGATATGTATTATAATGAATGTGGCTGTAAAATAAATGTTCTTGCAGGCTGCCGGATATGATTCAAGGCAGCAAACATCAACCTCATGGAGGCTGACAAAATGGACCAACAGTACAAGCTTGCTTTAAAGGTGATTCTAACTGTTTTTATCCTGGCCGGGGCTATATGGTTTGTTAGAGAAATAATATGGGTTATTAACCTGGTTTTTATCAGTGTCCTGGTGGTGTATGCCATCAGCCCGGCTGTAACCTTTCTGGTGAATAGAAAAGTCCCTCATTGGTTGTCTGTAGGGCTGGTTTATCTGGCCTTACTTGCTTTCGTAGCATTGATGTTTTACCTGGTAATGCCCATTATCATTGATGAAATTGTCCAGTTGACCCAACTGCTGCCTAATTATATTCAATTAATAGAGCCCGCTGTTTTTGAATTCATTCATATGATTCAAAACCCTCAATTCGAAGAGGTCTTAGAAACCTTAATCCGACAGGCCCCGGGCAACCTGCAGCAGCTGTTGAACCAGGCTACCACTTTAACCTTTGCCTTCTTTTCCCGAATTACCGAAATCTTTATCATTCTATTTTTAGTTTTCTACCTTTTAAAAGACTTGAGGAAAATACGCCGGGGTATTATCGGGGCCATCCCCCATTCTTACCGGCAGGAAGCAAGTAGAGTTCTAATGGTTTTGGATGATAAAGTAGGTCAATACCTGCGGGGCAATATTCTTCGCTGCAGTTTCGTGGGCTTATTATCCGGTTTGGGCCTGTTTTTCCTGGGAATGCCCTTTTATTTTATTCTCGGGGTTTTTGCGGGAATTATGAATATTATATACTACATCGGCCCTTATATTGCGGCAGTGCCGGCAATATTAATCAGCCTTTCACCGGACACTCCAGGTACTCTGGTAATCATGGTCTTTTACGTCTTTATCCAGGCTTTAGATGCCTTCCTCCTTACACCGCTCCTTTTGGGGAAAGCCGTAGATGTGAAACCCTTTACTATCATTGTGTCCATATTAATCGGTGCCAAACTGATGGGGGTACTGGGAATAATCCTGGCCATACCCATTGCTGCTACCCTTAAAGTTGTCATTAACCTTTATAACCAGGAATATAACAATTGTATTAAAAACAGCAGCTAATTCCTCAGCTGCTGTTAACTTTTAGCTGCTTCCGTTCATTTCCTCCAGTTCATCTAAGCCTACGGCCTCTCCCAGTATTTTGCTGACATCCGACATAATCTTGCCAAAACGGGTTTCCGCTATCAGATATTCCCTGACGGTATTATTTAAGCTTACGGCTTCATACATGGCTCTTAACCGTTCTCCTCTTTCTTTCTCTATCTGCTTCCCTTCCAATTGATCCTTCTGGAGTTCAAACTGATACTTTCTGAAGTCTAGAAACATCTCCTTTGCTTCTTTGTCAGCCTCCAATTTTTCTTTGGCCTCCTTAAACTCCTTTAACTCATCAGAATTTTTAAGAGCATTGGCCAAGGCGTGAATATGGTCATAAATATTCAAACTTTCACCCCTCCATTTTCTTCATATTTAACCTATAGTATTCTACTTTCACCAAGCATTTCCCTTTAATCCTCCAGCCCCTTTATAAAAACATGGCCCCGATCGTTCATCTGATGACAACCAATACAACCTCCCCCAAAGACCTCCGTATAAACCCGGCTGTTCATATGAGAAAGATGAAGGCTTCGGGCAAAACGGTCATCCCCCGGCCTGTGGCAATCCATACAATCCTCAATATCTTTGGAATCAACAATGGGGTGCCCTACAACCCTCTGGTTGGTATATGTAGCTATAGTCCGGTCCTTATCGTCTACCTTGTGGCAGGAATTACAGCCCTCGGGCCAACGGTCTTCCATTACCAGCTGCCGTTCCTGCTGGTCCAGGTCCTCTGTCCGGCTTTCCTCCTGTGCCCGGGGCATACAACCGGTAAACATACTAAATAATATCAGTATGGCTATAAATATTGTAATCCTCAGAGCAAAATGCCGCATCAATTATTCCTCCTGTTTATTAAAACTATTTTACCCTGTGAATTTTCCTTTATTCTTTATGGTTTTTTCACCTTTTGCGGCATAATCTCTTCTGCCGGCACAATTACTTTATCCCATTCAGCCGGCGGCCTGTTAAGTTTTTCTTATTTCAATCCGGGAAATCCCTGCTGCCTTAAGGCTTCATAGAGCACAACCGCCACAGTGTTGGAGAGATTTAAAGATCTGGGCGGGCCTGTCATAGGGACTCGTATAGAATTATCTTTATATCGTGCAATGATATCCGGATCCAACCCTTTGGTTTCTTTGCCAAACAGTAAAAAATCTTCCTTCTGATAATACATCAGATGATAAAAATTTTTGCCCCGGATAGTGGAGGGCATGAATCTCTCTCCTCCATGTTTTATCTCAAATTCTTCAAAACTATCGTACAGGTAAAGCGAAAGATAAGGCCAGTAATCCAACCCTGCCCTTTTTAAATAACGGTCTTCCAGGGAAAAACCCAGCGGCCTCACCAGATGCAGAGGGGTACCGGTCAAGACACAGGTCCGGGCAATATTCCCTACATTTTGAGGGATTTCCGGTTCCACCAGAACCACGTTCACTTTACTGCTCCCCCTTTTCGAGCTGCGTAATAAAGCCTTTTATCGGAGTTAGTGCCCTCATCCATTGTAAAAGCATTGTAAACGGCAAGAATTTCATAACCTGTCTTTTCCAGGTACTCCACAACTTTTTCCCGGGTGTGGTACTTCTCCCGGTGGGTTTCTTGAAACTTTTCATAATAGCCGTTATCTCTTTTTAGAAAACCCGTCAGGATGATTTCCCAGATATCCGCCTGGCTGTCATAGGATGATTCCCAAATCAAGGTCATTCGGTCTTCATCATAGAAGGTTGTTTCCCCCCCGGAGGAGGGTAGTTTGTCCACCGAATTAATGTCGAATATAAATAACCCTCCGGAGTTTAACTCCTGGTAAACTCTTTCTAATACTTTCAATAAATCTGCATCTTCCAGCATATAATTAAGTCCGTCCTGATAAGCTACCACCATGTCTATCCCATAGGGAACCTGCAGCTGCAGCTGCCGCATATCCTGCTCAAAAAAGTCTACCTTAATATTTTCCGCAGCCGCTTTGTTTCGGGCCACCTCCAACATTTCCGGAGAAAGGTCCACCCCAATCACCGGATATCCTTTTTTAGCCAGGGATAATGAAGAATTTCCTGTGCCGCAGGCCAGGTCCAAGATAACCTTGGGCTTTGCTCCAAATTTATCGACTATGGAGAGAATATAGTCGGCCCACTCATCATAATCGATCCCGGACATCAGGTAATCATACACTTTAGCAAGTTTTCCGTACTGGCTCATGGCGCGCCTCCGTTACACCTTTATTGTTTGTTCCTTTGATAAAAGTTTTTTCAAAAAATCGTCAATCTTCATTACCGCCCGCTGATAATCTTCTGCATCCACTAATAAGTGAAATACATTATTTCCTATTTTTGAATCGGCATATTTTCGGTCATAATGATCCCGACAAAGAATTTTCACTACTTCATAAAAATCTCTACAGTACAACCGTTCCAAAAGGGTCTGGACTTTTTCCTTCCCCAAGTTCCTTTCCAGAAACTTTATAGGCCCCTCAGTCTCCCGAATAATTACCTCTTGATCCAACGAAGCATATTCCTTCAATATTCGTTCTGTCCGGGTTTCCAGGGAAACCTGGAGAAGTATGTGAATCCCGTTTTGAATTCCCTCAACCATAAAAGAAGGAAGATACAGAGGGCCTATACGCCTCCCTTCCCCTTCAACAATAATAAAAGGCTCCTCCTTAAACCGGTTCAGCCTTTGCCATAACAGGGCTTCAAAATTTTTTTGGCTCCTGGGTGCCTTCAGCCCGAGGTTTCCAAACACAGAACCCCTGTGGCCTGCCAGATCCTCCAGGTCAATCACCGGCCAATGCTGTGCTAATTTTTTAATAATTTCCGTTTTTCCTGTTCCCGTCAAACCATTTAAAACAATTAATTTTGGCTTTATATCATAATCAGTTAACTGTTTATGTATAAAACGACGGTATGCTTTGTACCCACCCTGCAACTGAAAAACCGTAAGGCCCAAAAACCCAAATATTTTAACCATGATTTTGCTCCGCATGCCTCCCCGCCAGCAGTAAAAAACCACCGGGGATCCTTTGGATTTCTCCATCACCTGCTGAACCATGAAGTAAAGTTTAGGAGAAACGATCTCGATCCCTTTCAACTTTGCTTCCATAAGGCCTTTCTCTTTATAAGTAATTCCTACCTGTGCCCTTTCCTCTTCATTGAAAAGGGGAATATTAACGGCACCAGGAATATTAGCATCTTCAAACTCCAGTGGAGACCTTACATCCACCAGAAAAAAAGGGGGTTCATTTTGCATAATAATTTCTTCTACGGTAATCAAGTGATTTTCCATATAATTTTTCTTTAAGCCTCTCCCTCTTTTTCTTTATTTTCTACGTTTTGAATATCCCTGCTCTGCCTGGTAATGGCTTTATTGTACTGCCTCAATTTTTTGTCCACCAGGAAGTTCACAGTGTTTTCCATGTATGTGCCATCTGTATTCAATTCCCCGGCGGGAACTCCGGTTAATATCTCAATTCCCTGGTCTATACTATTAACGGCATAAATATGAAACTGTTTGTTTCCCACCGCTTCAATTACTTCGTCAGAGAGCATAAGGTTGGCCACATTCTGATGGGGAATCATAACCCCCTGGGTTCCGGTAAGGCCCATCATCCGACAAACAGCAAAAAACCCTTCAATTTTTTCATTCACTCCGCCTATGGGCTGAATCTCTCCCATTTGATTTACAGAACCGGTTACAGCAATGTCCTGCCTCAGGGGTAACCCTGATAAACTGGAAAGCAGGGCATAGAGTTCAGTGCTGGAGGCACTGTCCCCCTCCACCCCTTCGTAAAGCTGTTCAAAAGTCAGGGTAGCAGACAGAGTCAGAGGAATTTCCTGGGCATATTTGGCTGCTAAATACCCCTCCAGAATCAGTACACCCTTGTTATGTATTTTCCCGCTCATTTTCACTTCCCGCTCTATATTTACAACCCCTCTCCTTCCCAGATGAGTAGCCACCGTAATCCGGTTCGGCTTGCCGAACATATAATCTCCCAGTCCAATTACGGAAAGAGCATTCACCTGCCCTACCTTCTTCCCCTGTAGATCTATCAGGTAAGTACCTTCTTTAAATAGTTCCTGTATCTTTTTCTCCAGTTTGTTGGAGCGATAAACCTTTTCGTCATAAGCCTTTTTTACATGATCTGCAGTAATCAAATCAGCATTTTCAATTGCCGCCCAACCGTCTGCTTCGTGAAGGATTTCTATTAAATCGCTGAAGCGGGTGGTTAGTTTTTCCTGATGCCCTGCCAGGCGGGAACTAAATTCCACCACCTTCCCCACTGCCGAACGGGTAAAATGTTTTAACCCCGCTTTTTCACAGAGACAGCGGATAAACCCTGCCATTAAATGCTGGTTTTCTGTAGTTCTTTCCATTTCTGTATCAAAATCGGCCTTTATTTTAAACAGCTTTCGGAAATCTTCATCATGATGGTATAGAATCCGATAGAGGTATGGATTGCCAATCACCACTACCTTAACATGGATTGGAATCGCCTCAGGCCTTAGGGTAGAGAACGCCACCAGCCCTATTTGTTCCTGCAGGTTTTCTATTTTAAGTTCCTTATTTTTTATTACCCTTTTTAGAACGTCCCAGGAATGAAAATTTGTCAAAAGGTCCATGGCATGAATAATAAGATATCCTCCATTGGCCAGATGCAGGGAGCCGGGCTTAATCATGGTAAAATCAGTAACTACCATTCCAAACTGACTCTCATACTCCAATTTCCCCACCAGGTTATAAAAGGTGGGGTTGGTTTCAATCACTACCGGTGCACCGGTGCTTTCACTGTGGTCTATAAGTAAATTTACACTGTATTTTTCTTCTGATAATTTTGCTTTCTTTACCCAGGGGAAAGGAATCTGCTGTTCTTCCTCCCCCGCCCGAAAATCTTCCAAATGTTCTAAAACATCATTCTTAACTGCCTCCAGGTAATACCCGGCTTTTTCGTGCGCCATATATTTTTCCTTTAGAGAATCTATCAAGTGACCCACCGCAAAAAGCCCAACCCTTTGCTCCAGCTGTTTCAGCTTTTCTTTAATCTCCTTTTCTACGTTGAGAATTTTCCGGGTGACCTCCATGGCCTTCATCTGTACTTCATTCATCTTTTTTTCAAGGCCTTCCCTTACCTCTGGCTCCAGTTTTTCGAAATCCTCCTGGCTCAGCTGCTCCCCTTCAACCACAGGTATGGTAATATACCCCGTAGGTGTCCTTTTTAAGGCAAAGTCCTTTTCCTGGGCAGCCTTACTCAATTCGTCCATTAATTGATTCCGCTGCTGCTGAAAGTCCGTAATAATTTCTGCCTTTTCCTTTTCGTATCCCTCACCTTCAAAAGCCTTGGGTATTTCCTCTTTTAAGTCTTCTAAAAGTTCTTCCATATCTTCACAAAATAATTTTCCCTGTCCCGCAGGAAAATTTATGGCTTTGGGCTGGCTGGCATTTTCAAAATTGTAAACATAACACCAATCATCAGGGACAGGCTCTTGGGAGGCAATACTCTGCACACAGTTCTGGGCATAACTAAATTTTCCGGTCCCGGTTACCCCGGTCATAAAAATATTATATCCGTGGTTCTTTACCTTTAATCCGAACTCCATGGCCTTTACAGCTCTTTCCTGGCCGATGATTCCTTCGAAGGGAGTTACCTCCTCCGTAGATTCAAATTTAAATATCTCTTCGCTGCAGATCTTTTTAAGTTTCCTTACCGGTACTTTTGCCCCTTTTGACATTTCCGAAGCCTCCCTCATGTATAAACCCTTCTGAAGTTTTATATTCTTCTTTTTTTATTATTCTCCTCTCAAAAAAAAGAAATCCTGGCTGTTACAGCCAGGATTTCTAAGATAAGCATAAGCATCACATACTATTTGTAATTAGCCTAATTCTTTTCTCAGGTCTACGATTGCATCTACTACAGAGGGATCCGCCAGGGTAGTAGTATCACCAATGGCCTCAAATTCTCCGCTGGCCACTTTCCTAAGGATCCTTCTCATAATCTTACCGCTCCGGGTCTTGGGCAGTCCGGGGGTCAGAATGATAAAGTCTGGAGTAGCGATAGGCCCGATTACGGTGCGGACGTGAGTCCTCAGCTCCTTCTTAAGATCGTCGCTGGGCTCAAAGCCATCCTTCAAGATACAGTAGGCGAAAATGCCCTCACCCTTGATATCATGGGGATAACCTACCACGGCAGCTTCAGCAACAGCTGGATTGCTGACCAGTGCGCTTTCCACCTCTGCAGTACCCATTCTGTGTCCGGATACGTTGATAACATCGTCAATCCGGCCCATGAGCCAGAAGTAACCGTCATCGTCCCTGCGGGCCTTGTCGCCGGTCAGGTACAGTCCGGGCAGCATATCAAAATAAGTCTGACGGAAACGCTCATGGTCTCCAAAAACGGTCCTGGCTATGGCAGGCCAGGCTTTCTTAATTACCAGGTAACCTGCTTCATTATCGGGCACATCTTTAGCTTCGCCGTCTACTATAGCAGGCTCCACTCCAAAGAAGGGGAGGGAAGCAGAACCAGGCTTCTGGTTGACAACACCCGGTAAACCGGTAACAAGGATTCCACCGGTCTCAGTCTGCCACCAGGTATCCACGATGGGACACTTTTCTTTTCCGATTACTTTATAGTACCATTTCCACACTTCAGGGTTAATGGGCTCACCCACGGAACCCAAAACTTTCAATGTGCTCAGGTCTCTACCCAGAGGCCACTTATCGCCGTCCTTAATCATGGCCCTCAGAGCGGTAGGTGCTGTGTAGAACTGGGTTACTTTAAACTTCTCTACAATCTGCCAGAACCGGTCGGGGGCTGGATAGCTGGGAACCCCTTCAAACATAATGGTGGTTGCCCCTAAAGCTAAAGGTCCGTAGGCAATATAAGTGTGTCCGGTAATCCACCCGATGTCTGCGGTGCACCACCAGGTGTCCTCTTCGTGGATATCAAAAATATATTTAAAAGTCTGCATGGCATACAGGAGATACCCGGCGCTGCAGTGAACCACACCTTTGGGTTTTCCGGTGCTGCCGCTGGTGTAAAGAATGAACAGAGGATCTTCGCTGTCCATTTCTTCGGGGGGGCAGTCCAGATCTACAGTCTCAACTTCATCATGCCACCATACATCTTTATCTGTCATGTTTACATTGCCATCGCCCCTCTGGAAAACGATTACCTTTTCCACACAGTCGCACTGGGCTACTGCAGCATCAACATTGCCTTTCAGGGGAACTACTTTGCCGGCTCTGAGGCTGCAGTCGGCGGTAACAATTACTTTACATTGGGCATCCAGAACCCGGTCCTTAATGGAATCAGAGCTGAAACCACCGAAAACGATGCTGTGAATGGCGCCGATTCGAGCGCAGGCCAGCATGGAAATAGCTAGTTGGGGAATCATGCCCAGGTAAATAGCCACTCTGTCGCCTTTTTTAACTCCGTTCTTTTTCAATACATTGGCAAAACGGCTTACTTCATAGTGCAGCTGCTGGTAGGTGTATACTTTTACATCATCTTCCGGCTCACCCTGCCAGATAATGGCTGCTTTATTTTTTCTTACTCCATTCA
>PWJM01000067.1 GCA_003560915.1 Syntrophomonadaceae bacterium
TAATTATTCATTATATCCCTCCTTTTCTATATAACATATTTATACTAAATAATTGTTATTTCCTGCTAATTTTCTTAAGTTAATAATTTTTAATATTTTCATAATTTTTTAATAATTTAAAATTAGGTTTTATTAAACAAAAAATTTTCCCTCCATAAATTTATTATGTTATCAGACTCATAAAAATGGTATAATGGGAATATAGTATGTAATTTTAGATTTTTTGTTTGTATCTGTTTTTGATGGAGGTAATCCTCCTGAAATAGATTGTACACAAAGATTTTATACAAATTTTTTTGCTAAAAGGAGGACGAAAATTTGAATTCAAAACATGATATTTTTGTCGCAGACGAAGTATTTTTTAAAGAATTATCCTCACTGGCGCATCAAAACAACTGGATTGACCCTGAACTATACAAGGACAGCGGGGCAAAACAAGGCCTGAGAAATGTGGATGGTACCGGAGTATTAATTGGATTTTCAAAAGTTGGTGAGGTTCAGGCCTATACTCAGAATGATAAAGGTGAAAAAATTCCCATGGAAGGACGTCTTTTCTACCGAGGAATTGAAATTACTGATTTAGTTAATGGATACCAGAAGGAAAAAAGACATGGTTTTGAGGAAGTATGTTACCTTCTTCTTTTTGGGAAGCTGCCCACCAAGAAACAGTTGGATCAGTTTAAGGAAATGTTGGGTATGAACAGAACTTTGCCCGACGGTTTCACAGAAGACATGATTTTGAAAGCTCCCAGCAGTGATATCATGAACAAGCTGGGAAGAAATGTACTTACCTGTTATTCCTATGACAGCAACCCCGATGATAACAGCCTGGCCAACGTCTTGAGACAATCCATTGAGCTGATTGCCGAGTTCCCCACCATGTCCGCTTACGGATACCAGGCTAAAGTACATTTTTATGACCAGCAGAGCCTGTTCATTCATAATCCTCAACCAGAATTATCCACTTCTGAAAATTTCCTTCATCTTATTCGGGCCGACAACCAATACTCCGAATTAGAGGCGGAGGTTTTAGACTTGTGTCTGGTGCTTCATGCAGAACACGGTGGTGGAAACAACTCTACCTTCACAGCCCGGGTAGTTACCTCTACAGACACAGATACTTATTCAGCCATTGCCGCAGCAGTAGGTTCCCTTAGAGGGCCCAGGCACGGAGGAGCCAACATTAAGGTAACACAAATGATGGAGGATATAAAGCAAAACATAAAAAATTGGAATAACGACCAGGAGCTGGAGGAATATATGGCAAAGATTATGAGGAAAGAGGCTTTTGACCGTACCGGTTTGCTCTACGGTATCGGACACGCCGTTTATACACTTTCTGACCCCAGAGCCATTCTGCTGAAGGAAAAAGCCGAGGAATTGGCCAAAGAAAAAAATCTGGAGGAGGAATTTAACCTTTACTGCTCCGTTGAAAGATTAGCTCCTCAAATCTTTTCTGAGGTCAATAAGGATGTTCGGACTATTGTTGCCAACGTTGATTTCTACTCCGGCTTTGTGTACAGAATGCTGAATATTCCCATTGAGCTGTATACACCCATTTTTGCCATGTCCCGGGTAGCCGGCTGGTGTGCTCATCGCATAGAGGAACTGGTCAACAGCGGAAAGTTAATCCGCCCGGCTTACAAAAGCATTATTGAAAAAAGCTCTTTCATTCCTCTTGATGAAAGGGTCTAACAAAAATTTCAACATATCTGCTGAATTGCAAAAAACCCGGCTGTTAATTTGGCGGGTTTTTTGCTGTGTACGATTATTATTCTCAATACACATCCCTGCAGTTTCTAAAATTTAACAATGATAATTTTATTTTTTATTTTAGTAAGGAAAAAGTGCTTCTTGTTTTTTCGTAATAGACTTTATTACAATTTGTTTTCTCTTGAGAATCATTTTCCTTTGCAGACTGTCCCTCCGTCGTATATAATTTAGTTAATACTATCTTATTACTTAAGGAGGAGTTATTCAGTGATTACTTTTTACTGCTTTCCTGCTTGAAAAACCTGTCAAAAAGCAAAAGCGTGGCTTTTGGAAAAAGAAATTGATTTTGAATATCGGGATATTTTAAAAACCCCTCTTTCAGAGGATGAATTGGTGGAGCTGGCCAATCTGGGCAGCATGACTGTCAAAAACCTGGTTAATAAAAACAGCAAATGCTTTAAAAGCCTTAAAATTGACCTAACCAATCTTTCAGATGATGAAGCTGCCCAACTTATTTTAACTAACCCTAAGATTATGACCAGGCCACTTTTTTCAGACGGTTTTGGCCTGGCGGCAGGCTTTAAAGAAAAAGAAGTGGAATCATTAATTGAAGGGAAATAACTGTTTCACATTTATTAATGAATCAAAAATATAAATATTTATAATCAGGGAGGGTTGTTATAAATGAAGAATAAACTACTCTATTTGTCTTTACTTTTGCTGGCCAGCTTATTTATACTGCTCAATGGCTGCAGCGGCGGAGGCTGATAAAAAAATTAGGGGAGCTGGTTCAGCTCCCCTTAACTAATAATATTGAATTTTTCATATTTGGGGGCTGCAAAGTCCCATTCTTCCTGTACCTTTTTCACCCGGGCCCTGGACGGGCCCTGCTTTGACCAGGCAATAACCTTTTCCACATCCTCTTTTCTTCCCTGCAGTACTGCTTCTACCCTTCCATCAGCCAGATTTCGTGTCCATCCAAATACATTTTGCTTTAAAGCCATTTTCTTTAAACTCTGTCTAAAATACACGCCTTGAACTAGACCGTAAACATAAATATGTACACTTACTCCTTCCAAAAATTCCCCTCCCTTATTATTAGAGGTTTCTACAACATTTCTTTTTTTGTTTTTCAAAAAACCAGGGGCAGCTGTTTATTCCCACAGTAATTATGTTCAATAATTACATCATTATCCCTTTTATTTTTAAAGTATTACCATGTTTATTTTTCTAAACATATCTCTATATTTCATTAACATTACAGGAATTGTTATATGTTTTATAGAAACCTTAAATAGATAAAATATTCATCCAAAAAGAAGGGAGTTAAAGAAATGAAGTTGAGTAAGATGTTAGTTTTCTTGCTGTCTATCCTTTTAATCGGTTTACTGGCAGTGGGCTGCGGAGGACCTACCCCGCCTTCGGAGAATGGTGTAAGTGATGAAAATGATGTTAATGAAGAGGAGCAAGCTGCACCATCGGAAAAAGAAGTCTATACCGGTGAAGCAGAAGGGGGTTGGGGCCCGGTAATCGTTGAAGTAACCCTGGATGGCGATAAAATTGTGAACATCGAAGTAGTGGAACAAAATGAAACCGAGGGTCTTGGAGATACAGCCATTGATGAGCTTATTCCCAAAATAATTGAAGCGCAATCCACCGACGGAATTGATGTGGTTTCCGGTGCAACGGCCAGCTCCAATGCTCTTATTGGAGCGGTTAACGAGGCTTTATCCAAAGCTAATTGAGTAAAGAAATAAAAACCGTTTGAATCTACTTGTTATACTCTTAGAGCAGTTTTAAAAGACTGCTCTATTTATTTTCATTATTTAATCATACAGCATTGCCTTCCTTTGAGTTCTCCCCCGGACACCCACAGCTGTTACAATCATTTAATATCCCTTGATTGCGACGGCTCCTGTCAAATTTGCTTAGGGGCCTCTCGCATTGGGGACATTTTTTCTCCGGTTTATATAAAAACCATAGCAGGATAGCCACACCACCAACCATACTTACTAATAAAACCCAGGCAATGTTCTCCATTGGTCTCCCTTTCATTACATATTTGGTTCAAAAGAACAATACACTTACCATATTTGAACCCTTTTTTTATGCTGTCTCTAGCCATGGGTAGGCTCAATAGTGTACCAGTTCTGCTGTATAAACTTGTGTTTCTGGAAAAAAAGTAGACCAGGCAAACCAAAATGTATCGTGATGTTTAATTACCTTCAGCTCTCTGCCCTTATAATTTCCTTGTAAGCATTTTCCTAATAAGGACCATGTGCTTCCAGTTTCTCTATCTAGAAAACCATCTTTTGCAGCATAAAAGTTCAATCGTACCCCATCCACATAGGGAGAAAAAACTCCAGCCGAACCGATATCCCTGGCAAAAGAGATAGATGCCGTATCCAGAGGAGAATTAGTGCCCCGGGCAAAAAAAACAACAATTTCCATTCCCCCAGGTTCATCATGGATAACCTGCCTGTTATGACCAAGAAACAAGGAATACGGGTAAGCCATCGTATTATGGTGATAAGAAATTCCGATTACTTTTTCCTTGGGAAGAATCCTGTTATCCAGTTCCCCTAAAAAAAGTAAAGGGCGTTCATCAGGGCGTCCGTACCCAACATAAGGATTCCTGCCGTATTTCCTCCGATATCCCGTATATCTAGAAAGTACCCTCCCCTGGGGATACGATCTTTTAAACTCCCGAAAGGAAGTTAAGATAACCGGCAGCAGTTCCAGCTGATATCCTGCTAACCTTCCTTTTATACAGTCCCCAGAATAATGCAGCCAATAGGACCTGGTCTGACGGTCATAGAACACCGAAGTACCTTTATAAAGTTTTCCCGTGGTTCCGAACTCCAGAGTCCTGTCCCGTGCCTGCCTGTACATGGCTGCTGTACTGTTGGAGATAGCGCTGTAGGTTACAGATACCGCATTTCCGTCCAAATAATCGTTAACAATTTCATGCCAAATCAGTATTTGTAGTGGGTAAGCTTTTACCTGTTGTGTCCCTCTTAAAACTATTACAGGGTCCCTGTTACTTAACCATTCCTCTACTTTTTCAATTCTTAAAAATATTGGTTTATCGATGGAAGGAATTCCATCGGGCGGAGGCCCACCGTCTGTAAGCTCCCAGGGTTCAATGTGAAATTTTGCCTCTGGGTTTTTTACCGTGGCCGCAGCGATAAAAACCAGGCCCACAATGAAAATCAGTATCTCCAAAACAGCCACCCCTAAAGTAAAAGTTTAAATTTATTATTGGTATTTATTATTTGCAACTCTACTCCTCATATACCGCTGCTTTTTTAGAAACCTTCTACGATTAAAATTTTCACATGAGGAAATACTATTAAAAAAATGAGGTGGTTAATATGGAATCAAGAGATGATGTCCGAGAAAGAGACGTTGTTTCTCAGGCAATTAAATACGGGGCATGGCTGTTAGGGCTGATGATTGTTCTTTTTTTCATCGCCAGGCATGTTTTCCCTTTCATTCAAGGTCTGTTCTAAAGAAAACAAGTTAAATACAATAAACTTCATCCCTCCCATAGTTAAATTTTTAAAAAAGAGGTTATACAATGCCCGGTTTTTTAAAAAACAAGCCGGGCATTAACTGGTTTGCAAATTTACAAATTATCCCCTACTTCTTGAATTACTTTTTCAATGTTTCTTACATGTACCGGCATCAAATCCCCACCGATGTAATCTCCCTTGTATCTTACTTCTTTTAAAAACGACAGGATTTCAGCAGTGGCCAGCCCCTGGTAATAGAAATCTCTTACATTTTCCAGGAGGTTGTCCAGGTAATCTATATCCTGATCAACTCTACTTTTTATTTCCTTCCTGCTGTCAGTCCAGTTTCCGTGTCCCGGCACCAGGTAATTTATATCAAATTGTTCCATCAAAGACCCGGCCAACTGTAAGGTTTCTTTATATTGTTGGGCACTGTGGTGGATCAAGGGAAATTCCTGGTCAGAAAGCGTATCTCCGGACAAAAGCACTCCCTTATTTTTCAATACCACGAACAGGGAGTCCCGGGTATGCCCCGGAGCAGCATAAAAACCTATTTTTTCGTCTTTGAAGGATATTTCAAGATTTTCTTTAAAGGTTATTTCCGGGGAAGGAAAACAAAAATCTACCCGTACAATCCCCTGGTCTTCATCCGCTTCCTTTAAATAATGCTCCTGTTCTTCCTTAAAACAGCGAAGAAAACTCTCCTGGGCAATCCCCTTGGCCGAAGGAAACTGCTGCCCCCCTACAATATGGTCAAAATCAGAGTGTGTGTAAATAAGATAACTCTGAGAAGGCTCCCCACGTTCCTTTAAAAATAACTCAATTTCTTTCAACTCCGCAGGAGAATAGCCGGGATCAATAAGCGCCCAGCCTTTTTCATCCAGCAATATTCCTGAGTTCATTGCCCAATAAAAACTTTTAAACACGTAAAAATTCTCCGTTACAGGTGTTAAATTAGACAAGTTTTTCCCTCCTCAACCCGATAGTAACTTTTTTATGAAAAATACAGATTCACTCAATATTATATCACTTTTTTCAATATTTTTAGCCTTTAAAAGATAAAACAGCACTTTTTTCAAGTGCGGAATGATTATTCAATCAATCATCTCCAGACATTTGTCCATACTCTTGTAAATTAGCCTGCCCAGCCGGGCCTTGCAGTTGAGACAGGAATATGAACAGTCGTAGTCTTTTGCCGGACAAAA
>PWJM01000160.1 GCA_003560915.1 Syntrophomonadaceae bacterium
CTGTTTTTAAATTTTCCTTTTCAATACGGTTAAAGGTATCTGTCTCCCAATTCCAATTTGGAATTTGCCCATCCTTATCCAGTGCTATCAAGGTCATGGCTTTATAACCCCGGGCCAGGGCAGCAGCAGCGTCCGTTGCAAGAAGATTATATGTATCCCCCGTTACCTTTAATTTAGGATTTTCTTCAGCAGAAAGCCGAGCCATTTTTAAAAGTTTATCGTCAGAAGGGTATTGTTTAAACATACCCTCTTTTAGAGTGAACTTTAAATTACCTATGCCTATACTATCTATATTAATAATCAAGGTATCTTCTTTTTTTAATTTATAATGTTCTAAAAATTTTATCATCCCTGTGTTTCCAGCCTCTTTACACCCCGTGGCTAAAAACCAGGTCTCCACAAAGTCCGGGGGGCTGCAGGAAATATCCCTGGCCAACTCCAGTAGTACGCTTACCCCTGAAGCGTTACTGTTGGCCCCCGGAGTATATTTCCCCCATATTTGCTGTTGTATCAATGCCAGCAGGGAAACTGAAAGAATGATAGTAAAGGGAATAGCAGAGTACCAAAGAAAAATTATTGGAATATTATAATTTGCCAGAATGGTGGATAGTCCATATAAAAAAGTGATCATTACCATAGAAATATAGTTTAATTGAAACGTAATTTTAAAATTCTTTACGTTATCCGGATGAAATAAGATACCTGCCTTACAGGAATCATAGTGAGCTGTAAAGATGAGATTTTTTACAGGATATTTTTGAGCTTTTACCTTCGCCAAGACATTTTGGCTGCTTCCTCCTGGCATATATTTACTGATGATATCTTTGGTATTCACTTCTTTTATATAAATGTACATTCCAAATAAACACAGCAAGAAGGCAAGAAACTGGCTGTAAAGAAATACAAACAAGCACAAGAAAAATAAAAGATAAATAATGCCAAATGTCCAGGTAAATAATTTCACAGAAGTAAAGCTTTGAACTTCCACCCCTAACCCCAATTTCTCAAATACTTCTCTTATATAATGGGCAGCCAGCAGCTCGTTCCTTTTGGTAGGCCCCCTGGGCCCAATTTGTTCGGAAAGCATATGGATATGTTTTAACTCTTCCATGGAAATCTCCTCGAGTAATAAATATTAGTGTTAATTATACCATAAAAAAATACAAAAATTAAAACCCCCGAAACCGCCTTCGGGGGTTTTAATTTATTTGAATATATCTATTTAATAACCATTACAGGTTTAGGCGAATGCTGGAGCACCTTGTTAGAAACGCTTCCAATTAAGAATCTTCTTACACCGGAAAGTCCGTGGGAGCCCATAACCACCATATCCGCTCCTTCTTTATCTACCAAATAAAGAATTTGTTCTGCCGGGTCACCTACGGTAAAGAGAGTTTTTACTTCTGCAGTGGTCCCTTTAACCATCTCTTCTGCTTTATCCAAAACTTGTGTTCCTCTTCTCTTTAGGGCCTCAGGGTCTAAATCATAATCGGGAACGGGTTCAGAAGTATCAAAGGAAGCAGGCTTTTGAACATTTACGATTATAAGCCTTCCTCCAAACTTTTCAGCCATATCCTTTGCGCTCATTAGGGCTTCAAAAGAGTTCTGAGATCCATCTACCGGTGCTAAAATATTTTTCATATTTATACCTCCTAATATTTATTACTCATCATATATTTATTAAGATCGTATCAATTTCTTACCTGTTATATTTATGTAGAAACCGAATTAAAACCTCCTTTCATCATTAATCAAATTATTTTGGAATAGATTATGAGAACCGATGCATATACTTACTGGTATTATAACACATTCAATTTATAAATGAAATATGAAACAAGTAATAATTTTAATAATTTTGTTAATATTCATAACTTTCAGTTAATATTGCTTAAATCTACTTATTCTTATTTTGTTATTAAAAGCTCGCCTGGTCACAGGATATTTCCCTGAGTTTGTTAATCTGATCAACCTGTCCTAGAACCACCATGCGGTCTCCCTCTTTTAGGATATAGTCGGGCCTGGGGTTCAGCAGCAACTTTTGGGAGTTGTCCTGTACATTGTCTATAGCCATAATCACCAGCCCGGTTTTTTCAGGAATAGAAGCTTGTTCTAAGGTCTCTCCAATGATGGGAGAACCGTGGCATACACGAACTTCTTCCAAATCCAGCACAACATCTCCCGCCCGGGTCATTACATCCAAAAAAGAAACTACCGCAGGCCTGAGAACCAGTGAAGCCATGCGCTGACCCCCTATTTCATTAGGAGAAACCGTATTGTCGGCTCCTGCCTTCTTTAACTTCTCACTGGCCTTTTCATCAATGGCCCTGGCTACGATATACAAATTTTCCTCCAGCGTTCTAGCCGTTAAAACGGTAAAAACATTCTCCGCGTCCGTGGAGAGGGCTGAAATAAGGCCTTTTGCCTTGTCAATCTGTGCTTTGAGTAAAATTTCATCCTGGGTAGCATCTCCATGGATGGCCAGGATATTCTTCTCCAGCAGTTCTTCAAACCTTTCTTCACTTTTTTCGATAACCACAAAAGGCACACTGCTTTTTTCGAATCTGGCCACCACGTGCTGTCCGGTTTTCCCCGCACCACAGATAATATAATGGTTTTCAAGTTCAGCAATTCTTCTTTCCATTCTACCCCTCCGCACTAAATCTTTAAATTCGCCCTCCACCACAAATGAAGTGATGCTGCTGAGGGCATAGGCAGCCGTCCCCAGTCCCGCTAGAATTACAAAAACAGTAAATACTTTTCCCTGAGGTGACAGATCCACAACTTCTCTAAAGCCCACCGTAGAAATAGTGATTACAGTCATGTAAATAGCTTCCAATAAACTTAACCCTTCAATCAGCATAAACCCCAGCGTACTAAAAGTTATAAGTATTACCAGAAACCATACTACAATCCATACCTTGCGCAGTTCACTCATGAGATTAAACTCCTTACAAAAACTCAAATGTTTAAGGCCTATATTATAAAAATTTGCATGAGCACTATATAATGGCGAAGTTAAATCGCTCAAAACTATTTATTCCATTATTTATTATCTGACCCGTTCAATTCATCAATCTTTTCACCGACCATTTTGTTAAGCACATGGCAGATTCCCGCAATCTTTTCCACCTCCAGGACAAAGGCAATCCCCTTCCCTGGTACGTTAAGACTTACCTCCCGGGTAATAGCCTCCACCACCTGGTCAGTGATTTGTCGGTTAATTAAGGTCAGTATAATTTCTTTTTCCGGTTCAATAGTTATGCCGAACAATTTGGCCTTTTCGTGGATCCCGGTCCCTCGACCAAATAGAATAGTTCCCCCTTCCGCACCAGCATTCCTGGAGGCATCTACTACTTTTTCAGATTTTCCTTTATTGACTATGGTTACTATTAGATCGTAATTAATTTCACCCTGCATGTCTACCCTCCTTGATAAAAATTTATTATCTCTCACTACCCTTTATCTTATGAACACAACCAATAATTCTACTGACATCCAGGACAAAGGCAATGCCGTGCCCCGGTTGGTCCAGCCTGGAAACAGCGATTACCGCTCTCATTACTTGTTCCAGCTGTTCCTCCAGGATCAGTGTAAAGATTACTTCTTTTTCCGGATCAACCGGGATGCTGAATACTTTTTTTATTTCATGAATTCCGGTACCTCTGCCCATCATAATAGTACCTCCCTCTGCACCAGCTTCTTTGGAGGCTTTTACCACTTTTGATGCCATTCCCTTTTTTACGATGGTAACCAGGAGTTTATGCTTGTTCTTCAGATTTGTACACATTTTCCTCCTCCTTCCTGGCAAGCAAAAGCCCTAAAATTAAAACGGAAAGAATGGGAGCTAACGCTACCAGTGTAATCATTCCGAAACCGTCCAGCAAAGGATCTCCTTTCCCTACAGCTGAAGCTACCCCAATAGCCAGGGATAACACAAAGGTTACGGTCATAGGCCCGGTGGCCACGCCCCCTGAGTCAAAGGCTATAGAAATGAACGTACTGTTTGAATAATGGGTCAGCAAAAGAGCCAACGCATATCCGGGTATAACAAAATACCATAGAGGAATTGAAAACATTATCCTTACCATAGAAAGGGCAATGGAAGTGCCTACTCCGATAGAAAGCGTAAAGAGCATAATTTTTTGAGATATATACCCACTGGATACCTTCTCCACCTCATAGTTTAATACTCTTACTGCGGGTTCAGCAAATGTAGCTACAAAGCCCAGGACAAAGCCCAGGGGAATCAAAATCCACCGGAAAGGTAACCCTCCAAGAATAATTCCCATTTTTTCACCTGCGGGAAGAAATCCGATGTGAACCCCCTGTAAAAAGAGTGTAAGTCCAAGGAACGTTAGAATTATGCCCTTTAGTATTGTGACTACTTTTTCAATGGGAAGCTTTAAAAAAACAATCTGAAAGAAAATAAACAAAAATATCAATGGCAAAAGAGCCAGGGCTACCTCTAATAAAACATGGTTTAAACCTTCCAGAACATCCAAAATCATCCGTAAACCACCCCCAGGAGTAAAACTGCCAAAACAGGGCCAATGGAGGCTAGAGCAACCAGCCCAAACCCGTCTGAGGATGCAGTTTTCCCCCGAAGAACCGAAGCGACACCGACTCCCAAAGCCAGTATGAATGGCACCGTCATAGGCCCGGTGGTAACCCCCCCTGCGTCAAAAGAAATTGGGATAAAATGGCTGGGGGTAAAGGCAGCCACCAAAAAGATTAGTCCGTAACCAGCCATCAAAAGATACTTGATAGGAATGTCGTATATAATACGAAACATAGCCAGTCCTACAAAAATAGCCACTCCCAGGGCAACGGTATAAATCAGCAGATATTTAGAAATCTCTCCGCCGGATACCAGGTCCACCTGTATGGCCAGGACCCTGACGTCTGGTTCTGCTACCGTAACCACAAAACCCAGGAGGAAACCAAAGAATACTACCAGTGATATTTTGCCAGTTTTAGGTAGGGCTGAACCAATGAACTCTCCCACCGGTAGTAACCCTATATGTACCCCCATTAAAAAAAATATTAAACCCAGGGTAACCATAATTGTTCCTAACAGGTACCTGACAAAAAGCTCTGTGGGCAGAAAAATCAAGGTATACTGAAGAATAATAACTACAATGGTGATAGGCAGCACGGCATAAATCACTTCCAGGGCAGTTTCTTTCAGGTAATTCATAGGGTAGCGGTCTCCTTCAAATTCTTTAATATCATAACTATCTAGTTATCTACCATTATATAATTAAATCCCTTATAAATAAAATAAAGTTATTAAAAAAGCTAAATATTTCATCTCATGAAACATATTAAATTAGTTAATACATATAATACATTTGAAATCAAGGGTAATTTCTGGTATGATTAATCATAGACAAGTTTAAAACACGGAGGTGATAATGTGTCTGAAGAAAAAAATCAGGAAATAAATGAGCTTGGTTCAGTTCGTATAGCTGATGAGGTAGTAGCTATTATAGCTGGGTTGGCCAGCACTGAAGTGGAAGGTGTAGCCGGTATGAGCGGAGGCATCGCCGGAGGCTTCGCAGAAATGTTGGGCAGAAAGAACCTTTCCAAGGGTGTAAAAGTGAAAATAGAAGAGAATGAAACTTTTATTGATTTATTCATCATAGCCAACTACGGTACAAAAATTCATGAAGTAGCCAAAGAAGTTCAGGAAAAAACAAAACAGGCTGTTGAAAATATGACCGGACTAAATGTCAGTTATGTGAATGTTCACGTTCAGGGAGTAAGGTTTGCAGACGATAAAGACATTGAAGAAGAAGAAGACTACGAGGCTGCTGAGTAATAGTATTAAGAGCCCCCTGAAATATTAATTCAGGGGGCTGCTGGTAATAAGGGGGTTTTTAATTTGCAGCTTAGGGAAAGATTAATCTACCTGTTATTCTCTATCGTCCTTTTTCTTACCGCCATTCTTTTCATGGGGCTTGCTTTTTCCATCTGGCCCTTTGATCAGATAGATTTTTACATTAATTTTCTTTATGGAAACTTGTACGGAGCATTGATCGCTCTGTTTGTCCTATTAATCAGTCTCTGGCTGTTATCAAAGAGCTTTAAACCTAAGGAAACGGAAAGGCTGATTACCGGAAGCACATCCCAGGGGGACTACATGGTTTCTTTTACAGCATTGGAAAGCATGGTATTGAGAGCTTCAAAAGATATTGAAGGAATTAAAGAGCTGGAACCTCAAATTATTTTCAGGAATGGAAACCTCAGTATTTTTATTAAAGCTGTGGTTGTTTCAGACTATGAAATTCCTGAAGTCAGCCAACAGGTTCAAGAAAGCGTTAAAAATTATATTGAAGAAATGGCAGGAGTTACGGTCTCTGCAGTTAAGATTTTTA
>PWJM01000088.1 GCA_003560915.1 Syntrophomonadaceae bacterium
TGGATACCTTTGTATGTTCCTCCTGGTACTTCCTTCGCTATACCAGTCCGAAAAGCGAAGAGCTTCCCTTTGACAAGGAACCGGTAAATTACTGGATGCCTGTAGACCAGTATATCGGGGGAATTGAACATGCTATTCTGCATCTGATGTATGCCCGTTTTTTTACCAAGGTAATGTACGATGCCGGACTGGTAGAAGCCACGGAGCCTTTTTCCCGTCTTCTGGCTCAGGGGATGGTCTATAAGGACGGGGCCAAAATGGCCAAATCCAAGGGAAATGTGGTGTCGCCCAACGAGATTATCAACAAGTATGGAGCGGATACCGGAAGGCTGTTTATCCTGTTTGCCGCTCCTCCGGAGAAGGACCTGGACTGGAATGACCAGGGGGTAGAGGGATCCTTCCGTTTCCTGCGCCGGGTTTGGAGGTTGGTTTACGAACATCAGAATTTGATTTTTTCCGGTGATACCTTCATTAATCCCCGGGAACTGAGCGGCATAGAGAAGGACCTGTATCATATACTGCATACCACCATCAAAAAAGTCACCGATGATGTAGGGGAGAGGTTTAACTTCAATACGGCCATTAGTGCCATCATGGAACTGGTGAATGCTATTTATCATTATCTGGACAAAACGCAGGAGCAGGAAGTTAACCGGTACCTGTTTACCGCTGCAGTAAAACAACTGATTACCCTTCTGGCTCCCTTTGCACCCCATATCTGCGAAGAGCTTTGGAATATCCTGGGAGAAGAGGAAAGCGTACATCTTCAAAGCTGGCCGGAATATGACCCGGAGGCTCTTCAAGTAGCGGAAGTGGAAATAGTGGTGCAGATAAACGGAAAAGTCAGGGATAAGCTGAAAATCCCTATGAACTGCGCCGGTGATGATATGGTTAGTGCCGCCAGGGACCTTCCTAAAATCCAGGGTTATCTGGAGGGGAAGAGCATCGTCAAAGAAATAGCCGTTCCCAATAAATTAGTGAACCTGGTGGTAAAATAATTGTTATAGAACATAATTTAGGCTGCAGCCGGTAGAGTCTTTGTTGTTAAAGAAATTACCGGCTGTATCTATGGACGGACCCCTTTTAAAGGGGGTCTTTTTTTGCGACGGGCAGCCGCATTCTTTGTGTATTGATGAGGGGGAAGCCATGAAAATGGTTTCCCTACTCTGTAAATATTGCCAGAGTGCACTTATTTTTTCCATACGTGTTGACAGCAGGAGAGGAATCATATAAAATATTACTAAGCTACTAAGTAATTAAGTATGAAGTACCAAAAGGAGGTAAAATTAATGGGAGAGCAGATTAAAAGAGATATTATCAAAATTAATGAGGATTTATGTGATGGCTGCGGACTGTGTGTCCCGGCCTGTGCGGAAGGGGCTCTTCAAATTATTGATGGAAAGGCCAGGTTAGTGAGCGAGATATACTGTGACGGCCTGGGGGTCTGCCTGGGAGAATGTCCCCAGGGGGCTATCAGCATTGAAGAGCGGGAGGCACAGCCCTTTGATGAAGAGGCGGTAGAAGAATACCTGAAGGCCATAGAACCAAAGGGGGCGGAGCATGACACCAATGCCTCAGAAACAGCCTGTGCCTGCCACTTAGAAGCGTCAGAAAGAACCCAGAAATCTCAGGAACCATGTGCCTGCCATGGACATGGAGAAGAACAATCTCATGAAAGCCTTTTGGATACAGCTTTTAACCCCAATAAGGCGGCTGAGCCTATGCCTGGAACTGGGGACTCCCACGAACATGATGGCGGGGGCTGTCCTGCCTGTGCGGCCCTCAGCGGAGAAATTACCCGGGAAAAGAAGGATGAGGGAGTCATAGAGGGAGAAGAGACAGTCATTGCTTCGGAACTTTCTCATTGGCCGGTCAAGTTGAAGCTGGTCTCTCCAGAGTCTTCTTTTCTCAAGAAACCTAACCTGTTGGTCGCTGCCGACTGTGTCCCCTTTACCTTTGCCGATTTTCATCGTCGTTTCTTACGGGATAAACCCCTGCTCATTGGCTGCCCCAAATTGGATGATACTTCGCTTTATCGAAAAAAATTGGTAGAGATTTTCAAGAATTATGATTATAAAAAAGTGACTGTGGTGAACATTGGAATTCCCTGCTGTGCAGGCCTCCAGGGCCTGGTGGAGAAGGCCCTGTCAGAGGCGGGATCCAATGCCCAGTTGGAAAACATAGTGATAGGAATTGAAGGAAATATAAAAAGTTCATCATAAGACAAAAGAACCGTTGGGCGGATGGTGATAGTTTGGTATACAAATTGGCGATAGCTGATACATCCTAAGGAGCCCCGACCTCTTAGGTGGGGGGAGTACATCACACAGTCAGGTTACTTTTAACGAAAAAGGTACCGGGAGAGAATTTCTTTCAAGCTCCCCCGGTACCTTTTTGAGTGTTTGAGTAAAGTCAAGGGTTAGTCATCAACTTACTTTTAACCTCTGTCCTGTGGTTAGAATATTGCTCAATACAGTTTCGTCTTCAGCAGGGTCTCCCGTGTAAATTATTTATCAAGCACCTGGAGCTCTTTATATAAAAAAAAATAATAAATTATTTATTCCCGGAAGGAAATATAAAGAAAAAAGGGGAAATAATTACAAAATTAATAATTAAGGTGAAGCGGGTGAATATACATGAAGGATTTTAAATGGAAGGATAATATTTTAATATTTGTACTGGTTTTATTGATTGTTTGCGGTGTGGGATATCGATTGGTATCCGGCTGGCAGGCAGGAAAGGCAGACTACTTTACATTTCAGACAGATGTGGGCTTAACAGCTGAAGGGGGAACAATAGAGGATGGAAGGATGAAAGATAGTAACGAGGAGGGAGCCCTGGAAGAGTCAAAGGAACCTTTGGTAATCCATATTGTAGGAGCGGTTAAAAGCCCTGGGGTATTTACTCTGCTGGAGGGGGATAGGGTTTTAGAGGCGGTGGAAAAAGCAGGGGGTTTTTCAGAGGATGCCCTGAGAGATGCCGTTAATTTGGCGGCCAGGATATACGATGGGCAGCAGATATATATTCCCCGGGAGGGAGAGGAAATTCCTCCGGCGCTTCTCCAGGGAAATCAAACTCAAAAAATAAATATTAATACAGCGACCCAGTCAGACCTGGAAACGCTGCCGGGAATCGGGCCTGCCAAGGCCGGGGCTATAATACAGGACCGGGAAAAAAATGGCCCCTTTAAATCTGTAGAAGAAATCACCCGGGTTACTGGAATTGGAGAAAAGACTTTGGAAGGTATTAGAGAATTTATTACGATTTAACACCGAAGGTAAGAATCCTTCCGCCTCTTAGCCTACTTTGCCTGGTAAGAGACAGCACTTTGGCCTGGATAAAATATATTATCTTATATAATATTTTTAATGTATTTATGTTTAAATACAGTTATTGGTGGAAAAATAAAATGTTCGTAATATGTTTTGTTCCGGAAAAGCATTCCTTGAATCTAAATAGTAACAAGATAGGTTTGGGAAATATATGTTGGCCGAAAGTTTGTTTAAATATTAAAAATTATAGGATAAATTACTAGTTATAGAAAAACGCCAGCTGAAAAATTTGTCGGCTTGCTGTGGAAATTAAAGCGTTACCTCTTGGCGTACTTAAAAGATATAAAAAAATTAACAGTTATAAGGAGGGTATCATGGAACAGCAGCAGCAGATGGTTCAAGAAATTGTGGATTTTGTAACCCGCAACAGTCAGTCCCATGCCAGCCGTATTGTATGCCAGACTGCGCTGGGGGATTACCATGCCCAGGTAAACCTGCAGTCTCGGGAGGAACTGTTGAAAAATTTACAGCAAATCGGTTATGAGGATCTGGAGTACTGTTATTACTTAATAAAGTGATTTTTTGTTTAGTATTGTTTTCACACATACTCCTACTTCATTAGAAAGCTCGCCAAAATAATTGCGAGCTTTTTAATATGAATAAGAATCCGTCAATATTTTCTTCATAAGCTGCATTGTTAACGCAGTTTATTCAAACCAGGGAAACGTTACGCTGCCGAAGGGAAGAATATATACCTGTTTAAGATCTGTTTCTACTATATTCATGGCCTGTTCCAGGCTGTCCGCAGGGGTAAAACCCATTTTCCGAACAATATCCTCAGGTAGTTCCGACACCATGATTACAGGGCTTCTCCGGGCTATTCTCATTACTGAAAGGGCGGTGAACCCGTTCAGCTCAAAGTTCTGCCTGAGCCGTTTTTCCGCAGCTTCCGGAGAAGGGTAAGAAAACCAGTTTAGAAAATGTTCCGACCCCATGCCTCCAGCACATTCCGCCAGAAGAATGATATTCCCCCCCTCTTTTACGGCCAGGGATGCGTTGAAAAGAGTTTTTTGAATTTGAATCATATTGATATCCTTGGGATACCCGCCGCAGCTGACTACTACCAGGTCGGCTTTTCGTAGAAGGGGCACAGAAAAAATATCATCTGCTTTTTGGCACCCGAGAATATGAGCCTTCAGATAATCCCCTCCCACCGCTTCCTGGATATTCCCCTTCATATCCAAAACCACGTTCAGCATGAAATAGGGAGGGGCAAAAGCGGCCGCTTCTATCATATCTTCATGGATAGGATTTCCCTCCAGAAAACCTGGAGCCACCCGGGGGTGCACCCCGGTTTCCCGGTCCGGGTCGAAGACCAGCCGGTGATTGGCTAAAATAGTCTCCCGGGAGGAGATACCCGGCAGCAGGGCCTTGCGCCCCCCTCCATAGCCGGCAAAGTAGTGATGCACTACCGCCCCGGTAATAATCCTCAAGTCCGCCTCCACATAAAGCCGGTTAAATTCCACCGGGGTTCCCCGGGAAGTTACTCCCATGGATACCATATCTTCTTTACTGCCGGCATCATGGCAGAGTACTTCTACCCGACTTAAGATTTCCTCTCCCAATACCATTTGTTTTTCCTTAAGGCTCATTTCCTTGTGCATTCCGGTACCAAAGAGAATGGTGATGTCCCTGTCGGGTATCCCGGAAGTGTTTAATTCCTTCAATATCAAGGGCACAAAGATTTCGCTTCGGGTGATTCGTGTGGAATCTGACACCACGATTACAACTTTATCTCCTGCGGAGGGGAGTTGTTTCAGCGGTTTTGACTCCACCGGATTTCTCAGTGCTTCCTGAACAATAGCGCCTGAGTCCTTTGGAGCAGTATGGGGGGGAGGGGTGATTACTTTAAAGTTTTCTTTTAAGGCCAAAGGATATTTATTTTTCCCGTAGCCAAGTTGGATAACAGTTGTCATTATTTCCTCCAGTTGAAAAGTTTATAAAAGCCGATGCACAAAAATAGTTACTGATATACTAACATTTATTGCAGTTTTGAGCAATTAAATTTAACAAGGGAATTTCAGAAGTCAGGGAAGACAGGGGGACGGTTGTGCTGCCTTATTTTCATTGTTCCGATGCTGCTATTTCTTTACTGCATGGGGGCCAAATATTGAATGGAGTCTAATAAGAAATCAAACTGATAGAAGCTCTATAGAAAATTTAAAGGAATCATGGTATACTTACCCAAAATACATTAAACCTTTCAATTTATAGTCCCTATTAAGGTGTGGATTAGCTTTTGTATTATAATATTTGGGAGTCTTAACTTTGTGAAAAAGAAGTGTTAAGCTCCAGGGGGTGTAGAGGAGATAATGAAAAAAATAGTGGAAATATATACCGATGGAGCCTGTTCCGGTAATCCTGGTCCCGGTGGTTGGGCAGCAGTAATGATGTACGGGGACAAAAAGAAAGAGATTTCCGGGGGAGAGTCCCAAACCACCAATCAGCGGATGGAGATGAAAGCGGCGGTGGAAGCGCTAAAAGCTCTTAAGTATCCCTGTGAAGTATCTTTATACAGCGACAGCGCTTACCTGGTGAATGCCTTTAACCAGGGCTGGTTGGACCGCTGGCAGAAAAACGGCTGGAAGACTTCCCAAAAAAAACCGGTGGAAAATAAAGATCTGTGGGAAGAGCTTCTGACGCTGACGGAAAAGCACAGGGTAAAGTTTGTAAAGGTAAAAGGCCATGCAGACAATGTTTACAATAACCGCTGTGATGAGTTAGCCCGGGCAGAAATTATTAGGAATTAAGTATACTGTCCCCCGAATTAAGGGCGAATTAAGGGGACAGTATACTTAATTTTTACAAAGATTCGAGTTTGTTTCCTTCAGTTCACCGTATATTAGTTCTCTCCAGAGAGAAAATAATAGGGTATAAGAATTGAGGTGATAAACTTGAAGACGAAGGTTTCGTTATTTGAAATTGAA
>PWJM01000023.1 GCA_003560915.1 Syntrophomonadaceae bacterium
AAATTTCTTCATAAGTGGAATATCCTTCGTATTTCAGGGGTTGACCGAAGCCTTTTACGGCTTGCAGTGTATGAGATTAAGTTTGAAGAAGATATCCCCCCGGTGGTTTCTGTAAATGAAGCTATTGAACTGGCCAAAATCTATAAGGGTGAGGAATCAGCAAAATTTATTAACGGTATTCTCGATAGCATTTTAAAAGAACTGGCCATTGAAGAATGAAAAAGGTAGGGTTTGTTTAATTTCGAAAGATTAGAACTAAGGATTAAGGCTGGTGATATGATTTGTATTCCATCGGTATGGATACCAGCGGGTATACCACTTCCCTGGCGGTGATTAATCTGAAAGGGGAATTAGTGATTGATGAGAGATTGCAGCTGCAGGTGAAAGACGGGGAGAAGGGCTTAAGACAGTCCAAAGCTGTGTTTCAGCATATGCAAAATATCCCCCTGCTTATGAGTAGAGTGGAAGAAAAAATCCATGGTAAAAATGTGGTTTGTTTTTCAGCCAGCATAAAACCCCGGCCGGTTGAAAAATCATATATGCCGGTATTTAAAGTTGGCGAAAGTTTCTCCCGGAGTTTTTCCCGTCTGATTGGAACCCCCTTTTTCCCAACCACTCATCAGGAGGGGCACATCTGGTCAGTGCTTTTTTCATTAGATGAACTGCCGAAGAACTTTCTGGCCCTTCATATATCCGGGGGAACCACAGAATTAATAAAAGTACATAGAGAAGGGCTAACGATGTCTGTAGAAACAATAGGGGGGAGTTCCGACCTTCCCTTAGGACAGTTTATTGACCGAATTGGGGTGAAATTAGGGCTGCCTTTTCCCTGTGGGCCGTATTTGGAAAAGCTGGCGCTAAAGAGCAGAACTCCAATACCGGTCCCGGTTTCAGTTAAGGGATGTCATACCAGTTATTCAGGCCCCCTTTCTCACGTGGAGAGGCTGCTGGACAGCATTAAGGAACCTGCAGACCTGGCCAGGGGGGTAGAAATTTGTGCTGCCAGTTCTCTGGCTGCTGTACTTAACCAGGGAGTCAAGGACACAGGAATGAAGGTGGTAATTATAGCCGGAGGAGTAAGTTCCAACAGGTTTATCAGGCAGCAGCTGGAAGATAGTATTTCTGATGTTCGGCTGGTTTTTGCCTCCCCTGAGTTGTCTTCGGACAATGCTGTAGGGGTTTCTTATTATGGATTCAAGAAATGGGAAAAGTTGAACAAACTATAAATATGTTTGGAAAAAATTTAAAATTAATGGTTACAAAAAAGGATTTTATTATGGTTATGGAGAAATTAACTAATTGGTACCGTGATATTGCTTTCACAAGTATAAGGAATAAACGGACATACATAAAATTCGTTTTAGAAGGGAATTTTTAATGACAGCCGAACTAATCAGGGGACCGGTTGTTGAAAAGGCAATCAGAGATGAAATCGTTAAAGAGGTCTATGAGATCAGGGAGCATACAGGAAAACGTCCTGGATTTTCCATTATATTGGTAGGGGACAATCCTGTTTCTCGGACCAGTGCCGCAGATAAAGAGAAAATGGCAGAGGAGTTGGGTTATTATTCTGTAGTGAACAACTTCCCGGCAACCATCACCCAGGAAGAATTGATCGCTGTCATTGGCAAGTACAACAATAATAAAGAAATTCATGCCATCCGAGTGCAGCTTCCACTTCCTGATTACCTGGATGAACGCAGGGTGATAGAGGCTGTTGATCATCATAAAGAAGTTGATGCCCTTCATCCGGCTAATATGGGAAACCTGATTTTAGGGGAGGAAGAAACTTATATTCCCATTGCTCCACTGGCCTGCTTCAAATTGCTTCAGTTTATCAGCTACGATTTGAATGGAAAACATGCTGTAGTGGTAGGACGCAGCAACATCATGGGAAAGCCTATGTCAGTACTCCTTCTGCAGCAGCATGCTACAGTGACGACATGTCATTCCCGTACAACTAATCTTTCTGAAATCTGTCGGATGGCCGATGTGTTGGTAGTGGCTATCGGCCGCCCTCAGCTGGTGAAGAAAGATTGGATTAAACCAGGTGCCGTGGTGATTGATGTGGGGCTTAACCGGGTGGGAGACAGGGTTTTGGGAGATGTTGATTTTGAGGAAGTTTCCCAGAAAGCTGCTTTTATCACTCCCCCTGGAGACGTGGGAGCGATGACGGATACCATGTTTATGCTGAACACACTAGAGTCTTTTAAAAGGAACTTATAATAATCACTTTACAATGTTTAAAAAGACCAGGAAAATAATAAATCCTGGCAGGTTTAAGAAAGATACATTTATAAAAAGCAAAGGGAAGAAAGTATTAATGACAAAGATGGTAGATAGGACTTGTGTTGATTTTCTTGCCCGGAAGAACCACCGATTTCAGTAAATTTAACTGAATGGTGGAGTAAGTCCCCCAATACCTGGGTAAGCTGGATGTGGTCCGCTTCCACATACAGGTTGAAATTATTATTGAAATATACTTTTTTTTTTGATATAATAGGATTGGTGTGCAATGTAGGTGTTGTGAAATATATTACAGGTTTGGCGTACAAGCACTAACACTTTACAATAAAGTTTTAAAAAGTTCCTTCAAAAAGAAGGGCTTAAGTTAAATAAAATAAATTAATTAAGGAGGTTTTTGAATGACAGCAAAAGTTATTTCTGGTAAAGAAGTAGCAGCGGAAATTAGAGCAGAGCTTAAAAAAAAGGTTGAAGAGTTAAAAGGAAAGGGTATACATCCTGGTCTAGGTGTTATTCTCGTAGGAGAAGATCCTGCTTCGGTATCCTACGTTACCAGTAAATCTCAGGGGTGCGAGGAATTAGGTATTTACGATGAATTAATTCGCGTGCCAGCAGATACTTCAGAAGAAGAAGTACTGAACATGGTTGAAAAGATGAATAATGACCCTAAATTTAGCGGAATTCTTGTACAGCTTCCTTTACCAGGCCATATTGATGAAGAAAAAGTTGTTAATGCCATTGCACCAGAAAAGGACGTAGACGGTTTCCATCCGATTAATCAGGGCCTGTTACTGAGAGGAGAGGAATGCCCACTTCCCTGTACTGCGTATGGTGTACAGAAAATGCTGATGGTTTCTGGAAACGACCCTGCCGGTAAGCACGTAGTGATTTGCGGAAGAAGCAACATTGTAGGAAAGCCTCTGGCGGCAATGTTGATGCAAAAAGCTGAAGGAGCCAATGCAATATGTACGGTAGTACATACACGTGCCCATGATATGTCTTATTACACCAAGCAGGCTGATATTCTAGTAGCCGCCATGGGTGTACCGGAAGCTATTAAAGCAGATATGGTTAAAGATGGTGCTGTAGTTATTGACGTTGGAGTTAACAGGGTTGACGATGCATCCAAGAAGAGTGGTTTCCGCCTGGTAGGAGATGTAGAATATGATGCCATTGCCGAGAAGGCTTCCTACATCACTCCCGTTCCCGGTGGAGTTGGCCCCATGACCGTAACCATGCTTCTTTACAACACCGTGGAATGTGCGGAAAGGATTGGTAAAGTATAACTTTCCCTTAACAGACCACATAAAAAAACAGGTATTTGATATATAGTTGATAGTAATATAGGACCTCCTGTGTTAGACAGGGGGTCTTTTTTTTTATTGATGAAGATAACGGCTTTCCCTCAAAACTCTATAAAATAATAAGCATTATACCCCCTGGGAGTGGGATGATAATTTTCATCTTTTTGCATTGTCATCAAGCCTTGTCTCCAAAAACCGTTTTTAATGTTTTTCTAAGTGCCTTGGATCCATCGATTAAAGCAAGTATGCCGTCTTGGTGCTCCAGGCCCCGGTCTATCAGATCCGCAAGCAGGCCCTGGCATACCTGGGCATTTTCTGTTGTGCCAATACGTATACCCATTATAAGCTTTTCTCCTTCTTTGGTGGTGCCCATGGCTAAAATAGCGTATAATCTCGCAAAAGCTACATTATCAATCAATAAGACAGGAATTTGCATATCGTCAAACCGACGGTTGAGTACTTTTTTTGCTTTTGCTTCACTGGCGTCGATAAACCGCCGGCTGACAGAACTTTTAGAAGTGCCCATGTTCTTTGCAACATCGCTGTAATCATCGATTCCCGAGCATAGTTTCTTGCGGACATGCCGTATAGCATCCGGTTAAGGGCTGCTTCAATTAGTTGACCATCATTGACAAAGGCCTCATAGCTCGGAATAGGCAGTTCCTGCTCTGTAGCGATAGAACGTACTCTTTGACGTTCTATCGCCAGGTGTTGCGTGCCCGTGGGAATAGTAGTTGCCTGAGAACCGTGGCGCTAGGCCGTCCGATTCGGGTCATGCTTGCCCTTTGGACCGGCCACTGCTTCAACATCCTGGTTCATCATGGTCATTAAGGCCTGAAGCCCAACAGCGGTACAAAAGCTAGTAAATCGTCCTTTAAACGGCTTTCTTTAAATCCGATAGTGTTAGATGCTGCAAAAAGAATTCCTGGTCACTTTTTTTGTTAGACTGCTCAGTGTTTTTGTGGTATGATGACATTGCTGGTAACATCCCGCTTTGGTAGTGGTTGTTTGCCATACCCATTATGCATAAAAGGGGTGGAACCGCCACTTCAACTTCCACGGCTATTGGACAATTTTTTGATATTACATATCCGTTTAAAAACACCTCAGAAGAGATGAACAGGCTGTTGGAAGATGGCAACAGGATTGCTGATGAAACTCTTCAGGTGGTTATTGATAAGCTTACAAAATAATTAAGGAGGTTTTTTAATATGGCTGAGAAGCTAAAAGGTAAAGCCGTTGCCGATGCAATGAAGGAAGAACTTACTAAAAGGGTTGAAGCTTTAAAAGCTAAGGGGCTTACTCCCAAGCTGGGTATCGTAAGAGCCGGTGGGCGCCCCGATGATCTTTACTATGAAAAGGGAGCTACAAAGACTTTAGGTGCCATTGGCGTTGAAGTTGAAGTTTTTGCCTATCCCGAAGATGTGGATCAGGCTACTTTTGAAAAAGCCATGACCGACGTTGCAAACAACAAAGAAATTAACGGGATTTTGATGTTCTCCCCTCTGCCCAAGCAGTTGGATGAGCCTAAAATCCGTGCTTTAATCCCTGTGGAAAAAGATGTTGACTGCATGACTCAGGCAGGTGCCGGCAAGGTGTTCTCCGATGACGTTTCCGGATTCCCTCCCTGTACGCCTACCGCATGCATGGATCTGTTAAAGTTTTATAACATTCCTTTAAGCGGTAAAAAAGCTGTAGTCCTTGGCCGTTCCATGGTTGTTGGAAAGCCTGTGGCTATGCTGCTGCTTCGGGAAAATGCTACCGTAACTATCTGTCATTCCAGGACCGATAACCTGGAAGCCGTCTGTGCCGATGCAGATATCCTGATTGCTGCTGTGGGTAGAGCCAGGATGGTAGATGAAAAATATGTGAAGGCCGGTCAAATCGTGGTTGATGTAGGTATCAACGAAGATCCCGATAACCCTGGCAAGTACTGTGGAGACGTTAACACTGCTGCCGTAGAAGGTGTTGTAGAGCAGATTTCCCCGGTTCCCGGTGGAGTTGGTTCCGTAACCACCATCGTTCTTTGCAAGCATACCATTATGGGCTGTGAAGCACAAAACGCATAAAAGTAAATAAGTATATTAAAAGGTCTCCTGTTTAAGTGGGAGGCCTTTTACTTTTTAACCCGTACAACCACCATTACAGTACAGGTATTTACAGTCACTTTTATCATTAGTATAATGGAAGATAACTGGAAACAATTTCTCTTGCCTGTTCAATCAAGCCAATTTGGTTACAGTATGGAGGTTCCCTATGGAGATAGAGTTATATTTGAAAGAAAGAAAAGAGATGGTGGATAAAGCTTTAGATAGAGTAATTCCCTCGGAGGAAGCATACCCGGGAATCATTCATGAAAGTATGAGATACAGTATTTTCGCTGGGGGTAAAAGGATAAGGCCAATTTTAACCCTGGCCGTGGGAGATCTTTTAAACCAGGATTTGTCCCGGTTTTTACCGGCGGCCTGTGCATTGGAGATGATTCACTGTTATTCTCTTATCCATGATGACCTTCCGGCCATGGATGATGATGATTACCGTCGGGGAAAGCTGACTAATCACAAGGTTTACGGTGAAGCCCTGGCAGTATTAGCCGGGGATGCCCTGCTTACTCTGGCTTTTGAAATACTTACTAGAGATTGCTATAATAAACCCGGGGTAACACTAAGGGTCATGCAGGAAATTGCTTCCGCCTCCGGTACCTCCGGCATGATTGGGGGACAGGTAGTGGACTTGGAATCTGAAGGGAAATCTATAGATGCCAACATATTGAATTATATTCACAGTAAGAAGACTGGTGCATTGATCAGGGCATCCGTTAGAGTTGGTGGAATAATTGGAGAGGCAGATGAACAGCAACTGGGAAGATTGACCAGGTACGGAGAATGTCTCGGCCTGGCTTTTCAAATTATTGATGATATACTGGATATAGAGGGAGAGGAAGAGAAAATCGGGAAAAAAACCGGTATGGATACCTGGAAAGAGAAAGCAACTTATCCAGGTATACATGGGATTGAACCGGCCAGAAAAAAGGTAAAAGAATTATACAATGAATCCTTGAGTGCTGTGGAGATTTTTGAAGCTAGAGGTGAAGCGCTGAAAATACTTGCTGAATTCTTAGTTAATAGAGATTATTAGGGGTAGAATACTTCCCCAAGGGGGTAAGGTGAAGTTGTTACAGCCTGGAAAATATGCTATACTTTAATAGTCTAAAAAGCGTAGGTGGTGCAGTATTCTAGTTAATACTCCTATCTTTGAAGGCGGGCCTAAAAATCCGCTAAGGGCACAACGATGAAGTTCTTGGTGCTGGCTGCTGACGCCCAGTTGGGGGTTGGTGCTGAGAGTTAAGGATTCGGGGCGATCTACAATGGCATGTAGGCGTTGACCCTGGTTCCGTGGAGACCCAATTGGGTGGTGAATTACCTAGATAAGTAAATGACTACTGGTTGGGATAGAACCTGTATGCGGTCCAAAGCTGTGTACAGTGTAGCCTGCCTTGAGTGGTGATGGAGGGAGAGAAGCCTTCTCGAAACCATCACTGCAAAAGAGGCTAGAAGATAGGGTGAATTATGGAGGAAAACTCCTAGACTGTTCTCACCTGGAGAGGTCCAAAGGGGATTAAAGTGCGGACTAAGTGGCAATCCAGTCCTACCGATGGCGACACGGTAGAAATAATTTTAATGGGAAACCGCCAAAACGGCAACGTTTCGGTAATTATTGGGGAAAACCTGCTGGACCTAAGCCGCAACGTTTACTTTTTGGACTGCCGCCTACGCATATTTTTTAATAAGCTTTAGTCTATTTTTTTTGTTTAAAAGGGTGATTATTTGTCAGAGAAAGATTTCCATTTTCTGCGTCCCCGGCTTAAATGGATTTTCTTCGTTTCTATCGGGACTTTTATTTTAGCGGTGCTCATAAGTATAGCATCTGAATTTTTGTTAGAAAATATACAATCACTTATTTTTTCTTTTGTTATACTTCTGCTGGTAATTGGTATCGGAATTGTTTTTGATACCATAGGGATTGCTGCTGCGGTTGCTGACGAATCACCTTTCCATGCCAAGGCCGCAAAAAAGGTCTTTGGTGCGAAAAGTGCTATTTATTTAATAAGAAATGCTGACCAGGTGGCAAATTTCTGTAATGACGTTATAGGGGATATCAGCGGAATTATCAGCGGAGTAATCGGGGCCGCTCTGGTATTCCGGTTCGTGGTTGAACAACCAGGCCTTGATAGGGCGCTGTTTAGTATAGTTATGACCGGTTTTATTGCTTCTCTAACGGTGGGAGGAAAATCGGTAGGAAAAATCATTGCTTTAGAAAAAGCCAATTCTATAATATTTATGCTCAGTTTGTTTTTAGCCAGAATAGATCAGATTGTACCGGGATTACTGCCCTTTAATCATAAATTAACAAATAAAAAGAGAAAGTGAGGGAGTTAAATGTCCGGAATTATTGAGGAAATTAAAGGTCCCTCGGATGTAAAAAAATTATCTTCTGGAAACTTACGTAAGCTTGCCAAAGAAATCAGAGAAATCTTAACTACCACGGTTTCGCTACAGGGTGGTCATTTAGCTGCCAATCTGGGAGTAGTGGAACTCACCATAGCCTTACACTGTGCTTTTAACAGCCCCCGGGATAAAATTATTTGGGACGTGGGGCATCAATCCTATGTACATAAGCTTTTAACCGGAAGGAAAGATGGATTTTCCACTCTGAGGTGTCACGGTGGGATCAGCGGTTTTCCCAAGTGTGCAGAGAGCCCTCATGATGTGTTTCAAACGGGTCACAGCAGTACCTCCGTTTCTGCAGCCCTGGGGATGGCCAAGGCCAGGGATTTGAAAGGGGAAAAACACCATGTCATTGCGGTGATTGGAGATGGCGCCCTTACGGGGGGAATGGCTTTTGAGGCGTTAAACCATGCGGCTCATACCAAGTCAAATCTTTTGGTGGTTTTAAATGATAATGAAATGTCCATATCTAAAAATGTAGGGGGCATGTCTGCTTATTTAAGCAGGATGAGGACAGACCCTGCCTATTCAAAGATAAAAGAAGATATAGAAGTATTGACGCGAAAAATTCCGGCCATTGGAGATGCGGTTTACAAGTCTCTGGGCCGGGTAAAGGATACTTTGAAATATTTGTTGGTTCCAGGAATGCTTTTTGAAGAACTGGGCTTTACTTACCTGGGCCCAATTGATGGACACAATATGAATTTACTCAGGCAGGTTTTTGTCAGCGCAAAAAAATTAAAGGGGCCTGTTCTTATCCATGTACTTACCAAAAAAGGGAAGGGTTTTGAAATAGCTGAAAAGAATCCCGATCGATTTCATGGTATCGGCCCCTTTAATATTAAAAACGGAGATACGGTCAAGGATTCAAAGGTCCCTACGTATACAGAGGTTTTTAGTAAAACTTTAATTAAACTGGCTGAAAAAGACAAAAGGATTATAGCGGTTACGGCAGCCATGCCTTCGGGGACCGGACTGGACAAATTCGCTGAGAGATTCCCCGATCGTTTTTTTGACGTAGGGATTGCTGAGCAGCATGCTCTTACCTTTAGTGCGGGAATGGCCAGAGAGGGTTTCAGGCCCGTGGTGGCGGTTTACTCAACCTTTCTTCAAAGAGGATATGACCAGGTGGTTCACGACATATGCCTTCAAAAGCTTCCGGTGATTTTAGCGGTGGACAGAGCTGGTATTGTAGGAGAAGATGGAGAAACTCACCAGGGGACTTTTGATCTTTGTTTTCTTCGGCACATTCCTAATATGGTGATTATGGCACCCAAAGACGAGAGAGAGCTTCAGAACATGTTTTTTACGGCCTTACAGTATGATGGCCCTGTGGCCATAAGGTATCCCCGGGGCAATGGGGTGGGTGTTCCCTTGAGCTTCAACTTTGAAAAACTAGAAATTGGAAAATGGGAAATCCTTGATAATGGGCCAGATTTGGCGATTTTTGCCCTTGGAGCCATGGTTCCTATGGCTCAAATAGCTGTGGAAGAATTGAAAAAATATGGGGTGAAAGCTACCCTGGTTAATTCTAGATATGTAAAACCCCTGGATCAAAATCTTATCTTAAATACTGCCCAAAAATGTAAAAATATTATCACCGTGGAAGATAGTACGCTTCAGGGTGGATTTGGCAGTGCTGTTTTAGAACTTTTGGATTCCTCTGAAATCACAAATTTGCGGGTAAAAAGGTTGGGAATTTGTGATTACTTCGTAGAACAGGGTTCCCGGGACCTTCTGCTGGAACAGTGTGGATTAAGTGTGGAAAATCTGGTAAAACAGGCTCTGGATATGGTTAAAACCGCCGAATTACCAAAAATTAAGCCGGCCCGAGAACAATCATCTTAGATTAATAAGACAGGGGGACGGTTCTTTGAATGTAATTCCGGGGACAGTATACTTAATTTCTGTAATTCCGGGGACAGTATACTTAATTTCAATATTTAGCTGGCAGAGGGTGAAGTATATGAAAGAACGTCTTGATAAAATGCTGGTTACAAAGGGTTTTTGTGCTACGCGGTCTCAAGCCAGAGGGCTGATTATGGCAGGTAAAGTAACGGTTGACGGGATATTGGTGGACAAGGCAGGCTTTCCGGTTGAACATTCTGCAGAAATAAATGTTCAGGAGGAACTTTCTTATGTAAGCCGGGGAGGTTTAAAACTGGAAAAAGCATTAAAAGAATTTAAGGTTTCCCTTGATGGGGAAATCGTTATGGATGTTGGGGCTTCAACGGGAGGATTTACCGACTGTGCGTTAAAAAATGGTGCTGTAAAAGTGTTTGCCATTGATGTAGGATATGGTCAGCTGGCCTGGCCGCTGCGTAATGATCCCCGGGTGATTAATATGGAGAGGATGAATATCCGGCATCTGAGTCCTGATATGCTCCAGGAGAAACCGGACATAGCCACAGTGGATGTGGCTTTTATTTCTTTGAAACATATTTTTCCCGTGTTAAATTCCATGGGAATTGAAAAGGTTATTACCTTAATTAAACCCCAGTTTGAAGCAGGAAAAGAACAGGTAGGGAAAAGAGGCGTAGTAAAGGATCCAGAAGTGCATAAGGAAGTCATTCATAGGGTAGTGAATGAAGCCCAAATACAGGGGTATACTTTGAAAGCCCTGACTTTCTCACCCATTAAGGGGCCAAAAGGCAATATTGAGTATTTTGGTTATTTTGTTCAAGGAAAACTAGACCCACAAAATTCCTATCTGTCTTCCCTAATTAAAAGCACAGTTTACAGGGCAGTAGAAGAACTTTAACTCTAACTTTATTTTTTCTATTATTGAGGTTCGTCTTTCTTTTTTAGAAAAAAGGAAATAATACAGAAAAGAGCGAATAACAATTTAGGCAAAAAGAAAAAACTTGAATGTTTTCCGGGTTTTTCTTTTTAAGGAGGGAAGCAAGTGAATGCCATCGGGATTATAGCAAATCTTCAAAAGGAAGAAGCCTTAAGAACAGCGGAACGAATTTTAACTCTTTGCCAGGAACATCATTTGAAGGTTTTTTTTACTGTAGAATGTGCCAGCCTGTTAGGCATTCCTGAACTGGGTTATCCGGTTCACCGGATTTCTGAAATGGTTGACCTGCTGGTGGTTTTAGGGGGAGACGGGACCATTTTAGGTGCAGCAAGAAAATTCGTGGGGGAAAACATACCCATTCTGGGAGTAAACCTTGGCCATGTGGGATTTTTGGCTGAGATAGAGGTGTCGGAACTGGAATCATCCATGGAAAAAATCTTGAACAATGATTTTATTGTTCAGGACAGAATGATGCTATATGCTGAAGTACATCGTAATAAACAGGTGGAAGCATCATTCTATGCTTTAAATGATATCGTTATTTCCAAGGGGCCGTTTTCCAGAACTATTAAATTGGAAACATACATTAACAATCATCTTTTAGAAGCCTATCCCGGTGACGGAGTGATTATTGCCAGCCCTACGGGTTCCACCGGATATTCCCTGTCTGCAGGAGGTCCCATAGTTAATCCGGCTTTAAACCTTTTGGTGGTTACTCCTATATGCCCTCATATGCTGCACCACCGCTCGGTGATTATCGCTGAAAATGAAAATGTTCATATAAAAGCTTATACTCAGCAGGCGGAAGTTGTGCTGACAGTAGACGGTCAACAGGGATTTCAATTAAAAAACGATGATGAGATACTGGTGAAAAAAGCAGAACACAGTACAAAGCTGGTAAAACTTACCGATGTAAACTTTTATGCGCTGCTGCATCGAAAATTGAGGGAGAGATAAATTAAAGGGTGGTTTCATGCTGAAGGAATTGTTTATTAAAAATTTTGCCCTGATCGATTCTCTAAAAATGAGTTTTGGCCCGGGCTTGAATGTTTTGACCGGAGAAACCGGTGCTGGGAAATCTATTATTATGGGGGCCATAAAACTCTTATTAGGGGGCCGGGCCAGCAGCGATTCCATAAGGACCGGAACAGAGGATGCGCTGGTGGAAGGGTTGTTTCAATTTACATCTCCTGGATTTAAAAAGATTATTGGTGTTTTTTTAAATGACTGCGGCCTGGAGCTGGAAGAAGGGGATATGCTGTTTTTATGCAGAGAACTTTCTTTGAACGGGAAGAATATCTGTAGAATTAACGGCCGGATGGTGCCCTTAAATGTGTACCGAGAAGTGGGGCAATACTTGATTGAGTTTCACGGGCAGGGCCAGCAGCAGATGCTGAGCAAACAATCATCACATCAATCTTTGTTGGACAACCTGGGAGGTCGAGAAGCAATACAGCAGAAGGAACGGGTTAAGGATTTTTACATTCAGTGGAAACGGTGTCAACAAGAGTTAGAAGCACTGTACCTGGATGAAACAGAAAAGCAAAAAAAAGTGGATATTCTCAATTATCAATATGAGGAAATAAACAGGGCTGCGCTTTCAGAGGAGGAAGAGAAAACTTTACTGGAAGAAAAAAAGAGAATAAATAACAGGGAAAAATTATTATACAGTCTGAACCTTATTTATGAAAGGCTTTATGGAGGGACAGAGCCTCCTTCTATAGTGGACAGCATGGGCCTAATTCGGAAAGAATTAGAATCAATTACCAAATACGACGAATCTTTAGAGGATAAAATTCCAGTAATAGAAGAATTTCTAGCAGTCCTTACGGAAATCAGCCTGGAGATAAAAGATTCCATGGATAACCTAAATTTTAAGGCAGAAGATATTGATGAAATAGAAATCAGGCTGGAATTAATCAACACTTTAAAGAGGAAATATGGTTCCAGAATTACCGATATCCTGGAATATGGGGAAAAATTAAAAAAAGAGTTAGACTATTTGTTGGATAGTGAAAAAAAATATCAAGATTTAAAGAAAACCCAAAACATGTTAGAAGAGAGCCTTATGGAGGAGTCTAATAAATTAAGAGATGTACGCCTGAAAACTTCCCGCAGCCTGGAACAGCAGATATCTATTTTATTAAAGGAGTTGGAAATGCCCCAGGGAATGTTTAAAGTATCCCTGGATAAACTAGATACATTAACATCCCGTGGCTTTGACAGGGTGGAATTTTTATTCACAGCCAATCCTGGTGAAGGGTTAAAGTCTCTATCCAAAATTGCCTCAGGCGGCGAAATGTCCAGAATTATGCTGGCTTTAAGGACGGTGCTGGCTGAATCCGATGAGGTTCCTTCGGTGGTGTTTGACGAAATCGATGTAGGGTTAGGCGGAGCCTCAGTGCAGGCGGTTGCAGAAAAATTATATTACATATCCAGGCATCGTCAGTTGATATGCGTTACCCATGCACCACAGATTGCCAGTATGGCGGATCGGCATTTTGGGATTCTCAAAAAAGTTGAGGAGGACAGAACTTTCACGCTAGTTGATGAGTTATTAACCGATCAAAGAGAAAAAGAAGTGGCCAGGATGATTGATGGAGCTGAACTAACAGAAATAAACCTGAAGCATGCTCAGGAAATGCTTAAAAGAGTGAAAAAGAATAAGCATTAATTAAAATAAAAAAATATAAAAATATTCAAATTTTAGTTAAAGGTGGCATTTTGCTGCCTTTATTTTTTTATTGTGCCATATAAAAGTGAAGTATTTATGTAAACTAAAAAGCATAAAAAAATCATTTAAGGTTATCTTAAAATTACGAGAAACTTCGAAAATTAATAAGGAGGTGATTTTTCCAAAGATAACAGGCGAGGAGCGTGAAAAAACTTGAAATTTCAAAGGATACTTCCAAAATTACTACTGGTGGTTTTTATTTTTCTGCTCTTACAATCGGTATTGATCTGGCACAACTATTCACAAAATGTGCTTCTAATGGAGGGGGAAGAATATTATGTTAACCTCTGGTATCCTTTTTCGGCTGAACTAGTTTGTGATAAAGAGGATTTTTTAAAAATTAATGGAAGTATTTTGCAAGGTGACAATAAACAAATAAATTTAAATAATCCCCTGCTGGTGCAGGCGGTAAATATGGGTAGAGCCAATCTAAAAATAAAACTTTTTGGTAAAATACCCATCAGGCACTTAACCGTAAGCGTTCTTCCTGAAAAAAAAGTATATCCAGGTGGTCAATCAATAGGCATTAAACTGAGGTCAGAGGGAGTCCTGGTAGTAGGTTATAACGAGGTAGATGGCAGGTATCCTGCCAAAGAAAGTGGAATTAAGAAAGGTGATTCTATAATCGCCATAGACGGAATTAAAGTTGAAGGAATAAACCAGGCTGCAGACCTCATCAGCAGTAATGGAAAAACCGGTAAAAACATGTCATTTAAGTTAAAAAGAGATGAAAATCAGTTGACCAAAGAAGTCAGCCCCATATACTGTTCCAATACTAACAGTTATCGTATTGGCCTTTTTATCAGAGATACGGCGGCAGGAGTAGGAACACTAACCTTTTATGATCCCGCTACTAAAAAATATGGTGCCTTAGGTCATGTGATTGTAGATATTGATACCAACACACCTATAGATATAAGTCAAGGGGAAATTGTTAAAGCCAGTATTATTAATATTAGAGAAGGTCGAAGAGGCCATCCTGGAGAAAAAACCGGGGTTTTTATTGAACAAAAGGATATTATCGGATCAATCTTCAAGAATACTGATTTTGGTATATTCGGAACGTTAGAAAAAATGGAAAATAAAAATGATTATAACAGCAGTCCAATTCCAATTGCTTCCAGCCACCAGGTAGAAGTAGGCCCTGCAAAAATTCTCACTGTGGTAAAAGGTGATAATGTGGAAGAATATGATGTTGAAATTCAAAGAATAGTAAATAAAAATACACCTAGCAATAAAGGGTTTATTATAAATATCACTGACAAAGAATTGATTGGAAAAACGGGAGGAATTATTCAGGGCATGAGCGGAAGTCCAATCATTCAAAATGGGAAAATTATTGGGGCAATAACTCATGTTTTTGTCAATGAACCTACTAGAGGCTATGGCATATTTATTGAATGGATGTTGTTGGAATCAGGGGTTTTTGAAGAAGAAGAATTAAAAAAGGCATCTTAAAAAGTGTAAGATAATTCTCTTACACTTTTTTCATATTTTTTTAATTTTATTAATTTTATTTAAAGGAATTTGCTTCCAAAATGTCGAATAATTATTAATATAAGAAAAACCGGTGACTCTAGAGGAGGGAAAAAATGATAAAAGTTTTGATTGCAGATGATAATCGGGAATTTAATGAATTATTGTCTGATTACCTGGAAGAAGAACCTGATATTGAAGTGGTAGAAAGGGCTTACAACGGTAAGGAAACTTTAAAAATGGTTGAAGAGACCCAACCGGACATATTATTATTGGATATTATTATGCCTTATCTCGATGGGTTGGGAGTGCTGGAAAAATTGACAGAATTTCCTGTGGAACGCCGTCCAAAGGTGATTATGCTTACAGCCTTTGGGCATGAAAATATTACACAAAGAGCAGTGGAACTGGGGGCCACTTATTATATATTGAAACCCTTCAAGATGGAACTAATTAGTGATAGAATAAGGCAGTTGAGTAATGTAGCAGGGAAAGTTTCAGAAAACTCACCAGCGTATGTTCCCAAGTTAAAAAAGAAAATAGGTACGGAGAACCTGGAAAGAGAGATAACCAGCATTATTCATGAGATAGGAATTCCTGCCCATATTAAGGGATATCTATATTTACGGGAAGCAATTATGATGGTAACTAAAGAAATTGAAATCTTGGGAGCCATCACCAAGGTCCTGTATCCCCGAATAGCCGAAAAATATAACACAACTCCCAGCAGAGTGGAAAGAGCCATAAGACATGCTATTGAAGTAGCATGGTCCCGCAATAATGTGGAAACCATTAAAAAATTTTTTGGGTATACTATTAATACCGAAAGAGGAAAGCCTACCAATTCAGAATTTATAGCTATGGTTGCAGATAAATTACGATTAATGACCAAAGTTAGTTAATAAAGCACCTGTGTATTTGCTTTTTAATAAAATACCTGACTAAAAATGATATGCCTTTTTGGCATATCATTTAATTTTGTGTTAGAAAATAAAAGAATGAGACATAATAACTGTATGAAAAAGAAAGAGTTTTTAAACATGAGGGGCACAAAAAAAGATATTTATTTCAAAAGCCCGGTTAAGTTGGATAAGAAGACTAAAAATCTGGCAAAAAGAATCAAAGCTGGAGATATTGCTTTAATTGACCATATGGATATTGATGAAATGGCTGGGTATTCCCTGTCCCAAAATAACATAAAAGCGGTGTTGAATATCAGTTCTTCCATTAGCGGGAAATATCCTAACCTGGGCCCCAAAATTTTAAGCGATTATGGGATTTATATCCTGGATGAGGTAGACAGGGAAATATGGGATATGGTTCAGGAGGGTGATGAGATTGAAATATGCGGGAACAGAATTTATAAAGATGGTAATTATCTGGTCTCCGGGAAAGTGCTTACCCGGGATAAGATAAAAGAGAAAATAAAAAAGGCTGCATTAAATCTAAATAATGAAATAGAAAACTTTGTTCAAAATACCCTGGAGACTGCCCAAAAGGAGAAGCATCTGATTACGGGGGAGATTCAGATACCGGATATTGACACAGAGATTAGTGGCAGGCATACCCTGGTGGTAGTCAGAGGGCATCGCTATAAAGAAGACCTTCAAACCATACTCTCCTATGTTAAAGAGGTCAAACCGGTAATTATTGCTGTGGATGGAGGCGCAGATGCTGTTAGGGAATTTGGTTTGAATCCACACATTATTATTGGAGATATGGACAGTGTATCGGACGAATCTTTACTGGGAGGGGCAGAAATTATTGTTCATGCATTTCCCCGTGGAGGTGCACCAGGGCTTCAACGAATCCAAGGAATGGGGCTAAAAGCTAAAGTATTTCCTTCACCGGGGACCAGTGAAGATATTGCCATGCTTCTGGCTTTTGAAAAAGGTTCTGAGCTCATTGTAGCCGTAGGTACCCATTCTAATATTATTGATTTTTTTGAAAAGGGAAGAAAAGGAATGGCCAGTACCTTTTTAGTCAGGTTAAGGGTAGGCAGTAGATTAATTGATGCCCGGGGAGTAAGTCAGCTGTACAGAGGAAAAATAAAGAATTCATTGGTTATAGGATTATTTGCGGCTGCACTTATTCCAGTATTTGTGCTGATCGCTTATTCTCCCAGGATACAGCATATTTTCTACCTGATTTTTTTAAAATTACGTTTGGTAACAGGTGGTGGTTAAATGAACCCGAAAAGGGATTATATGGTAATGGTAATATCTGTTTTTTTAGCCCTGGGGATTGGTATACTGATTGGGGCTTCACTAAGCGATAATGTTATTGTCAGGCAGCAGGGGGAGCTTGTGGAGAGAATGGAGAAGAGAATCTTTTTGTTAAATGATAAGATTACAAGTTTGCAGGAGGATAATGACATACTTAATAAAGAGCTGGTATCATGGATGAAGTTTCAGGAAAAGATTATACCGGAATATGTAGGCAGCCGACTGGAGGGTTTTAAAATAGCAGTAATTTATGAAAGTGAGGATCAGGAAATTATAGACCCGGTAATGTCTTTTTTAGAGAGTGCAGGTATCCAGGTCCAGGGCAGGGTCAAAGTAAATGCCCAGGAAATAAATAATTCGGAAAAAATTGACCTGCAGGGTAAAACCTATTATCTTGGGCAGGCACATCAAAGAAAAGAATTTCTCAAAAAAATATCCTCTGGGATTTCCAGTTATTTTGTGCAAAGCGTATCTGAACAGCAGGACTCGTTGAAAGTTGATGATGTTTTGTTGGTAGAGATTGCTGAGGAGGGCACACCGGATAAAGTTTTATATTTCCCCGGGGAACTGGAAAAAAACTGTACAGATCTACACAATCTCATAATATCCTCTTTTAAAAACAATGAAGCTTGCTTTGTATCGGTCAACTTTTCATCCGCTGATGAGGAACAGCAAAATGAATTCCACGATTATGAGGTATTTGCCCTGGAGACGAATACTATTTTGGGAAAACTAGAGCTCCTGCATTTGTTGGAATCTGACCTCCGAAAGGTGGTTATAAAAAATGACAGTTGAAAACTCCGTCAGTTTGCTGCAGGAATGCTTGCTCCGAAACGCCAAAAACCTTTAAAAAATGGGGATGGTAAATCATGGTAGAGGTTTCCGTTATTATACCAGCTTATAACGAGGAAGATAAAATTGAAAAAACGTTAGACTCTTTAAAACTAATTCCTGAAATTAAAGAAATTATTGTGGTGGATGACGGTTCTCTTGACCGGACTGCCGAAGCTGCCCGAAAAAAAGGTATTGTGGTGATTCAAATGGGTAAAAACACCGGTAAAAGCAGGGCAGTATTTCAAGGGCTCCTGCAGGCGAAATATGATTTGATTGCCCTGGTGGATGCTGACCTGGAGGAGTCTGCCGCTGAGATTAAAAAGCTGATTCTTCCCGTAATCAGAGACCAGGCGGATATGACGGTGGCTCACTTTAATGAGAGAGTTTCCGGCGGAGGTTTTGGAATTGTAAAAAAGATAGCTGCTTATCTTTTAGCAAAAATTACTGGACATGCGGTGGAGTCTCCTCTTTCAGGACAAAGAGTCTTAAGGAGGTCACTTCTGGAACATGTGGGCCGGTTTACCCGGGGGTTTGGACTGGAATTTGGCCTGACGGCCATCAGCTTACAGAGGGGCCTGAGGGTGGTAGAAGTGGAAACGGACATGTTTCACCGACTTCATGGAAGAAGTTTAAAAGGTTTTATCCATCGGGGGAGACAGTTGATAGATATAATCAGGGTGCTATTAATAATTATGGTAAACAAAAAAGAGGTTGTGAAATGATACCCTTGTATTTAGTCATTTCCCTGCTTAGTTCCGGTTTGTTTTTATCCCCTGTTTTTGCTTTATTGAAAAAGAGTTTTCTAAGACAGAATTATCAAGGAAAATATATTCCCTCAGGATTAGGTTTGCTGCTGATTCTAAATTTTTTGGCAATTATTCCTTTCATGCACTTTTTTTCAGGGGTTGCTCTATCAATGATTTTGTTAAAGGGGTTTTTGCTGGGGGTAATTGCCTTTATGGGAATAGCAGACGATTTTTTAGGGGATTCCAGCAGAGGCATTAAAGGTCATGTGAAGGTGTTAATTCAAGAAAAAAGATTTACTTCAGGGGGATTGAAAGCGGCTGTAGGCCTATTATCAGGATTTATGCTGGGTATTTTTTTTGGCGGTAGTTTTATTGAAGTGGTAATTAGTGCTCTTGTGTTTGCTTTATCAGTAAATACCTTTAATTTAATGGATGTGCGTCCCGGCAGATCCATTAAAATGTATATCCTTTTTAGCTTTTTAATTATAATTTGGAGAAGAGACCAGGCAGTTTTACTGATTACCCCAATTTTGGGGGCAGCCTTACGAATACTCCCTCTGGATTTAGGAGAGGAAGGTATGCTGGGGGATATTGGTTCAAATTTACTGGGAGCATCTGTGGGGTTTTTTCTGGTGGTGTTACTGGACCTCCCTATAAAAATATTAATTTTGGGAGCTTTAATAGTAATCCAATGGGTGGGCGACCACATTTCCTTTTCTAAGCTTATTGAAAGAAATAATGCTTTGAGATATATTGATAACTTAGGAAGGAAATGAGAGGATTTTCTTTGTTCATCTGGAAGGTAAGCTTTGATAAAGGGGGAATATTATGTTTCGCCTGCGTCCGGGAGTTGTAAAAACAATTATTAGTACCCAAGAAGGACTGCAAGAAGCAATGGTAGAAGTGGAGGGGGAGGAAGAAAAAACCATTAATTACATAGATATGACCGGTGAATTGAAGACAGGGGATCAGGTGATTGTAAATACTTCAGCCGTTCACTTAAATCTGGGGACGGGGGGGAAAAATTTTGTGTTTTTTAATAACCGGCATTCCTCTCGGGACATGTCCGAGCCCGGCCATATTATGAAATTAAGATATACCCCCTACCAAATTAAAGTCTTAAGCTGTGAGGAGCAGGAAAGCCCTTATCATCAAAATATTAAAAACTTTTCAAGCCTGAAAGGCCTTCCGGTGTTAGTGGGTGAGCTTCACAGTATGCTGGCTCCTGCAGCTGCAGTCCTTAAATATATTCATCCTGAAGCCAAAATAGTTTACTTGATGACAGATGGTGCAGCCTTACCTATGGCCTTCAGCGATACAGTGAGAGGGCTTATTTCCAAAGATATCATAATGGGTACAGTTACTGCAGGGCATGCTTTTGGGGGAGATCTGGAAGCGGTAAACGTATATACGGGTTTGATTGCAGCCTGTGAAATATTTCAAGCGGATGCTGTTATTGTGACCATGGGTCCGGGAACCGTAGGGACTGGTTCTCCCTACGGTTTTACAGGGGTCGAACAGGGAGAAATAATAAATGCTGTAAATATCCTGGGGGGTCATCCGGTTTACATGTTAAGAATCAGTTTTAATGACTTCAGAGAAAGGCACCAGGGAATTAGTCATCATTCTCTCAAGGTGCTGAAGGAAATTGCTTTAACCCCGGCAACTGTTTGTGTCCCAAAAACTGAAGACAGTATGTATAAATATATAACTGAACAGCTTAAGCAGTGTGGAATTTATAAAAAGCACAGGGTAATGAACAGAGAGGGCGGGATAGTGGTTGAAGCTCTTAAGAGCTATGGCTTGAAAGTAAAAACCATGGGGCGGACACTGGAAGAGGACAAAATCTTTTTTGAATCCGTGGGAGCTTCTGCGGGATTTTCGGCGGATCTTATGAATTAAAGGGCTGCTCAAAGGGCAATTCATTAATGAGGGAGGAGATAACATTGTTTGAGGAGAAAACGGTAAGTTCCCAGGAGGTTTTTAAAGGAAAACTTTTACGGGTTAGAGTTGACCAGGTACTGCTCCCTGACGGAAGAGAGAGTTCCCGGGAAATCGTGGAGCATCCAGGAGCTGCCGCGGTAGTTCCCCTGGATCATGAAGGGTATGTATACATGGTGAGGCAGTATAGGAAGCCTTTAGAAGAAGATTTGCTGGAAATTCCTTCAGGAACCCGGGAAAAAGGAGAGGATACCTTGGAATGTGTGAAGCGGGAACTATCCGAAGAAGTGGGTTTACAGGCAGGCAACCTTTCTCTATTGGCTTCCCTATGTACTTCTCCGGGGTTTTGTAATGAGAGGATAGATATTTTTTTGGCAGAAGAGCTAAGCCCCTCTGAAGGGCAACAAGATCAAGATGAGTTTTTGAATGTAGAAAAGTATTTATTTACTGAAGCCATTACAATGATTGAACAAGGAAAAATTAAAGATGCTAAAACGGCTTCTGGACTTTTACTGGCGGCCGCACGTCTTGCCAAGAAGTAAAATTGCAGGTGAGCAAGTGTGAATTGATACAAGAATAATGAGTTCTATTCCCGCATAAAAATAAGAGATGTCTGAGGGTTCATTTGCGGGGGTTAAAAAATGTATTACCGATTGAAAGAGCTATTTTATCAATACATGAGGGAAAACCTTGCTTATTATATATTTATAATATTTTTGTTCTTTGGGGGAATTGTTACCGGGGCGCTGCTGGTTAAAACACTTCCGGCGTCACAGATCGAAGAATTAAACCGCCATCTGTCCTATTATTTTGTCGGATTTAACAGTGAAAGTTTTATAGAGCAACAATTAATATTAAAAGAGTCCATTGTTCAAAATTTCAAATATATTTTTCTCATTTGGTTATTAGGGACATCAATTCTTGGCTTTCCATTAATCTTTCTGCTGCTTTTATTGAGGGGTTTTGTGTTAGGCTTTACGGTTGGGTTTTTAGTGGATCAAATTGCCGTCAAAGGCATGCTTTTTGCTGTGGCGGCAATACTGCCCCATAATCTATTCATCATTCCTGCCATGTTAATTGCAGGGGTTACCGGTGTCTCCTATGCTTTTAAGGTTATAAAACTTCGCATCAGCGGCCGAAAATA
>PWJM01000074.1 GCA_003560915.1 Syntrophomonadaceae bacterium
ATGGCCAAAAAAGTGCACATATCTAAAGAGGCTGTATCCTTTCTGGGGTTCAACTGCTGCATTTTCTCCATGGCTTTTAAACCAAAGGGGGTAGCAGCATTCCCCATGCCTAGAAGATTTGCGCTCATGTTCATTAAAATTGCGCTCATAGCCGGATGTTCTTTGGGAATTCCCGGGAATAAGAAAACTGCAACAGGTTTTAGCAAAGAAATGATTACCTTAATCAACCCTGATTCTTCTATAATCCTCATCATACCCAACCAGAAAGCCATGATGCTTATTAAACCAATGGATATGCTGACTGCCTGCTCCGCCGCAGAAAAAATTACTTCTGGGACAAGGCTGATTCTTCCATAAAACCCGGCTGCCAAAATACCTATGACCATGAGAGAAAACCAAAGACGGTTAATCAAACCAAACACTCCAATCTATATAGCATAAATGAGCCAATTCTTCAGCGAATTTAAAAAAGTAGTCAATAAACTCTTTCTAGAAATGGACTCACCCGCCACCAAATCGATACTGCTAAGTTCTTCCCCCCCGAGAACTATAGTTATTTCCCCTAAAACCTGGTTCTCTGCCAGGGGAGCCCTGATAGGGGATTTATCAATTAGTACCTGGTATTCTACCTGGCCTTCTTCCTCTCCCCGTAATGGGATAGTAAAAGATTCCGCCGTTAAAAGCCTTACCTTATCCCGACTTCCCCCTTCTACTTCCAGTGTCTTAATAAACTGTTTTGAAGTAAGAAGTTCATTGGGTGACCAGTTTTCAAAACCGTAATCCAGGAGCAGAACCGTATCATCCCAGATATTATTAGAATTGAGCACCACCGTTACCAGCTGCCATTGGTCCCGGGTTGCCGAACCGACGTAACAAGGGCCGGAAGGTGTAGTCCAACCGGTTTTTACTCCATCTCCCCCGGGATAAAGTTCCAGAAACTTGTTCTGATTTCTTAAAAATCTGTCCCACTCATGTCCAGGCCAGGTTATTCTTTTCTCTTTGGTTGCAAGAATTTCTTTAAATTTTGGAATTTTTAAGGCTTCACATGTAATCAGACCCAGGTCGTATGCTGTAGTAAAGTGTTCCTCATCATGAAGGCCGTGAGGATTCTTGAATTGAGTGTTAAAAGCTCCTATCTGCCGTGCTCTTTGTGTCATCAAAACAGAAAAATCCTCCACAGAGCCTGCCAGGTGTTCCGCAATGGCCACGGCAGCATCATTACCTGACCTGAGCATAAGGCCGTAAACCAGCTCCTCCAAGGTTTTCACTTCTTTCTCCTCCAGCCAAATAGAAGAACCCTCCGTCTCTGCCGCCCTTTTACTCACCACTACCCGGCTGTTTAAGTCCCCCATTTCCAGGGCTAATAGAGCTGTCATGACTTTGGTTGTACTGGCCATGGGAAGCCTTTCATGCTCATTTTTAGCAAAAAGGACCCTTGTAGAAGACTGGTCCATCAAGATGGCAGACTGTGAAGTTACTTCCACTTTAGGTTGGGCTTGAACAGAACAAACAGAAATATTTATAATGAAGATTAGGATAAATAGGAAAACAATAATCTTTTTAAACAATATTGGCTACCCCCTTATTCATTTTGGGTAATATGTATTCAATTAATTAAAACTTTATGAAAGTTGATGCAAATAAAACGGTACATAAAAAAAGCCTTTAAAATTAAAAGGCTGTCATTTGGATCATGGGTTTAGGCTATCAGATGTCCCATTATATTTAAATTTTATAGTTTTGATTATTATTATCTTTTCTTATTACGTTCTGCAGTTGGCTCATAAGCTGAGGAGCCATATCAATCAACCGGTCCAGCAAAACATTATTGTCCACAGGAAGCAGACGTGTTTGTCCCTGGCCAACTACCAGAAAAGCTACCGGCTGTACCGTAACACCTCCCCCGCTGCCCCCACCGAAGGGAAGCTTGCCGTTACTATTTCCGCCTCCAGAATCATTCTGTTCAGCACCTTCAAATTCACTGCCGCCGGCTGCAAAGCCAAAAGAAACCCTGGATATGGGTATAATCACATTGCCATCAGGAGTCTCAACGGGATCTCCTACAATGGTATTTACCTCAACCATTTCCTTTAAACTTTCCATGGCTGTTTTCATTAAACCCTGGATTGGATGATCTTCCAATTGGATCCACCCCCTCTTACTTTTAGATATACCATCCGTAACACTGCTCTGAGCAGCCGGTATGGATAAAACTTAAAAACCCCTCTGATTTCCACAAATAGATATGCCTTTTTAAAATCGGGGAGTACTTCAATCTCTGGTTTGGGGTCATTAAAAATAAAATATCTTTTGAGAAAAGCCAAAATGTTGCCTTTTACGCTCCAAATCATGCCTGAAAGTACTCCTGTTTGTGCCGCATCAGATAATCCAAATGCAGTTTTCCAGCTGAATTTATCACATATTATTATCTTTCTCATGACCTTCCAGAGAAGCAGGACATTTTTTACAGTTTTTTTAGAAAATAAAGTTTTCTCTGTATCTTCATCTTTTGTCTTCTGTATCCATCCTTTTAAGGAGGACATCTGCAGTTTAATCAAACCCCAAAGTAATATGAACGTTACCTTTAAGGTATCCTTTTTATTTTCCCGCAGATATTTTATGTTTATACGTACTGGAGCCAGTATAATCACTAATAAAAAAATTAAAAAAAAAAGAGAGCAATAAAAAAAACAGATTCATGAACTGGCCTCCCTTACGTTTACTTAGTTATATTTTTTTTAATTTTTCAAAAACTATCCCCTTTTTCCTTATTTTTTATTTAATTATTGTTTCTGGGCTGGAATCAAGTCTGATAAACTGTTTAATCCAAAATGCTGAAGAAATTCTCTGGTGGTTCCATACAGGATCGGCCTGCCAAGAGTACTTTTCCGGCCAACCTCCTTAATCAGGTTTTTCCCCACCAGCCTGTCCAAAATTTTATCTACTTTAACACCCCGTATGGCCTCAATCTCCAGACGGGTAACCGGCTGCTTATAAGCTATTATGGCCAGGGTTTCCAGAGCCGCCTGGGATAAACCCTGCTGTTCACGGCCGGCAAAGAACTTCTTAATAAAGGGGGCATGATCCTCTTGTGTAGTCATAAAAAAAGCCCCGGCCACTTCCCTAAGTTCCAGGCCGCTATCCCTGCTCAGGTAATCAGATTGAAGCTCTTCAAATATGCTTCTCAATTCCTTACTGTTTAATCCGGTTAAATCCTTTAATTTTTTAACAGAAACGGGTTTCCCCGCCGCAAAAAGAAGGGCTTCTATCAAGGCTTTTTGGTTAACCACTCTCTTCCCACCTTTCTCCTTCCATATCGCTTCCTTCACTCAAATATTCCATAATGATGGGTCCAAAAGTATACTGCTGCTGAACAAAAATTTTTCTTAATTTAATTAAAACTAATACCGCCAGGAAAGAAACAATCAAAGCAGGCCGGCTTTTTTGACGTTCAAAAAAGTCCTGTATTTTTACTTTTCCATGGTTGCACATCAAAAAATCTAGTATAGCTTCCATTTTTTCGGTTAAGGAAATTTCCTCCGGTAAAATAACTTGAGGATCTTCCTCCTCCAATTTATTCAATACGGTTTCCAGGACATTTCTTAAATCCTCCAGAGTCACTTTGCTCAGCAGGCTTTCGAAGTCTTCTTCTTTAATATTATATTCTTCCAGAGGAGTTTCCAGGTAACGGGCGTAATGCTTTTGCTCCTGCTCCTCAAGATTTTTAAATTTTCCTGCTCTTTCTTTAAATACTCTGTATTCCGCCAGTCTTTGAAAGAGTTCTTTTTCTGAAGAATAAAAGATTTCTTCCTCCTCTAAATCTTCTTCCGCTTCAGGTTCCGGCAGGATTTTTTGGGATTTAAGTTTTAACAAGGTAGCCGCCATTACCAGAAAGTCGCCGGCTGCTTCCGAATTAAACTCCTGAATCCGTTTCACATATTCAAGATACTGTTGAACAATTTCTTTAAGGGAAATTTCGTATATATCCAGCTCTGCTTTTTTTACCAGGTGCAGCAGCAGGTCAAAAGGACCCTCAAAGATTGACGTTTTTACCCTGTAAGTCACTGATATCCCCCTCTTAAAGCATCATGGCTTCTCTGACTTCCTCCATGGTTTGGACGGCCTTCTCCCGGGCCTTAGCCCGTCCCTCATCTAAAATTTCTCGGATATATTCAGGCCTTTTTAATAGTTCCTGACGTTTTTCATAGATAGGGCGAAGGTGTTCAATCTTTTTCTCAGCTAAAGCTTTTTTACATTGGACACAGCCAATCTCCCCTTTTCTGCATACTTCCTCAATGCCTTTGGTTTCTTCAGGGTTAAATATTTTATGAAAAGCATAAACGGTACACACATCAGGATCTCCGGGGTCACTTTTCCGAATCCTCTGGGGGTCCGTGATCATTAATTTTACCTTTTCCTTAATCTCCTCCGGACTGGACGACATGAAAATCGTGTTTCCATAGCTTTTACTCATTTTACGGCCGTCAATTCCCGGAAGCAGTTTCACTTCATTTAACAGGGTTTTTGGTTCAGGAAATACCTCCCTGTACAGAAAATTAAATCTTCTGGCTATCTCCCTGGTCAATTCAATATGAGGCGCCTGGTCTTCCCCCACGGGTACCGCATTGGATTTGTAGATGAGAATGTCAGCCGCTTGAAGCAGGGGATACCCTAAAAAGCCATAAGTAGCCAGATTTTTTTCCTTCAGCTGTATCAGCTGGTCTTTATAAGTGGGGCATCTTTCCAGCCATGACAATGGAGTCAGCATAGAAAGAAGCAGGTGAAGTTCAGCATGTTCTTTTACCTGGGACTGTTTAAAGATCACACATTTCTCCGGGTCCAACCCCGCACTGAGCCAGTCAATTACCATCTCCTGAACATTGCTGCGGATTCTTTCAGGATCTTCGTAATCCGTGGTTAGAGCATGCCAATCTACTACGGAAAAAAAACACTGGTATTCCTCCTGAAGCTTCACCCAGTTATCCAGAGCTCCCATGAGATTTCCCAACTGCAGCCGTCCGGTAGGACGCATTCCGCTTAGTATAACACCTTTTTTTTCCATTTTATTCCCTCCGTCATCGAGTATTTACATTTACAGTCTTTTTATATCTAATAATTTTATGAGTATTAAATATCTTTGTTATATAATCACATTGAAAATAAAATATATGGAAATCAATTAAACAGCTGACAGTTCTATAAGAAAAATAAGACAGAAGAACCGTCCCCTTGTCTTATTCTTGTCTTATTCAGTCTAAATAAACAGCCTTAGAAACGGACTGATAATGGAGGCCATAATTACTTGAACATAATACGCCAAAGGAATAATTACAGTTCTAAAAACCCCGGTAATAATAAAAAGCATTAACAGTAGAAAACCATACTGCTCCAGCTGTCGATAGTAATAATCAAAACGGTAGGGAAGAATTCCCGATAGAATTTTAGACCAGTCTAGAGGGGGGATAGGAACTAAGTTAAAAATCCCTAGAAAAATATTATAGGTTACTACAGAATTAAAAAATGAATTGGCGGTAATAAAAAGAGTTTCATTCCTCAAAGTTATAAATAAAATCCCCTGCAGCATCATAGTAAAAAAGGCCAGTGAAAAATTAGCCCCCGGTCCTGCCGCAGCTACCTTAAGCATACCCAGTTTTTTATCGCCTTTAAAATTATAAGGGTTCACATGTACGGGTTTTGCCCAGCCAAATCCCACAAAAAAGAGCATTAATGTACCGATGGGATCCAGATGTACCAGTGGGTTTAAAGAAAGCCTGCCCTGGTAACGAGCGGTAGGATCCCCTAGATAATCCGCCATTCTGCCATGACAGTATTCATGAAAAGTGATGGCAATTAAAAGGGCTGGAATTCTAACCAGCATATCTCCCAGTTCTAATCTAAACATTATTCTCCCCCTTTCCCTCGGCCATGTATTTGATAACCATTCTTACTTCGTCCTCTCTGCTCTTTACCTGGCCATCCAGCCTGGCCACTTTCAATTGCTCCAGCACCTTCTTAAATAAAGGCCCGGGAGAATATCCCAGCTCTTTAATATCTTCCCCCGTTAAAATGGGTTGTATATTTCTTAATTTTTCCAGGTATTCTTTAATATATCCCCATGTTCTCAAATTATCAGAACAGGCGCTTAAAAAGATCATACTTTCCATGGA
>PWJM01000173.1 GCA_003560915.1 Syntrophomonadaceae bacterium
GAGGAAGCGCCGCAGATGGGGCATTTTTCGGGAGGGGCATCAGTCCCTACCCAACCACAGATGGGGCACATGTTAACTTCTTTGTCCTCCATATCTTTTCCCTGTTCCGCCAGGCTTTTCAGTTCCTTAAAAGTTTCCCCATGCACCTTCTCCGCTTCAATGGCGTATTCAAAGGATTTCAGGGCCTTATTCTGGCCTTCGGCTTTGGCGGTTTCGATAAATTTCGGATACATTTCGGTAACTTCATACTTTTCGCCTTCTACGGCGGTGTTCACGTTCTCCAGGGTGCTGCCTACTTTACCGGCCACCTCTAAGTGCTTCAGGGCGTGGGAGGTTTCTGCTTCAGCAATGGCGGTAAAAAGCCTGGCTATGTTTTTAAACCCTTCCTTCTCAGCCTTTTTAGCAAAAGCTAAATATTTCCGGTTTGCCTGGGATTCTCCCGCAAATGCAGTTAATAAGTTTTCAATAGTTTTCATATGTAATGCACCTCTTTCCATAGAATTTTGAACCGCTATAATATTCCCTGGACAGCAGGGAGGGTTCAATTAAGGAAAACAATTATCATCTTAAATTTATTATAAAATAGTTTCCATATTAAGGTCAATACCTCTGCCCTTTCTTACATAGGATAACTAAAAATATTTCTCCGGTATTATTCCCAGAGATCAGCCAGAAAATAACAATGCTTGGGAATATAATGAACTTAAATCAGTATTTTCTGAGCTTTCTGTCCCCAAGGGATTCATTTACGAGGAAAATTATTTAAAAAAATATTTATATAAATATATTTTTAAAAAAAGGTTTTATTGAAAAATAGGGAGAAGTATGACCGAAATTGGATTGAAAAAGCGTTTGCTATGAATTATAATGTAAGTGCTGTGCCTTTTTCATATTTTATTCAAAGATGAATATACGGCAGGTTTTCCTGCTAATTTAACGGGGAAGGCGGGATGAGCCTATGACCTGGCAGATACTGATGGGCCTGGCAGGGGGCCTGGGGCTTTTTCTCTTTGGTATGCAGATTATGGCCTCCGGTATGCAGAAAGCAGCCGGAGATAAACTTAGAAAAATCCTTGAGGTGCTGACCTCCAACCGTTATGTTGCAGTATTAACTGGAATTTTGGTCACCGTCCTGGTTCAGAGCAGCAGCACTACCACAGTTATGGTTGTGGGTTTTGCCAACGCCGGATTGATGACCCTGGCTCAGGCGGTAGGGACCATCATGGGGGCCAATATAGGCACCACCATCACTGCTCAGGCGGTTTCTTTCAACTTAGATATTGTCGCCCTTCCGGCCATCGGACTGGGCGCACTGCTGAACTTCTTCAGCAAAAGAAGGCTTAAACGCTATATAGGGCAGGCCATTTTAGGTTTTGGCCTTTTATTTTTGGGTATGACCACCATGTCCACCGCGTTAAGCCCCCTCAGGGAATCCCCTTTCTTTCTGGACATGATTTCCAGCTTTTCTCACAACCCTCTTTATGGCCTTCTGGTGGGAGCCCTGTTCACTGCAGCCATTCAGAGCTCCAGTGCTGCTACAGGGGTGATTATCGCCTTATCTATTCAAGATTTGCTCACCTTTTCCGCCGCCATGAGCCTGATTTTAGGTACTAATGTCGGAACCTGTATCACCGCAATGCTGGCCAGCCTGGGGACCTCCCTTGCCGCCAGGAGAGCCGCCCTGGCTCACATTGTTTTCAACATAATGGGGTCTTTGCTGTTTCTTTTTTTGCTAAGGCCTTTTTCCGCACTGATGGTGCAGACTGCCAGCACGGTTCCCCGGCAGGTTGCCAACGCCCACACGGTTTTCAATATTGCTAATACCGCCATTATGTTTCCGCTTTTTAATCCCTTTGTGAAATTCATAACCGCGATTCTTCCCGGAGAGGAGAAGGCCGTGGGCATGGGTCCAAAATTTCTGGACAAGAGGATGCTCAAAACCCCGGCGGTGGCTATTGGTTCCGCTCAAAGAGAGGTGCTGCGCATGGCTTCCCTGGCCCGGGAGATGGTAAGGGATGCCCTGCAGGCTTTTATCAAGGAGGACCATAAGTTGATGGCCCAGGTGGGCCAGACAGAGGATATTCTAGACAGCCTGGAAAGGGAAATTACCACCTATCTTTCTGAAATGGCCCTCCACTCCCTGACCATAGAGCAGTCCAGCAAGGTAGCGGGGTTTATGCACGCTCTAAATGACCTGGAAAGAATTGGGGATCACGCCGAGGCCATTGCCAACCTGATGGAAGCCAAGGTGGGAGACCGGCTTCGCTTTTCTGACGAAGCCCTGGATGATCTCCGCCGTATGCACGAGACGGTAGACGGAATGCTGGAGAAAGTAATCATAGCCTTTGAGAAAGATGATTTTGAAGCAGCCCTGGCCGTTATTGAGGAGGATGACGTGGTTGATGCCATGGAGAAAAATCTGAGAAAAAACCATATTGAACGGATTAACTATAAGCGCTGCCTGCCGGCGGCCGGAGTGGTTTACCTGGATATCCTCAGCAACTTTGAGAGAATTGCTGACCATGCAACCAACATTGCCCAGGTGGTACGGGGTGAGTTTTAATCGAAACTGCCGTTTCGCAGGCCTTCCAGGTCCAGGGTTACGTGAGTAAAACCCAGGGCTTTTATTTTTTTGGACATCTCCGGGGATAGTGACAGCAGCCGTGCCATGTTTCGTTCCGGCACCTCCAGCCGTGCCAGGGGCCCGTGGTGTCTCAGGCGGCATTCCCCGAAGCCCAGGCTTTTCAAATACGATTCCCCCTTTTCCACCTGAAGAAGTTTTTCCCGGTCCACAGTTTTTCCATAGGGAATTCGGGAGGCCAGACAGGCCTGGGAGGGCATGTTCCAGTTGGGCAGGCCTATCTCTCGGGACAAAACTCGAATTTCTTTTTTCCCCAATCCTGCTTTCAGCAGCGGGGAGCCTACTCCTAACTCCAGGACCGCCTGCCTGCCGGGCCGATAAGCTTCCAGGTCATCCCGGTTGGTCCCCTCCAGAAGCCATGGCCCAGGCCTATCCCCGGAAATTTCTTTTCCAAAACCTTCTCTTTTCTCTTTCCTCAGGATCTCTAAAAAAGAAGAGAAAATTTCCTTCTTACAGTGGTAACAGCGGTCCCGGGGGTTATTTCTAAAGGGGGTTCCCTCCAAATCAGGGGTATCCACCTGCAGGTGTTGGAGAACCCCCAGGGAGCGGGCCAACTTCAAAGCCCCCCGCAGCTCTTCCCGGGGGATCAGGGGAGAACAGGCGGTCAGGGCAGTAACCCTTTGAGGCCCCAAAACCTCCAGACAGGTGTACAGCAGAAGAGTGCTGTCCACCCCCCCGGAAAAAGCTACTGCCGCCTCCGGCAGAGGGGCAATCAGGCCCTTAAGGTGTAGAAATTTTTTTTGAAGTTCCTGCTGAAGCATGGCACTGCCCCTTTCTGTCAGATCTAATCCTGTTCACTTATTCAGCTCTTCATCCTCTAAAGCCCTCCGGGCAGACCGGTAAACCTTCTCCAGAGAGACTCCTTGCCTCCGGGCAATCTCTGCGCAGTCCTCATATTCTGGAGAAACGGTTACCATCTCTCCCTCCAGAAATCCGGCCTTTACCCGGACCTGACCGTAGGGAGTTGTTACTTTTCGAGTTTCCCGGGGCAGGGAATACTTTCGCCCTCGAAAAACCCGCAGCCCCAGGCTGGTGGTTTCCGTAAAGATGAGCCGGGACACTTGAGAAAAAAGCTCTGGGCTGCAGAGAACACTTAGTTGGGTGGCCGGCCGGTTTTTCTTCATATACAGGGGAGTGAGGGTGACATCCCAGGCCCCTGCCTCCAGTAGTTTTTCCATCAAGTGGGAGAAAACCTCCGGGTTCATGTCATCTATATTGGTTTCTACCGACAGGATTTCCCCCCGCTGAAGGGAAGCCATCTCTTCCCCTCTCAAAAGCGGCTGAAGTTCGTCCTGCGGCGTTTCTTCCTTTTGTTCATCCACAAGCAGGGCCCGGAGCAGGTTAGGGTGCTCCAGTTCCCGGCCTCCGGCACCATACCCCACCGCCAGCAATTTCCCTGGGGGAAGGGGGCCGAAGGAGGAGGCCAGGGTGGTCAGCAAGGCTGCTCCGGTAGGCGTTACCAGTTCCCCCTCCACTCCCCGGGAGTACACCGGCACTCCCTTCAGCAGTTCCGTAGTGGCCGGGGCGGGGACAGGCAGAATCCCGTGTTCACAGCGGACAAAACCGCTTCCCAGGTGCAGTGGAGAGGAAGTAACTATGTCCACCTCCATGAGTTCCAGCAGGATTATTGTTCCCAGCACATCCACCATGGTGTCCACCGCCCCAATTTCGTGAAAATGCACCTTCTCCAGGGTGGTCCCGTGGACTTTCGCTTCCGCCCGGGCCAATCGGTGAAACACCCTGGAGGCCATTTCCTTTATATTCTTATGCAGAGAGCTTTCCTCTGTCAGTTTCAACAGGTCCGGAAGGGTCCTTAGGGGCTGGCGATCCCGGCCCTGTTCCTTGACCGTAACCCGGGTTCCGGAAAGGCCTCCCCTTTGTACTTTTTCCTGCTGCAGCACATAACCCTGAAGCCGAACTTTTTTAAGCTCTGCTTCCAAAATGGTAATATCTACCATTCCGGTATCCAGCAGTGCTCCCAGGATCATGTCTCCGCTGGCTCCGGAAAAACAGTGGAAGTAGAGGGACCTTTTGAGTTTTTCCTGGTTATTCTTCACCAGTTTTGCCCCCCTTGTTTCCTCTGCAGGGGTTTTTTTGAGAGCATTCTATTCCAGGAGTGTTGGGTTTGTTCCCCTTTTTCCCATAGGAGTTTTTCTTATTTTGGGTTCCCGTTTCTTTGTGTCCATTTTGCTCCGGGCAGCCCAGGCGGACAATCAACGCCGCTGCATATCCGGCGCCGAATCCGTTATCAATGTTGACAACGGTAACTCCGGAGGCGCAGCTGTTGAGCATGGCCAGCAGGGCTGCCAACCCTTCAAAACTGGCTCCGTACCCCACGCTGGTGGGCACAGCGATGACCGGGCTGCTTACCAGGCCCCCCACCACGCTGGCCAGGGCTCCCTCCATCCCCGCTGCCACAATCAGCACCGAGGCTTCGTACAGCTTATCCTGGCTGTCCAGCAGGCGGTGTATTCCTGCCACGCCTACATCATAGAGACGTTCTACCCGGCAGCCCATAACCTCAGCGGTTACTGCCGCCTCCTCCGCTGCAGGCAGGTCCGATGTGCCGGCGGTTACCACCAGGACGGTCCCCCCCCATGGTTGGGGTACCGTTTTTTGGACGTACACGATTCGGGCCTGTGAGTTATACCGGGCTTCCGGAATAGCTTTACTTAAAGCCTGGAAAACTTCTTCCTCTGCCCGGGTGGCCAGCAGGGTATCTCCCCGGCCCAGCAAACTCTTGGCAATATGCACAATTTGTGGTATGGTTTTACCGGGACAGTAAATCACCTCGGGAAAGCCCCGGCGGAGGGGACGAAGATGGTCTACCCGGGCGAAACCCAGGTCCTCATATCCTGAGGAACGGATCAACCGTACCCCCTCTTCAACGCTAACTTTCCCTTCTCGAATTTCTTTCAGCAGTTTTTCCAGTAATTTTTCTTCCATTATATTCGTTTCTCCCGACATTGTATTGGACAGGCTGGCCGCTTCCCTAAGAACAGCAAAGCTTAAGTAATAATTGAAATAAAGGCAATACTATTTATGTTGCGTGAAAAAGACAGTATGCTTTCCATTTCAATGGAAAGGGCTTCAGTTCTCATTATACAAAAAAACCGGGAAGGGTGCTAGATATATGTGGCGAAAAGTGAAGGGGACACTGGTGGTGGAGGCTAAAGACCCAAAAAAAACGGAACGGGGTATCCAGCAGGCGGCGGAGATTATCCGCCGGGGAGGCCTGGTGGCTTTTCCTACAGAGACGGTCTATGGCCTGGGGGCCAGCGCTTTTTCAGGATCATCGGTAGACCGTATATTCCGGGCCAAGGGCCGGCCGGGAGACAATCCTCTAATTGTGCATATCGCCCGGGAAGACGATCTCAAGGAGCTGGTGAATGAAAAACCTTCCGTGGTCGGTGTTCTGGCGAAAAAGTTCTGGCCGGGCCCCCTAACTTTGGTGCTGCCAAAAGGCCCTCGGGTGCCCCCGGAGGTTACCGCCGGCCTGGA
>PWJM01000084.1 GCA_003560915.1 Syntrophomonadaceae bacterium
CTTTGTTTTCAAAATGTACATCCAAAGGCAAAATCACCGGCAGGTCCTTCAGGGGGACAGGGACTGTCCCACACCCATGGCAGTATAGGATGGGAATGGGGGCTCCCCAATAACGCTGACGGGAGACCAACCAGTCCCTCAGCCGATAGTTTACCTGGCCCCTCCCCCAGTTATTCTCCTCCAGGTAGGAGGTAATCTTCGGTATACATTCCTGGGAATTCAACCCGTCAAAATGAGCAGAATTGACCATGACTCCAGGCTCTTCAAAGGCCTCTGCCATATTTTCCGAGGTCAGTTCACTATCCCGGGGCTTGATGACCAGTCGTACAGGCAGGTTATATTTTTGGGCAAAGAGAAAGTCCCGTTGGTCATGGGCAGGCACTGCCATAATAGCTCCCGTTCCGTATCCCATCAAAACATAGTTCCCAATTAATATGGGCACTTCTTCCCCGTTCAGTGGGTTAATACAGTAAGCCCCGGTGAAAACCCCCAGCTTTTCCGTCTCCCCGGAGGTCCTTTCAATCTCGCTAACCTTTCTCATCTTCTCAACAAATGAGCTGACCTCTTCTCCATAAGAAGTACCTGCCGTAAGCTGACTTACCAGTGGATGTTCCGGCGCCAACACCATATAGGTAACTCCATAAAGGGTATCGGGACGGGTGGTAAAGACCTGGATCACTTGGGAGGAATCCTTTACCGGAAAGTCCACCTCCGCCCCTTCGCTTCGCCCGATCCAGTTTCTCTGCATGATTTTGACCCTCTCCGGCCAACTTTCCAAATCTTTTAAATCCTCCAGGAGCCGGTCCGCATAGCTGGTAATCTTAAAAAACCACTGTTCCAGGTCTTTAGTGGTAACCCCGGTGCCGCAGCGCCAGCAGGAACCTTCCTCCACCTGTTCATTGGCCAACACAGTCTCGCACTGGATGCACCAGTTTACCGCAGCCTTTTTCTTGTAAGCCAGGCCCATTTCATAAAGCTTTAAAAACAGCCACTGGGTCCACCGGTAATAGTCAGGATAACAGGTGGTCACCTCCCGGTCCCAATCATAGCTTAAGCCCAGGGAATCCTGCTGCTTTTTCATATAGGCAATGTTTTGGTCCGTCCATTGGGAGGGATGCACGTTATGCTGTATGGCAGCATTTTCCGCCGGCAGTCCAAAAGCATCCCATCCCATAGGGTGAAGAACGTTATATCCTTTCATCTTAAAGAACCGGGCCAGGACATCTCCGATGGAATAGACTCTCATATGGCCCATGTGAAGTTTCCCGGAGGGGTAAGGGAACATTTCCAATACGTAATACTTTTTCTTCCCCGGCTCCTCCCCGGTACGGTGAAAATTCGTCTTTTCCCAAATCTCCTGCCATTTGGGTTCAATTTCTTTGGGATTGTATTCTTTGCTCATAAATTAATTTTCCTCCTGCTCATTAAGTGTTTCATAATTTGATTGAAGATACTGGTAACCGTTATCTCATGCCTTCTTGTTTTGTTTGTTTAATATAAAAAACTCCCGTCTATTGGGACGAGAGTATTTTCCCGCGGTACCACCCGAATTAACGCTTACGGACCCAAGCTGAATGTCCTGCGTTCCCTTGATTCAGCAGAATAACGATGCCAACCGTCCCTGGATACCAGCCTTCCTATAAGGCTTTCCCCGGGGATGCTCCAAGGCGAGTTCAGCAGTCCGGAACTACCGGCTTTTCACCTGCCGCCGGTTCTCTTTAAGTCCGGTGAAACGCTTACTACTCCTTTTCAAAGCCTGTAATATTTATCTACCTGTCTTGAAAATAAGACAACAGAACCGTCCCCTTGTCTTATTTAGTCCTTTTCAGCAAAACCCATAGAGGTTAAGCAGCTGTTTTTTTCGGGATAAATCTGTGAGCTGTTTTTCCACAAGCGTTCCAGGTTATAAAAAATTCTGGCCTCAGGCTGGAAGATATGAATCACCACTTCACCAAAGTCTAAAAGCACCCATACCCCTTCGTGGTAGCCCTCCTGCCTCAGGAGAACAAAATGATGCTCGTCCAGTTTATCCACCAAATAATCGGCAAGGGCTTTAACCTGGATAGCCGTATTACCGCTGCAGATGATAAAATAATCAGAAATCAGAGAAATTTTTCTTATATCGCATATTACTACATCTGCGGCTTTCTTTTCCTCCAGCAGGTTTACGGCTAACAAAGCTAAATCTTTCGCCGTTTGGCTCACAAAACCCCTCCTTAACCTTCGTAGTATAACCTTCTTAATCCCTATTATACCTTATTGAAGCCTATCTGTTAACTCCTTTTCATCAAAATTATGGCCAATGATAATAGTTATCTGAGCTGGATACTCCTCGGTAATTTCATGCTGCAGCTCTGACCCGGGAATCAGGTTGGCAAGGTTCTGGGCAGCATCATTCAAGTCTTCGGTACGGCTGATAATCAGGGTGGTTGTATAGTTAAAGTGATCTGCATTGGCTACCTTGGCCACATCATATCCCAACCCCCTTAAAGCCCTGGCCAGCCGGTTGGCAATACCCCCTTCTCCCTTACCGTTTAATATTTCCACAGTAACCCCTTTTTCCGAAACAAGCTCTTCCCCAGTGGAAAATTCCCCAAGAAGGTTCCTGGCCTCTTCAACGTCAATAACCCAGTAGGTGATATCCTCCATGACTTCTTCCCTGCCAGGAATAATCTCTGCGGTCACCCCTTCACTATAGGACAAATCCTTGAAAAGCTCATAATATCTTAAAAGTTCTCGCCAGGACATATTGGTGCTTACCAGGGAAGACATTCTATTTATGGTCCCCGGGAGGCCTGTGATATAATTTTTAGCCATGACCTTATCGGTCAGAGCTGCCATAAAGAGACGCTGTCTCTCTAACCGTTCCAGGGGATTTTCTTCCTCTAAATAAAAGGTAAAATAGCGATAGGCCTCATCCTCTTCCACCAGGTATTCCCCCCGGGGGAATACAATTCTGTGGTTATGAATTAAGGTCTCTTTCACATCTATATTGACACCTCTTACCGAATTTACTGCCTGGTCCAGCCCCCGGTAATCAATTTCCATAAAGTAATGAACCGGAACATTTAAAAGTCCTGACACCGTTTCTACCAAAAGACGGTGCCTTTGGGATGAACTTTCTAAGGCATAAATATTTCTAACTTTTTCTATTCCATAGTCTTTCAGCTGAACCTGGGTTTCTCCAGGGATATACAGAAGAAAGGTACTCTGCGCGGAGGGATTATAACTTACAAGCAGCAGCTGATCCAGGAGTATTTTCCCTTCTCCCCGGGAATCTATCCCCGTCATCAGGAAATTTACTGGTTCCATATCCCGGGCTTCTACGAAACTTTCCGAAACTACTTCGTCTGACTGCAGGCTGTTTAAAAGATTTACAATTCGTAAGGTAGTAAGCAAAAAAGCAATAAGAAACAGCACAACCGTTAAAAAAATTACCCTTCTCTTTTTCAAACGGATTCCCTTTTTCTTTTGCATTCAATTATCCCTCCGGCTATCTTTTCGTTCCAATAATATTACGTTGCGGAAATCTACGGAATGCGGATGCAGGGGAAGCCCCCGATCCAGAACATAGTGAATGGTCCGATCCAGAGCTTTATAAAGGGCTTCTCTTAAATCCCTTTGGGAAAGCTCCCGGATTTCCCCGACTCCAGAAAAAGAACGGTTTTCTTCAATATAATCCGCTAAAAAAACAATGCGGGATAAAGCCCCCATCTCTTTTCTTCCCGTGGTGTGATAACTTATGGCCTCAATTATTTCCTTGTCCTCTAAACCAAAATCTCTCCTCAGCAGCTGTGCCCCCACAGGCCCGTGCAGCAGGTCAGGAGACATTTCCTCCACCGGATGAATGGGTAAACCTAACTCCCGGGCTTTTCGAAGCAGTTCACCAGAACTAAACTGCTTCCCAAAATCATGTAAAAGGCCGGCAGTTTTCGCCTTAACCGGGTCAACTCCGTATAAAATGGCCAGCTTTAGGGATGCTTTTTGAACCCCCAGGGAATGAGTGAACCTTTCCACCGTAAGGGTTTTTTTCAGTGTTTTTTCCCAGCCGATTAAATCCATAACCGTTCACCTTCCAAATTTTAGTATTCGACGGCTTTGGAAGTATTCCCTGCCATAAAAAATAAAAAAGGCAACTTTTCGCTGCCTTTAATGTTGTTCTTCCCTGGGTTTTGCTTCGTTTACGATGATCTCTCTTCCGTTAAGTCCAGTACCGTTCATAGCCTCAATTATTTTATCCGCTTCCTCTTCTTCTACCTCAACAAAGCCGTAACCTTTAGACCTTCCGGTTCTCCGGTCGGTGATAATCCTGCAGTTGATTACTTCACCGTGTTCAGAAAATACGGACATGAGTTCATTCTCATCCAAAGCCCATGGAATGTTCCCTACATAAAGGGTTTTATTCATAGCTCACCCTCCTTTCACTATAACCTGAATTATATTATTTTCCTTTATATCAATAATTATACAGTGTTTTAACATTTTTTTATTTTTTTGCCTCTATGTAAAGCTTATTTTTTAAAATGTATTGTTCCACTCCGGAAGTAGTAAGATATTTAATCGTCAGTCCCTGCCGGGCCCTTCCCCGTATTTCCGTAGAAGAGATGGCCAAGCCAGGAATAGTCAGGAGGGAAATTCGGGATAAAAGCCCGGAATGTTCCGAGTCAAATATTCCTTTAAGCCGGGAAAGAGAGTATCCGGGCCGGGTAACCGCAATAAATTCGCACATGCTTAATAAAGTTTCATACCCCTTCCAGGTAGTCAAATCCAGTATGGCATCGGCTCCGGTGATAAAAAAAAGTTTCCGGCCCTCACCGAATATTTCTTTAAACCGGGAAATGGTATCCACCGTATAATTAACAGCATGGCTGGGGGCATCCAGTTCAATCCTGGAAACCGAAAAATACCGGTTATTAATGGTACCAATGACGGTCATCATATAACGGTGTTCTCCATAACTCAGCATCTCTTCCTCTTTGTGCGGTGGGGTTCTGGCAGGCACAAAAATCACCCTTTCCAGATGATACCGTTCCCGGGCCTCTTCCGCAGCCAGCAGGTGCCCCAAATGAATAGGGTCAAAAGTTCCACCCATAATCCCGATATTCCCGTTCCCCTGGGATTTTTTAGTTTTCAACGCAAATCACCTCAAAACCCTTCCTCGGTAAAGGTAAACTCCATGGGGCCGATACGCACCAGGTCCCCTTCCTTCATACCCTCTTTTTTCAGCAGATCCTCCAGGCCCATCCTGTGGAAAATAAACTGCAGCCTTTCCACCGCCTCTTCATTATTGAAGTCCGTCATGTGTACCAATTTTTCTATTCTTTCCCCCTTCACCCGATAGGCTTCACCGTCAAAAACTACGGTCAGCGGCTCGGGAGTTTCCCGGGGCCTGTATATTTTTTTATCTTCTTCAGGGGGAGCCTCGGAAATTGTTTCCCTTTCCTGTTCCTCCAGTCTATCCAGTTCATCAGAAATAAAATATAGAAGCTGCTGAATTCCCTCCCCGGTTACAGCGGATACCGGGAATAATCTGATGCTGTCGGGCAGCCCTTTCTTAATATCATCCAATTTGCTGCGGCCCTCCGGAAGGTCAATTTTATTAGCCACTACCACCCGGGGCTTCCTGCTCAGTTCCTCACTGTATAATTCCAGCTCCTTCTGCAGGGCTTGAAAATCCTCCAGGGGATCTCTACCCTCGGTGCAGGCGGCATCCAAAATAAACAGAAGCAGCCGGGTCCTTTCCACATGTCGTAAAAACCTCAGCCCCAGTCCAATTCCTTGATGGGCCCCCTGGATAATACCGGGAATATCCGCTAATACAAAACTTTTTCCCGGAGAAACCTGTACCTCTCCCAGGTTCGGGGTTATGGTAGTAAAGGGGTAAGCAGCAATCTTGGGTTTGGCAGCAGAAACCCTGGACAGAAAGGTAGATTTCCCGGCATTGGGAAAACCCACCAGGCCTACATCCGCCAGCAGCTTCAATTCCAGGACTACCCGAAGTTCTTCCCCGGGCTCTCCTTTTTCTGCAAATTTGGGCACTTTGCGGGAAGCCGTAGCAAAACGGGTATTTCCCCTGCCACCCCGGCCTCCCCGGGCAATCACCGCCCTCTGTCCCGGTTCTGTCAAATCAGCAATCAATTCCCCGGTATCCTCTCGGTACACCATGGTACCGGGAGGCACATTTAATTCCAGGTCCTTCGCCTTTTTACCGTGGCGGGTTTTTCCCTGGCCGTGGGTGCCCCGAGGGCCCTTAAGGTGCTGCCGGTATTTGAAATCCAGCAGAGTCCTTAATCCCTGGTCCACCACGAATACCACACTTCCGCCGCTCCCGCCGTCTCCTCCATCGGGCCCGCCATGGGGCATATATTTTTCCCGAAGGAAAGAAACTACACCGTTGCCCCCGTCGCCGCCTTTAACATATACCTTAACTCTGTCTATAAACATAATATCACCTGTTTTTCTTTAAGAAAATTCTTTTGAACCAGGGAAAAATATTTGGAGAATCACTTCTTCCACCTCAAAAGACAGCTCAACCTGTCCCTGTTTATGCAAAGCCCTCTTTTTTAGGCCTTCAATCCGCTGCCAATCAAGGCTTTCCCGATCCCCTGGAAAATTAAAATATATCTTGACCCCTTCCTGAATGTCTGAAATGATAAGAAGGCATTCCCTCTCTTCCCTTTGGGAATTATGAACCAGCCCAAACATGTCTTTAAATAAATAAAATCTGCTGTCAGCAGGGATCCCTCGAAGGTCAGATTCAAGAATGATTTTCAGGTCAACATTTTTTTCCTGAAGTTCCTGGTATTGATTTAAGAAAAATAGAGCCAGAGACACATCAGTTATTCTTAATATTTTTCCCGTTTCATGAATTTTTTCCGTTATCTCCTTAATATATTCCATCTGGCGGGAATATTTCTTCATCTGTACCAAAGTCAGCAGCATCTGAAGATCGTTTAAAAAATCATGACGCCAAATTTTTAATATTTTTTGGGCCTGCCTCCGATTCTCCATTTCATTATGTTCCAATTCCACTCGCTGCATCCTTACCAACCATAAAAACTGCCCTAAAATAATCGAAAGAAGAATTCCCAGGAAAACCACCGTTTGATAAACAGAGAATAAACCGGTCAACCCGGAAATAATAGAAAATACTATCCCAATTATGATGGTGATACCTATACTTATTTCAGTAAATTTTTTTCTTATCTTTAAATTTTCCATATTATTCCCCAGTAAGATTATGGGACTATATTCTACAGAACAATTGTAATTCCTCTATTTTTAAAAATCTTGGGCCAGCAGCGTAAATCAGAACCTTTCCCTTGAATCTACCCTTCATTTCCCTAGAAGTGAACCTCCCCCACCTGCACTTCCAGTTTAATAGATAATAATTTTACTCAAGCAAACTAAAAAAAATCCAGTACCCAAGGTACTGGATGATTATTATCCAACAACAGTTATTTCCATTGGAATTATGCTGACCTGCTTTTTAGTCTTCCCTTTCCGCTCAAAGGATACCTTTCCATCTACTTTGGCAAAAAGAGTGTCATCCTTACCCAGGCCTACGTTAATACCAGGGTGAATGTGGGTCCCTCTCTGGCGGACCAGAATGCTTCCGGCTGATACGGCTTGGCCATCCGCCCTTTTAACTCCCAGTCTCTTAGCGTTGCTGTCCCGTCCGTTCCTTGAACTACCTACACCTTTTTTATGAGCAAAAAGCTGGAGATTCATTCTCATATTGTTCACCTCCAATTTACAATTTTTAAACTTTACTCTTGTGATCCTCTATGAGAATACAATCAGAATAATCCTTTTGAATCTCCTGCAAACCCACCAGCATGGTTTCCAGGAGCAGTTCTATTTTCTCTAATTCCTCTGGGGAAAGATCCCTTTCCGGAATTTTACACTCCAGAAATCCTTCCCTGACCTGTACCTGGGGATTTATCCCCAGTACCCGGTCCATACCGTAAACAGTAGTCTGGGCGATAGCTGAAACTGCCGAACATACAATATCCTCTCCATGGGGGGCGAAACCGGCATGGCCCTGTACGGTAAAGGAAGTAAGCTTCCCCTGACGGTTCCTGCTAAAATAAACCTTTATCATAAACTTTACGCCTCAATACGTTCAACTTTAACCTGGGTATAAGATTGCCGATGACCAGTTTTTTTCCGGTAATTTTTTTTGGCCTTATATTTGAATACAATAATCTTTTTATGTTTGTCCTGTCTCAAAACCTTGGCGGTGGCCTTTGCTCCTTTAACCAGGGGTGTGCCAACTTTTAAATCATCCCCCGTATTTACTGCCAGCACCTTGTCAAAGATTACTTCGTCACCTACCTGGGCCTCCAGTTTTTCAATGTTAATGACCTGTCCTTCTTCAACTCTGTACTGCTTACCACCTGTTTCAATAATTGCGTACATTCAATTGTACCTCCTAATCTCGCTAAAAAAAGGTACGGAGGACTCTCTTTTGCCCTCACGATTTAAAACCTTTTTTATGCGGTTTAAAACCGGCTGCATAAGGAATCCCTTTAGAGGGAGCCTTTCTAACCGGCTAAACCATTTTAGCACAGTCTGTTTCCTTTGTCAAGAAAAAGCGAAACGCCCTTGAACAGGGCGTTTATGTGCATTTCTTTATTTTATTTCTACTCCGCCGCCAGCTTCTTCCAGCTTGGTTTTAAGCTCTTCTGCTTCATCCTTGCTGACCTTTTCTTTTACTGGCTTGGGAACTTCATCCACCAGTGCTTTTGCTTCTTTTAGCCCCAGGCCGGTAATCTCCCGGACAACTTTAATCACCTGGATTTTCTTTTCTCCGAAAGAAGTCAACATTACATCAAATTCTGTTTTCTCTTCTGCTGCTTCTCCTGCATCAGCCGCGGTAGGGGCTGCGGCAGCTGCCACGGGCGCGGCTGCAGAAACTCCAAATTCCTCTTCAAAGACTTTCACCAGCTCGGATAACTCTAAAACGGTCATTCCCTTAATAATTTCCATTATATCTGCAACTTTTGACATTTTTCTACCTCCTGATATAGTTTTTTAATTTTCTATGTTACCTCTGTTTAAAAATAAAACCTGGAATACAATTTGTACCCTTCTCTTCCCTTAGGCTTCCTGTTCCTTCTGCTCACTGATGGCCTTCAGGGCGTAAACTGTCTTAAGCAGTAAACCCTGCATAGCATAAGCCATGCCGTACACCGGTGCCTGCATACCTCCGATTACCTTGGCCAGAAGCACTTCCCTGGTGGGAAGGTCCGCCAGGGACTTAATCTGGATTAAGTCAATAATCTTTCCTTCCAGAAGCCCCCCCTTAATCTCCAGCTTATCATTTTCTTTGGCAAAACCCGATAAAATCTTTGCGGGAGCTACAGGGTCCTCTTTGCTGTATGCGATAGCTGTAGGCCCTTCCAGTAAGGAGGTCAGGTCCTCAAAGCCGGCTTCCCGGGCTGCAATCCGGGTCAATGTATTTTTCACAACCGTATACTCAATCCCCTCCTGGCTCAAACGGTTACGTAAATCGTTAATCTGGGACACATTCAATCCCCGGTAATCCGTTAAAATCACCGTCTGAGATTCAGAGATCTTATTTTTAATTTCCTCCACTACTTTCTTCTTCTTTTCCTGGACAACCAATTTATTTCACCTCCTTCAAGGCTAAAAATAATAAACCCCCGCAGACATACGGAGGTACAAATTTCATTAGAAATTTACCGACCTCGGCAGGCATTAGATTAAGCCTTCTCAGGCACCTGCTGTCTACAGTCAAAACGATTACTATTTAATTTTATAGACATGTCTGCGTCAGAAACTGCCCCCTTACATGGTGCCCCTGATGAAAAGATTGCTTTAATCTACTTGGTTTTCCCCAACAACGCTGCTTTTTGAGGGTTCACCTTGACTCCCGGGCCCATGGTAGAAGAGACGGTTATGCTTCTCATATACTGCCCCTTGGCCGCTGCCGGCTTAACCCTGATCAGAGTATCAATCAATGTATAGAAATTTTCCATCAGCTTCTCCGGTTCAAAGGATACTTTCCCAATAGGGACGTGAATAAGTCCAGCTTTTTCAGTGCGGTATTCTACTTTACCGGCCTTAAAATCGCTGACGGCCTTACCGATATCAAAAGTAACCGTTCCGGTTTTAGGGTTGGGCATCATACCTTTGGGGCCCAAAATTCTTCCCAGCTTACCCACCATGGCCATAGAATCTGGTGTAGCAATGGCAATATCAAAGCCCAGCCAGCCCTCTTCTTGAATTTTTGCCACCATATCCTCAGCCCCTACGAAATCAGCTCCAGCCTCTTCCGCTTCCCGGGCTTTATCCCCTTTGGCAAAAACCAGGACCTTCACTTCTTTTCCGGTGCCGTTAGGAAGGACCACCGCACCCCTGACCTGCTGGTCAGCATGCTTGGGGTTTACTCCCAGCCTGACGGAAACCTCTACGGTTTCATCAAATTTGGCGGCGGCTATTTTTTTCACCAGTTCCACAGCTTCCTCTGGATCGTACTGAATATTTCTGTCCACCATTTTTTTTGCTTCTGCATATCTTTTGTTTGCCATTCTCTTAGACCTCCTTGTGGTCCCAGCGAGCTTTTGGCTCTCCCACATTCGTATTATTAATTATTTCCAAATATTATTTTACCCCTCGACGATGATTCCCATGCTTCTGGCAGTGCCTTCAATAATCTTCATAGCTGCTTCAATATCGTTGGCATTCAGGTCCTTCATCTTGGTCTCCGCAATCTCCTTGATGGCAGAACGGGGAAGAGTCGCTACCTTAACTTTGTTGGGCTCACCGGATGCTTTTTCCAATTTTGCTGCTTTTTTCAGGAGAACGGCTGCCGGTGGAGTTTTCGTAATAAAGGAAAAAGAACGGTCCTCAAAAACGGAAATCTCCACGGGTATAATCAAGCCTACCTGGGCTGATGTTCTCTCGTTAAAGTCCTTACAAAATGCCATGATGTTTACCCCGTGCTGTCCCAGAGCAGGGCCTACAGGAGGAGCAGGAGTAGCTTTTCCAGCGGGAATTTGTAGTTTAATTAATGCAATAATTTTTCTGGCCATTAGTCTTTCAATCCACCTCCTTACATTTTCTCTACTTGATCATAGTTCAGTTCCACAGGCGTCTCCCGGCCAAACATGGAAACCAGAACTTTGAGCTTCTGTTTTTCCGAATATACTTCCTTTACTACTGCAATAAAATTAGAAAATGGCCCGTCAATTACCCTAATCTGTTCTCCCGAATCAAAGCGTGCCCTGGTTCTAGGCTCGGCTTCTCCCATCTGTCTCAATATTTGCTGAACTTCATGCTCAGCCAGTGGGACTGGTTTTGAACCGGGACCGACAAAACCGGTTACCCCAGGAGTATTGCGGACAACATACCACGAATCATCCTCCATAATCATCTCTACCAGTACATAACCAGGAAAAACTTTTTTCATGGTGGCCTTACGCTTACCATCTTTTATTTCAATTTCTTTTTCCATGGGAACCAGAACTCTAAATATCTTGTCCTGCATTTCCATGGATTCCACCCGTTTTTCCAGGTTTGTCTTCACTTTATTCTCATAACCGGCATATGTATGCACGACATACCATAGCTTTTCCATAGTTAACAGTTCCTGTATACCTTTCCCTCCCTGATCATCGGATTACCAACCTCAGCAGTGCGTTGAAACCGGTGTCCAAAAACCAAAAAAATACTCCAACAGAAAAAATGGATATTAAAACGATGACTGTAAAAACAAGAAGCTCCTTGCGGGTAGGCCAATGGACCTTCTTCATTTCAACTTTTACGTCTTTAAAGTGCTTGTTTAATTTTTGAATGCCCTTTACTTCTTTTTTTGCAGGAACACCCATAGTTTCACATCCCTTTAATATGACTTTAAGCAGACTTTAAGCTGAATGAGATCTATCTGGTCTCCCGGTGCAAGGTATGCTTGTCGCAGAAACGGCAGTACTTGTTAATTTCCATTCTGTCAGGATTGTTCCTCTTGCTTTTCATGTTACTGTAATTCCTTTGTTTACATTCTGTACAAGCCAAAATAATTTTTACCCGCATAGTGCACACCCCCAGGAATATCGCTGATTTAGGCTTATTTTATGGTATTTATAGGACTTAAAGTTCATCACTCTATCAAATCTACCACAATTTATAGGGAATGTCAACATTTTGACCGCCAATCTTTATCCGGTGAAACGCTTATAATACCGGCATTTTTTTGAGGTGATAAACAAAATGGCTTCCCTTATTATGTTAATATTTGTAATATTTATGCATCCTGAAATAATATATTTTAATTTGATTTAATTTGATTAATGAATTGAAATATATAGAGAACTGATAGTTATTAGAACAAAATAAAAAGCCTGATAACGTTTATCAAGCTCTTAGTAAGTGGTAGCGGCGCAGGGACTCGAACCCCGGACACTACGGGTATGAACCGTATGCTCTCACCACCTGAGCTACGCCGCCATAGTGGAGCTCACGACCGGACTTGAACCGGTGACCTTATCCTTACCAAGGATACGCTCTACCTCCTGAGCTACGTGAGCTTAATTTTTTTGGTTGCGGGGGCAGGATTTGAACCTGCGACCTCCGGGTTATGAGCCCGACGAGCTGCCTGACTGCTCCACCCCGCGTTGTTAACTTTTTATTAACTTATATTATCCAGAAGATTTCCTGGAGCGGGTGATGGGAATCGAACCCACGCGACTGGCTTGGGAAGCCAGGGCTCTGCCATTGAGCTACACCCGCAGAAATATCATATGGTGGAGAGAGGAGGATTCGAACCTCCGAAGGCTCTGCCAACAGATTTACAGTCTGCCCCCTTTGGCCAACTTGGGTATCTCTCCAAATCTGATTCTTTTTGGAGCCGACGATGGGATTCGAACCCGCAACCTGCTGATTACAAGTCAGCTGCTCTTCCATTGAGCTACGTCGGCAAATCAGCAACGATATAAATTATACAGTGTCTCTTGAGAAAAGTCAAGGCCTCGAATTAAATGAACTTCAGCTTTCTCGAATCTCCAGGTATTTTTCCAGTTTTCTCTTAACCCTCTGCAGGGCGTTGTCTATGGATTTCACATGCCTTCTTAACTCCACGGCAATCTCCTGGTATGATTTGCCCTCCAGGTAAAGCATCAAAACCTTCCATTCCAAATCACTTAAGATTTCTCCCATCTTAAACTCAATATCATTATATTCTTCCCTGTTTATCATCAGTTCTTCCGGATCGGTAATTTTGGCGCCGGATAAAATATCCAGCAGAGTCCTGTCCGAATCCTCGTCATAAATAGGCTTGTTCAAGGATACATATGAATTAAGAGGAATGTGTTTTTGCCGTGTCGCTGTCTTTATGGCCGTAATAATCTGCCGGGTAATGCAAAGTTCTGCAAAAGCCCGAAAAGATGATAGCTTGTCCCCTTTAAAATCGCGAATTGCTTTGTATAGCCCAATCATACCTTCCTGTATTATGTCTTCCCGATCGGCGCCAATTAAAAAGTATGACCTTGCTTTAGCTTTAACAAAATTCTTGTACTTGTTGATCAAGTACTCTAAAGCAACCGAGCTGCCTTCCTTTGCCTCTTCGGCAATTTCCTCGTCGGTCTTGAAATCATACTCCAAAGCCACCTCACGGATATCATGTTGGGCATTTGACATAGCTTCGCCTCCATTTTCTTTTTGGGGATATGGCAGTTACAAAGTAATTATAACTTACCCTCTTGTAAATCGTCAAGGTCTTTATTTTACTTGCTTCGGCGCCACTGTTCCAGTTTCTCTTTGACTTCTTCTTTTAATCGCTCATCTAAAGGATTCCTGGTTAACATAAAAATGTTTTCAGAGTAATTGCTGCGTATATCTTTCTTAACTGTGTCTAAAAGACGTTTTAATTCACCAGGGGTAATCCGTAAAGCCCCCTGGCTGAAAATAGTCTGCTGCTCCACCTGGTCTGAAGTAGCCACCCATATATTTATATTCAGATTGCTTTTATAATTATGCGTAATTTTTTCTATAAGATTGTCTGCTCTTTCCCCTTCACGGGTATATATAACTTCTATTGAATTTACTATTTCCCGGCTTTCCGTCCCACCGGGCACCAGATGGGCATCGAACACCACCGTGAGCTTATCCCATAAATTATTAAATTGAGACAGATAATTAATCAACCTGTATCGGGCATAATCCATATCTTCGGAAGCCAGGGCACTTAATTCTTCCCAGGCGTTTATAATATTGTATCCGTCCACAATTAAAAATTCCTTCAAAATTATTCTCCTTTTCAACGGGGATGACTGGCTATAAGGAAATCTAACCTTCCCTCTGTCTAAGCACCTCAACCATTATTACCGCACCCGCAGCCGAAGCGTTTAGAGAATTTACCTTTCCCTTCATAGGAATAGTTACCAGGTAGTCACACTTTTCCTTGAGCAGCCTGCTGATCCCCTTCCCTTCACTGCCCAACACCAGTGCCATGGGAACCCGGTAATCCGCTTCATGGTACAGCTGAAACCCCAGGGCATCCGTCCCAAATATCCAAAGGCCCCTCTTCTTCAGCTGGTCCACCAGGGTATTCAGATTCTTTTCCACAGCAATAGGAATAAAAGATACTGCCCCGGCAGAAGCCTTGAAAACAGCAGGTGTGACCTGGGCGGACCTGCGCGAGGGAATCACTACCCCGTGAGCGCCTACCCCCTCAGCGGTGCGAATAATGGCTCCCAGGTTCTGGGGGTCCTGTATCTGGTCAAGGAGAACTAAAAAGGGGTTCTCTCCCTTCTTTTCTACACCAGATAGAATATCCTCTAATTGGGTATAACGGAATTCAAAGCCCAGGGCAATCACACCCTGGTGCTTTAAATCAGGAGCCAACCTGTCAAGATGTTTGCGATCCTTCTTCTCCACGAAAACACCCTTTTTTTTAGCCAGCTCTTCTATTTCATCAATCACTGTACCGGTTATCCCTGCGGCCAGCACCACTTTTTTCAGGGTGCCCCCGGCTCGAAGAAGTTCCAGTACAGGCTGCCTTCCAGCAATTAAATCTAAATCTTTCATATGAGCACAACCTGTTATATATTTTTCCTGTTCATTGGTGATAATCTTAATATATCATTAATAGTTAAAAAAAACTAACAATAATCGAAATATTTTTAAAATATTTACAGTGGAAAAGTTAGGCCCCTTAATCCCAAATAAGGATATAGGCCTTATGGTAAAGCTCTCCTTGGAACCGGAACATCTACATAAACTCCTCCTGCAGGTGAACCAGGGAACCGGGGTTAAAAGGACGTCCGGCCAGGGGTTTCTCCCCAGCCTCCCCCTGAAGCGCCGGAATCCGGGATTCAAAAGTAGGAGCAGGCACCTGGTATAATATACCAATAGGAATTTTATCCCCCCACTGACGGGCCAGCCGCTCCGCAGCCTCCTGGTCCCCAGTATCGTGGCCCTCCAGTTTTTGAACCCGTTTTTTATACCAGGCAAAAGTGTTAAGCTTGTTAAATGAAATACAGGGCTGCAGAATATCCACCAGGGCATAACCGGGAAATTCCAGGGCTGCCTTCATCAGCTGCTTCAGATGCTCCGTCTCACCGCTGAATCCCCGGGCTACAAAACCGGCCCCCAAAGCCAGGGCCAGGGAAAGGGGATTAAAAGGAGAGAGAATAACCCCTGCTGTCTGTACCTTGGTGTTCATTCCCAGGTCACTGGTAGGACTGGCCTGCCCCTTGGTCAATCCATAAACCTGGTTATTGTGGACAAAATGGGCGATGTCCGGGTTTCGTCGAATGGTGTGAAGAAAGTGGTTTCCCCCTTCGCCGTACGTATCACCATCCCCGGATTGAACGATCACTTTCAGGGATGAATTTGCTATTCGAGCCCCTACAGCCGGGGGCAGTGCCCGGCCGTGAAGGCCGTTAAAACCGTTCACCCGGATATAGTGGGGAATCTTGGCTGCCTGACCGATGCCGGAACACAGCAGTACCCGGTGAGGGGAAAGCTCCAGCTCCGCCAGGGCTTCCTGAAGGGCCTGTAGAATATCAAAGTTTCCGCAGCCGGGACACCAGGCTATTTCCTGGTCCGTAGTAAAACAATTGGGACTAAACATTCTTTTGCACCTCCTGGAGAATTTCCTCCGGCATAAACGGCCGGCCGTCATATTTTAGGATCTTGTGATCTACCTCCAGGCCAGTTTCGCGACGAAACAGAGCTGCAAACTGTCCAGTGGCATTGTTCTCCACACAGAAGCTTTTATCCACTGAAGTAAGAATCTCTGATACAGCTTTCACCGGCAGGGGCCAGAGATCGCTGAAATGCAGCAGCGCTGCCTTCCTTCCCTGGAATCCCAAATTGTCCACCGTTTCTCTCAGGGCACCGTAGGTAGAACCCCATCCCATTAGAAGGATGTCCGGCTCCTGATGACCGTACAGGGTCGGCTCTTCCATTTCAGAGGCCAGTCCGGCTTGTTTGCGCAGCCGCTTTTCTACCATTCGCCTCCGGGTGTCCGCATCTTCAATAATGTTACCCTTTTCATCATGCTCATCGCTGTCCGCCAGCACCACTTCCCCGGAAAACTGTCCCGGAAGGGCCCGGGGGGATATTCCGTCCTCCGTAATGCGGTAGCGTTGGTAAGGGCGAATCAGGCCCTTTTCCTCCACCAGGTGCCTCTCATAATTTAGCCTTTGGAAATCAAAGGGCGGCACAGAACGTGCAGAGTCCGCGAAATTCTGGTCGGTGAGAAAGATCACCGGAACCTGGTATTTATCCGCCAGGTAAAACGCCTTATTTAGGCGGTAAAATGCGTCCTCCAGGTGGGTAGCACTCAAGACCGCCCGGGGGAACTCTCCGTGTCCGGCATGGAGAACAAATTCCAGGTCCCCCTGCTCCGTTCGAGTAGGGAGCCCGGTAGCAGGGCCGGGGCGCATTCCCATGACGATTACCACCGGGGTTTCGGTCATTCCTGCCAGGGAAAGGCCTTCGACCATCAGAGCGAATCCACCGCCGGAGGTACAGGTCAAGGAACGAACCCCGGCATAAGAAGCTCCCAGGACCATGTTTATGGCGGCAATTTCGTCCTCTGCCTGTTCCACCACTACACCGCATTCCTGCTTCCCTGCCAGATAGTTCATGATTCCTGTGGAGGGGGTCATGGGATAAGCAGATAGAAAACGGCAGCCGCTGGCCAGGGCGGACATGCCTAAAACCTCGTTACCATCAATGAACAGCCTCTTCTCATCAATCTTCTTATCCGGCATGGAAAAACAGGCGGAGCAATGGTGGGAAGCTTCTTTATAACCCTTTTTCAAGGCCAAATAATTTTTCTCCACCATTCCTTCCTTATGGGCAAACATTTCCTGCAGCAGTTTCTCCGCCGAATCTGTATCCATGCCCAGGACAACTAACACCGCCCCCACGGCCACCGTGTTAGCCATAACAGCTCCCCCGGCTTCTTTAGCCAGGCGTTGTAAAGGCACCGGGACCCCCCGCTTCTCCTCCTGGGGAAGGGAAAATGACTCCGGGTCGTATATGATTCTGCTCTTTTCTTGCAGCGTATCCTGATGAATAAAATAGGTTTCCTGGTCCATTGATACCAATATATCAACCTTGCCCGTCGCACACCAGGGTGTCTCCCCAGCAATCCGCAGACGAGAGAAGTTGTGCCCCCCCCGGACCCTGGACATGTAATCCTTATCCAGGCAGAGACCGTATCCAGACCTGAGCATTACTTTCCCCAGCAGCGCTGCAATGGTTTCCACTCCCTGCCCCGCAGCTCCTCCGATGAGAATATTTATCTCCATAACTCCCTGGTTACTCAATAATTTCAACCCTGCCCTTTGGCCCCACTTCAAGAAAAGGGCCCAACAGGTTTACTTCAAAAGAAAAATCAGCAACCAGGGGTACACCTCCTTTTTGCCTGTAGAATATTTTGATTGTTGATAATTAACATTTATGCACATTTAATGAGTTGACAATAGAAAAATACTGCTCGTATATGTGCGCCCCGGAAGAATATGCAATAATAGGCCCGTCCTCCACCGGGAAGTTTAAGTTCATTAAAATATATTCCTTCAAAAGCTGCAGACCCCCCAGATTTTCCGGGAAACCCACAAAGACATCCCAGGATCTGAAGAACAAAGTCATCGTTAATCTTCCGTCTACCACCTTAAAGTCAACAACTCTAAGGCAGGGAGGGTCTAAAAGGGTTATGCTGTCCTTATCGCCGATAGAGATACATGCCTGGTTGGTTGCCCCCCCGGAGGTATTTAATAGCTCAATTAAAGCAGGTAACTGCGGGGAAATATATTGGCCATAAGTATAGTCTTCTTCTTCTCCCTTGTTATCAGTCAGCAGATACTCATAAAAATATGATTGGATTTTTTCCTCCGATGTTGGTGCCGGAATACCCAAATTTTCAGGAAGAGTGACCGCCAACGGCCTCAAATATGGCTCTTCAATAACCACTACCAGGTGGTCCAGCTGCTTTCTCAGCTGTCCCTCATAACTGCCTTTTTCGATTTTATAACTGTAACCGTGCCGGGCACAGGCCCACATAGTCATTCGCCATGCCTGTTCGATGTTTCTCTCATTAATTAAAGCCAACGGAAACAACTCCTTTAAAACTTATTTTACGCTTTATGCAGGCCGTAACCCTGACTATCCGACCCTGAAATACGGGACAGTCTGGAGCATTAACTTTTTCTCTTCCAACGAACCCCCTGAGGCGTGTCCTCCAAAATAATTCCATCGGAAAGCAGTTGGTCCCGGATCCTGTCCGCCTTGGGCCAATCCTTGTTCTTGCGGGCCTCCTGTCGTTTTTGAATCAACTCTTCAATATCCGGGGCCAGCACTTCCTTCGTTTGTTCTGCGAAAAGGCCCAGCACCCCCCCCAACTCACGGAAGGTCTTCAGTATATTTTGAATTACCCGGGCATTTATTTTGTCTTCCTTTATATAGATATTTGCCTCCCGGGTCAGTTCAAAAAGAGCCGCCAGGGCGTCGGCCGTATTAAAATCGTCATCCATGGAATGAATGAACTTTTCCTTATATTCCTCCACCGCTTCCATCATTTTCAGGTCCCTATCCTCGAGAGAAATACCATTTGCCCTTTCCAGGGATTCCTCCAGGGAGGAAAGCATAGTGGTTAACCTCTCCAGACCCCCTTTTGCCTGTTCTAACAGTTCAAAATTAAAATTGATAGGACTTCGGTAATGAGCAGAAAGCATAAAAAATCGAATTACTTGAGGGTCAATTTTTCTCCTCATCTCTCTCACTGTAAGGATATTCCCCAGGGATTTTGACATTTTCTGTTTGTCAATATTCAGGTAACCCACATGCATCCAGTATCTAGCAAATGGCTTACCGGTAGCCCCCTGACTTTGTGCCGCTTCATTTTCATGATGTGGGAATACCAGGTCCGGTCCCCCGGCGTGAATATCCAGGGTTTCCCCCAGATATTTCATAGACATGGCAGAGCATTCAATATGCCACCCCGGGCGGCCTTTCCCCCAGGGGCTTTCCCAGGATGGCTCCCCCTCCTTAGCCCCTTTCCAAAGGGCAAAATCTAAAGAATTTTTTTTCCGTTCATCCACTTCTATTCGGGCCCCGGATTCCAGTTCCTCCAGGTTTTGTTGAGAAAGCCTGCCGTATTGGGGAAAAGCAGTAGTATCAAAGTACACGTCCCCTTCCACCTGGTAGGCCAGCCCTTTCTCCATCAGTGTCTCAATCAGCTGTATAATTTCCTTCATATGATGAGTGGCCCGGGGATGATGGTCGGCTTTCTCAATTCCCAGCGCTTCCGCATCCTCCAGATAGGCATCGATAAACATTTCCGCCAGCTGCTCCATGGTGATGCCCATCTAATTGGCCCTTTTAATCATTTTATCCTCAACATCTGTAAAATTCTGCACAAAGGTTACATCATATCCCCGAAATTTCATATAGCGTCGAATCACATCAAATATTATGAACACCCGGGCATTTCCAATGTGAAAGTAGTCATAAACGGTGGGCCCGCAGACATAAAAATTCACCTGGTTCCCCTCCAGGGGAACAAATTCTTCTTTTCTTCTGGTAACGGTATTAAACAGCTTTATCGACATGTCTGCAACCCCTTTCCAGGCTTTCTAGTTCATAACGAAGGTCATCAATCTGCTGCTGCATGCCTTGAAACATCTCTAAAACCGGGTCAGGCAGCTTGTGATGGTCCAAGTCAATATGAGGAAACCTTTTGCCATTAAAAATGACTGCCCGGCCGGGCACCCCTACCACTGTAGTACTGGGAGGAACGTTGGTTAAAACCACCGAACCGCCCCCAACTTTGGCATGATCTCCCACTTCCACCGGCCCTAACACTTTGGCTCCGGCCCCTACCACCACGTTGTTTCCTATGGTAGGATGTCTTTTCCCTTTTTCCTTACCAGTACCTCCCAGGGTTACCCCCTGGTACAAGGTAACATTGTGGCCGATTTCCGCCGTTTCCCCTATGACCACTCCCATTCCGTGGTCTATGAAAAAACCGTCACCAATTTTAGCTCCAGGATGAATTTCAATTCCCGTCAAGAACCGGTTCAGCTGGGAAATCAAACGGGGGAAAATCACCAGCTGTTTCTGGTAAAAATAATGGGCAATCCGGTGAAGGACCAGGGCATGCAGGCCGGGATAACACAGAATGACCTCAATAATACTTTTAGCCGCCGGGTCCCGCTCAAAAATAACTTTAATGTCTTTTCTAAGTTGGGACAACATTTTTCATCCTCCTCTTAACCATATCTTTTTTAATGCCAATTGACAATTGTTTTTTGATTAAATATAGTAAAATTTACAAATAAAAAATCCGTCCTGTAATCGCTACAAAGACGGATCTATTCCGCGGTTCCACTCTGTTTGGGCGAATAAAATACTAACGCCCCTCTTAAAAAGATAACGGCTTCAGCCGAAGGCCCATACGGCAGTTTGCTTTCCTGGCCTCGCTTAAGGGTGCATTTTCCGCCCCCTTTCCCCGAAATTCCTTTCAGCTCAATAAGAATTTCTCTCTGGTGGTTCCCGGCAGCGTACTTTTCCCTATCATCACTTTTTACTATATGGTGTTTGTTTTTATATTATAACGATAAGGCATTTCATTGTCAATCATGGGATTTATTTTCCTGTATTTCTTCCATTCCAAATTAAATATAGAATATGCAGCAATAAATAATTAAGTATGCTGTCCCCCGAATTCCCCGAATTACCTTTCGCAAAAAATCCA
>PWJM01000118.1 GCA_003560915.1 Syntrophomonadaceae bacterium
GGCAGAGGGCCTATACCGACAAGAGCACCTGGGCCTACCAGAGGGATGAGGACGGGGAAATCCTGAAGGATGAAACCCTGGAGGATGAAAACTGTGTATGGCAGCTCTTTAAGAAGCATTACTCCCGCTACGACGTGAAGACCGTCAGTGAAATTACCGGCTGCCCCGAGGATAAGTTCGAGGAAGTGGCTGAGCTGTTCTGCAGCACAGGCCAGGCCGGTAAGGCCGGAAATATATCGTATGCCATGGGACTGACCCAGTTCACCCACGGATCCCAAAATACCCGTTCCTGCTGCTTGATTCAGCTGATTCTGGGGAACGTCGGTATTGCCGGCGGTGGTGTGAATGCACAGCGGGGCCAGGTCAATGTGCAGGGCGCCTGCGATATGGGTATGCTGTACCACATTGTAACCGGTTATATGCCCATGCCCCGGGACGGGCAGGATCTGGAAGCTTACAATGCGGCCACTCCTCCCGGTGGGTTCTGGGTAAACCGGCCCAAATTTATGGCCGCCATGTTGAAAGCCTGGTACGGGGATAAGGCTACCGCCGATAATGACTTCTGCTTCGATTATCTTCCCAAACTGGACAAAAACCGTTCCTCCGTTGCTTATTACACCTATATGGCCAAGGGAGAAATCAACGGATTGTTCTGTTTCGGCGATAACCCCGTGGTGGGTGGAGCTAACACCAGTTCCAAGCGCAGGGCCCAGGCAAATCTGGACTGGCTGGTGGTTTCCGATATGTATGAAAATGAAACCGCCGCTTTCTGGAAGGCTCCTGATATGAACCCCGCTGATGTTGATACCGAAGTGTTCCTGCTGCCCGCCTGCCTGCACTTTGAAAAGGACGGCACGGTCACCAATTCCGGTCGCTGGATTCAGTGGCGCTATAAAGCCCAGGAACCCTACGGAGACTGCAAGTCTGACAAGTGGATTATCGACAAGATATTCAAGGCTACCCGGAAACTATACGAAGAGGAAGAGGGAGTATTCCCCGAACCCATCGTAGATATGGTCTGGGATTATGGGGATGAGCCTGATTCTGCCAAAATCGCTATGGAAATAAATGGTTACTACTCAGCCGATGGAAAATTGATTAGTGGATTCGGGGACTTCATAAACAGCGAACCCGGCGATGTGGCAGCGGGAAGCTGGATTTATGCCGGTTATTTTGCGGATGAAGCCAATCCCGCCTGTCAGAGCCGTACCCCTGAAACCGAGGGAATCGGTAGTCACCTGGAGTGGAGTTTTGCCTGGCCGGCAAACCGGAGAATCGTTTACAACCGTGCCTCCTGTGACGCCGAAGGGAATCCCTGGAGAGAAGATGTTACTCCATTTAAATGGGATGGTTCAGAGTGGATCAGGTATGACAATGCTGACTTTAATGTAAACGTTCCCCCTGAGGAAACTGCCGGCAAGGGCTTTATTATGACCCCTGAACTGCAGTCCCGGCTTTTTGCCCCGGGCATGGTGGATGGACCCTTCCCCGAGCATTATGAGCCCTGGGAGAGTGTAACGGAAAACAAGATGTCCAGCGTACAGTTCAACCCCTGCTCCGAGGTATGGTATCCTGAGGACCGGGGAAGTGCTGCAGACTATCCCTATATTGCCACTACTTACCGAGTAGTAGAACATTACCAGTCCGGTGCCATGACCCGGAACCAGCCCTGGCTGAACGAGGCCATGCCGGAAATGTTCTGTGAAATCAGCCCGTCTTTGGCTGATAAGATCGGTGTGCAGAATGGCGACATGGTAGAAATTGAGAGTAAGAGGAGCACAATTCAATGTAAAGCCTGCGTTACCCCCCGGGTAAAGCCGCTGATGATTAACGGGGAGGAGAAGGAAATTGTGGGAATGCCTTTCCACTGGGGCTTCATGGGTCTTTCCACCGGAGCTTCTGCCAATGACCTTACTCCCACCATCGGTTGTGCCAACACCACCATCCCGGAGTACAAAGCGTTTATCTGTGATATAAGGAGGGCTGGATAATGGCAAAAGTAAAACTTATTGATGTGACCAAGTGCTGTGCCTGTAAAGGATGCCAGACAGCCTGTAAAAACTGGAATCAGCTGCCGGCTCAGGAAACTACTTTCGTAGGATCTATGGAGAATCCCTCAGACTTTGATGCCAATACCTGGTGCCGTGTGATGTTCAACGAGCACGATGGAGACCCCGTCAAGTGGTATTTCTCCAAGTTTTGCTGCTTGCATTGCTCTGACCCTGCGTGTGCGTCGGTCTGCCCGGTGGATGCTATTGGCAAGAGCAGCCTGGGTTCCGTTAATGTGGACCAAGAGACCTGCATTGCCTGCGGTCTCTGTGTAAGTGCCTGTCCCTTTAATGTGCCCAGGTTAGGTGGAACAGATGGTAAAATGTATAAGTGTACCCAGTGCTTCGACCGTACGGGTAACCAGCTGAACCCCGCCTGTGCCAAGACCTGTCCCACTGGAACCGTCAGCTTTGGTGATAAGGATGCTAAAATTAGCGAAGCCAATGACCGGGTAGCTGCTATTTCAGACAAGCACCCCAATGCTCAAGTTTACGGTGTAGAAGAACTGGGCGGATTGGGCACCATCTATGTGCTTCCCGATGCTCCCGATAAGTGCGGCCTGCCGGCAGATCCCCAGGTCAGCCTGTCCACATACTTCATGTATGCGGCCTTGGCTCCTATCAAGACTTTGGCAGCCGTAGGCCTCACCGTTGGGTTTATGCACAAGTTCTTAGAGAACAAAGCAGCAGCGCAGAAAGAAAACATCGAATAATAGAAGAATTATTTACTGAGGGCGGCCCAAAAGCCGCCCTCAGTTTTTTGGTTTGCCTTCATTATCTACAATCCAACCAAAAGTTGCTGTTCTATTGTAGATACAGCTATCGTTGACACTATTGTATTTTTTTGATAGATTAAGCTTGAGATGCTAGAAAAATGGGGGAGGTTTATTTCATGATTTCAGAGGAAAAAATTAAGGAGATTGTACAGGCTGAGACCGTAGAAAATCGCATAACCTGTGGGAAAATGCATGAGCTGTCAGAGAAGCACGGGTTAAGCCTGAAAGAGCTGGGGAAAGCTGCTGATGATTTAAAAATTAAAATTACCCGGTGTGAATTGGGTTGTTTCTAAAAGAGGTGAAACGCCTTGTTTGAGGTGTTGACGGTAAAGGAAGCCTTAAATACCATAGCAGATGCTGTAAAAAATACGGAGGGTAAAAAAGAAGATATAGAACTATCTATGGCCCTGGGCAGGGTAACGGCAGAGGATACATTTTCTGCTGCGGTAGTTCCTCATTTCAGCCGTTCCAACATGGACGGTTTTGCTGTACGGGCTCAGGATACCTTTGGAGCTTCTGAGGGAATGCCTGCTTTCCTGGAGGTTAAGGATGAGGTTCTTATGGGTAGGAGTCCATCAGGGGACATCAACTCCGGGGAAACCATGAAAATTTCTACAGGGGGCATGCTGCCGGAGAGTGCTGACAGTGTATTAATGCTGGAGCATGCGGAAGAATTGGATGAAAAGATGATTGCTGCTTACCGGCCGGTTGCGCCGGGAGAAAATGTGATCCTCAAGGGGGAGGATTTAAAAGAAGGTGAACTGATTCTCGGGAAAAACCATACTTTGAGGCCCCAGGACATAGGGGCATTGGCTGCGGCCGGTGTAGTGAAGGTTGTTGTATATAGAGTTCCCAGGGTGGCAGTAATCTCTACCGGGGATGAACTGGTTCCGCCGGAAGAAGAGCCTCTTCCGGGACAGATTCGAGATGTAAACAGCTGTGCTTTGGCTGCAGCCATTCAATCGGTAGGGGCGCACCCCCTGTTGTTTGGCATTGTAAAGGATGAAGCACCTGATTTAATGGAAGCCATAGAAAGGGCCAGAGAAGAAGCCTCTCTCATTTTAATATCCGGCGGAAGTTCTGTTGGAACCCGGGATGTCACCGCAAAAGTTATCGATGAGTTGGGAGACCCGGGGGTTCTGATACACGGCATATCAATCCGTCCAGGGAAACCTACTATTTTTGGGATGGTAGATACAACCCCGATATTTGGGCTTTCCGGCAATCCGGTTTCCGCCCTGGTTACCTTTGATTTATTTGTAGCACCAGTAATTTTGAAGCAGAGGGGGATGAACCCTCTAGAAGTGATACAGCTGAAAATTCGGGCAAAAATCAGCCGTAATATCCCCTCTTCCCAGGGCCGGGAGGATTATATACGTGTGAACCTGGAAACCGATGAAAAAGGGCAAGCCTGGGCAGTTCCGGTGTTTGGAAAGTCAGGCTTGATTACAACACTGGTGGAAGCCCAGGGCATGGTCCGTATATCTCAGAACAAAGAAGGAATAGAAAAGGGAGAAGAGGTAGAAGTAGTCCTCTACTCCTAAATAAGACAAGAAGACAAGGAAGACAAGGGGACGGTTCTGCTGTCTTATTTCCATTCTTCCGGTGCCGCTTCTTTATAATTAAGATAATTAAGGGGACACCATACTTAATTTAGGGTAATTAAGGGGACACCATACTTAATTTTAAGAATCAGGTGATTCCCAAAATGATATTGGTTACGAAAATTAAGTATGGTGTCCCCTTAATTCCTACAATTACCTAATTACAAGTAGATCCTGAAAAATTTTTATGTTGTGAATATTTATTTTAATGGTTACAGTAATAATAAGGATTACAGGAGATGGTACGGTGGTTAAAAGAAATATTTATTTAGAGAATGTACCTTTAAAAGAAGCTTATAATAAATTTTTTCAGAGGATAGAGGAATTGAAAATCAGCCCTGTGGGGGAGAAGGTTTCCGTGGAAAAGGCTCTGGATAGGATTACGGCGGAACCGGTTTTTGCAGTGATTTCTTCACCGCACTACCATGCCTCCGCCATGGATGGAGCTGCCGTAAAGTCGGTGGACACCTACGGGGCCATGGAAACATCCCCGAAACAGCTAAAATTAAAGCAACAGTATGTTCCTATTGATACCGGACAACCGCTGCCGTTGGGTTTTGATGCGGTGATTATGATCGAAGAGATTCATGAAGTGGATACGGAAACCATAGAGATTTCTTCCGCCGCTGCCCCCTGGCAGCACGTGCGGGTGATGGGGGAAGATATTGTAGCAACAGAACTGATTATACCCGTCAACCATACCGTAGGCCCGGAGGACATTGGTGCTATGTTGGCCGGGGGGATCTGGGAGATTGCGGTGAGGAAAAAACCGGTAGTAACCATTATCCCTACGGGTTCTGAGCTGGTACAGCCAGGAGAACTGCCGGGTTCCGGGAAAATTATTGAATTTAACTCCCGCTTTTTTTCAGGGCTCATTACTCGTTGGGGTGGAGAGCCCAGGCCTCAAGAAATTGTCAAAGATGAATATCAAAAAATTAAGGAGGCCCTGCTGGAGGCGGTGAAGCAGAGTGATGTTGTCCTGATTAATGCCGGCTCATCAGCAGGGTCCAGAGATTATACCGCAGCTATTGTGGAGGAGGCAGGGGAGCTTTTAACCCATGGTGTGGCTATAAAGCCGGGAAAACCTACAGTCATTGGAATTGTTGAGGGTAAGCCGGTGATTGGTGTCCCCGGATACCCCGTAGCAGCTTTCTTTATCCTGGACCTTTTACTCAAACCTTTGGTATACAAACTTCAGGGATTGACGCCTCCCCGGCGCAATATAGTAGAGGCAGTCATGTCCAGGAGGGTGGTATCCTCTTTTAAAGCGGAGGAGTTTTTACGGGTAAAGCTGGGACAGGTAAGGGATAAAATGATAGCCACTCCGCTGCCCAGAGGTTCCGGGGTAATCACTTCCCTGGTCAGGGCCGACGGATTTGTGCGGATTCCACAGCTAAAAGAGGGCCTGGAGGTGGGAGAAAAAGTTTCGGTAGACCTGGTAAAAGACCTGTCGGAAATAAAAAATACCATAGTGAGTATCGGCAGTCACGACTTAACTTTGGATATCCTGGCTAATCTGCTTCGACTTACCTATCCGGAGACAGGCCTTTCATCCGCTCATGTGGGTAGTATGGGTGGGATTTTAGCCCTGCGAAGAGGGGAAACTCACCTGGCGGGAAGCCATCTCCTGGATGAGCAGACCGGGGAATACAATGTTCCTTTTATTAAGAGGCTGCTGCCCGATGTAAAAGTGGTTCTAATGAACCTGGCCTACCGGCAGCAGGGGTTATTTGTACCTTCAGGAAACCCGAAAAATATTAATAAACTGGAAGACCTGGTTCGGGAGGATATTACATTTATAAATCGTCAGAGGGGCGCCGGCACCCGTCTTTTATTAGATTACCATGTTAAGAAATTAAATCTTGACCCACAGGAAATCAAGGGTTACGGCCGGGAGGAATACAGCCATCTTTCGGTGGCTGCGGCAGTGGCCTCAGGAGCTGCTGATACCGGACTGGGAGTTTTAGCTGCATCCAGGGCACTGGGCCTGGATTTCATTCCTCTGGCCAGGGAACGTTACGATATTATTATCCCTGAAGAATTCCTGGAGACGGAAATGATTCAAAGGCTTTTAGAGATGATTAACTCGGACCAGTTTAAAAAAGAGGTTGATAAGCTGGGAGGGTATGATCTGGAGGAATCGGGGAAAATACTCTGGACCAGTCATTAGTATTCGATTCCTATGGGGCAATGCTCTTTCATCCTACGGCACAAGGCCATAGGTTTTCATAGTCATATTTACAAAATTATTTAAAACGGGGTGGTTATATGTTTGGTGCAGCCGTGCTGACAGCCAGTGACCGGGGTGCCAGGGGAGAAAGAGAAGATAAGAGCGGAAAAGTGATTGAGGAAATTGTCCAGAAATTGGGGGGAGAAGTTCTGGAATATGCCATGGTCCCTGATGACCTGGAATCCATTCGGGGAAAACTCATTTATTTTGCTGATCAGCTGAAAGCGGAGGTCATTTTGACCACCGGCGGGACCGGATTGAGTCCCAGGGACAATACCCCGGAAGCAACACTTTCGGTGATTGAAAAGTTGGTTCCCGGGTTAGCTGAGGTAATGAGGGCGGAAAGCCTAAAGAAAACCCCCCATGCTATGCTCTCCAGGGCAGTTTGTGGAGTACGGGGAAATTCACTAATTATCAATCTTCCCGGCAGCCCCAAGGCTGTAAGGGAGTGTCTGGAGTTTATCGAGCCAGCCCTTCCCCATGCCATAGAACTGATGAAGGGCAGGGTATCTGACTGTGCCCGGGAAGAGCACAAAGGACAGCATTGATGTTGCCTGGAAATTAATATCATAAAAATAATATTTAATTTACGAGATGGTGCTGATTATTCAGTTAACCATCTTTTTTTGTACTTTTACTTAACAATTTTTTTATCTTTCATATGCTTGTTAAATGTAATTGAAAGAACCGCTGCCGCTGTAGTTAGGGTAGGGGTTTCTTCCGGGAGGATGGATTAAATCTTGTCGATGTCCCAGATATACAAGAATATTTTTCTTGGATTAGGATATAATAAATTCTTGTTAGAGGGGGTAAAAGAGAAATAATAGATAAATGAAGAAAAATAGACGAATCAAGATATATTTGCCAAATATAAGAGATAATCGTCAATATTCCTTCATTTAGAGATTTGCTTACAAAAATCAAATTGGTTAATATTATTAACGGGTACTGTTAGCACTCACTTTAGATGAGTGCTAACAATATAAAGAAAATAATTAAAAGTATTATTTAAAGGAGGGTAATTTAAATGAATCTAAGACCTTTAGGAGACAGAGTAATCATCAAGCTGGTGGAGGTGGAAGAAAAGACTGCCGGCGGTATTGTTCTGCCTGACAAAGCAAAGGAGAGGCCTACGGAAGCTGAAGTAATGGCTGTGGGAACCGGGAGAATACTGAATGACGGTCAGAAAGTCCCCATGGATGTAAAAGTGGGAGACCGAATTATTATTAGTAAGTATGCCGGGACAGAATTTAAGGTGGACGATGCAGAATACTTAATTTTGAGAGAAGACGATATTCTGGCTGTAAAGGAGTAAGCAGTTTAAGATTGTTTCATTTTAATTTTCAAAAATTTAAGAAATCAAAGTTACAAAATAGGGAGGAATAATTAATGGCAAAGGAAATTCTGTTCAGCGAAGAAGCCCGTAAAGCTTTAGAAAAGGGTGTAAATAAGCTGGCTGATACGGTAAAAGTTACTTTGGGCCCCAAAGGCCGTAATGTTGTTTTAGATAAGAAGTTCGGGTCCCCGCAGATTACTAATGACGGGGTTACCATTGCCCGGGAAATTGAATTAGAGGACCCATTTGAAAATATGGGAGCTCAACTGGTGAAGGAAGTTGCTAATCAGACCCAGGATATTGCCGGTGACGGAACTACTACAGCTACACTGTTGGCCCAGGCTATTATTCGGGAAGGAATCCGCAACGTAGCTGCCGGTGCCAACCCCATGATCTTAAAGAAGGGTATTGAAAAGGCAGTAAAAGCAGCCGTGGAAGAAATTAAAGCCAGTTCTAACCCGGTAGAAACCACCGGGGCGATTTCTCAGGTAGCATCCATTTCTGCTGATGACGAAGAAATTGGCAGATTGATTGCTGAGGCCATGGACAAAGTAGGTAAAGACGGTGTGATTACCGTAGAAGAGTCCAGAGGTTTTACTATGGAACTGAATGTAGTGGAAGGAATGCAGTTTGATCGGGGTTACATATCCCCTTATATGGTGACGGACACCGAAAAAATGGAAGCTATTTTGGAGGAGCCTTATATTCTCTTGACTGACAAAAAGGTTTCCAATATTCACGATATCCTTCCCCTATTGGAAAAGATCGTGCAGCAGGGCAAGTCATTGATGTTGATTGCTGAAGATGTAGAAGGGGAAGCCCTGGCAACCCTGGTGGTCAACAAACTTCGGGGAACCTTCACCTGCGTGGCTGTGAAAGCCCCTGGTTTTGGGGACCGCAGGAAGGCTATGCTGCAGGACATAGCTATTTTAACAGGCGGCCAGGTAATTTCTGAAGACCTGGGGCTGGACTTCAAAAATGTTGAGATAGAGATGCTGGGAAGTGCCCGCCAGGTGAGAATCTCTAAGGAAGAAACCGTTTTGGTTGACGGTTCAGGAGACCCTGCTGCTATCGAAAAGAGAATACAGCAGATGAGAACTCAAATGGAGGATACTACCTCCGAGTTTGATAAAGAAAAACTTCAGGAGAGACTGGCCAAGCTGGCCGGCGGAGTAGCTGTGCTGGAAGTGGGAGCTGCTACGGAAACAGAAATGAAAGAGAAAAAGCTTAGGGTTGAAGATGCTCTGTCCGCAACCAGGGCAGCAGTAGAAGAAGGAATCGTCTCCGGTGGTGGAGTGGCCTTCCTGGTTCCTCTGAAAGCTCTGGATAAACTCCTGGAAACTACCGAAGGGGATGAAGCTACGGGAATAGCCTTGATTCGCCGTTCTTTAGAGGAGCCTGTGCGTCAAATTGCTGAAAATGCTGGCATTGAGGGTTCTATAGTAGTAGAAAAAGTCAAGAACTCTGAGCCGGGCATTGGATATAACGCGGTGAAAGACATTTACGAAGATATGTTGGAAGCTGGAATTGTAGACCCGGCCAAGGTTACCCGTTCTGCGCTGCAGAACGCAGCCAGCATTGCAGCCATGTTCCTGACTACCGAAGCAGTCGTTGCTGATTCGCCCGATGAAGACGGAGGCGGCGGCATGGGAATGCCCGGTGGAATGGGCGGCGGAATGCCCATGATGTAGTAACGTTGTCAGATAGTTAGTTTATTTAAGGTCAACGGGAAGAATAAACATACAAAAAGTAATATAACGGAAAAACAGGAAAAAAATCCCAACCTTAATTAAATGCTTAATATTGAAAGTCTTTATAGAAAAATAGTAAAAGGGACGCCCAAAGATATCTTTTGGGAAGGCCCTTTTTTGTTAACTTGCTTGTTACTAATATTTGTTTTTCTTTACTCAGGAATTCCTGGTTTATAGTTCTATCTTGGGTAAGTTGGCCAGGGATTTTTTAATAGCCGCCTCAGGATATTCGTAGTCCTGCAGTTTGCCCGCCAGGTAGTCATCGTAAGCGGCAAGGTCGAAGTGTCCGTGTCCGCTGAGGTTGAAGAGGATAGTTTTCTGCTCTCCGCTCTCTTTGCACTCCAGGGCCACATCAATGGCCCCCCTGATGGCGTGGGCTGTTTCCGGAGCAGGTAGGATTCCTTCGCTGCGGGTGAAAAGCATGGCTGCCTCAAAGACCCCCAGCTGGTTTAAAGCCCTTGCCTCCGCCAGGTTATCCTTTACCAGCTGACTTACCAGGGGGGATTCCCCGTGGTATCTCAGTCCCCCCGCATGGATTCCAGGCGGCACAAAGTCATGCCCCAGGGTGTACATCATGCATAGAGGGGTGAGTTTCGCCAGATCTCCGTAATCATAAGTAAATTCTCCCCGGGTAAGGGTTGGGCAGGCAGAAGGTTCTACGGCGATAACCTGTATATCTTTGCCGTTAATTTTATCATAAAGGAAGGGGAAGGCGATTCCGCCAAAGTTGCTGCCCCCACCGCAGCAGGCCACAATAACATCGGGGTATTCATTCACTTTGGCCATCTGGGCCTTGGCTTCCAGCCCAATAATGGTCTGATGAAGCAGCACGTGATTCAACACGCTTCCCAGGGAATAGTTGGTATCTTCTCTGGTGGCTGCGTCCTCTACCGCTTCGCTGATGGCAATTCCCAGGCTTCCCATGGAGTCTGGATCTTCCTCCAGCACTTTTCTTCCTGAATTGGTAAGGTTGCTGGGACTGGGAATTACCTTAGCTCCCCATGTTTCTATGAGGGAACGCCGGTAGGGCTTTTGTTGGTAACTTACCTTTACCATATAGACCATGCATTCCAGGCCAAACAGGCTGCAGGCTAAACTCAGGGCGCTGCCCCACTGTCCCGCACCGGTCTCAGTAGCCAGGCGTTTAATACCGGAAATCTTATTATAATAAGCCTGGGCAATGGCCGTATTAGGTTTATGGCTTCCCGCCGGGCTTACTCCCTCCTGCTTGTAGTAGATTCTCGCGGGAGTCTGCAGCGCTTTTTCCAGGTTATATGCTCTATGTAAGGGGGATGGTCGCCACAATTTATAGATATTAAGTATCTCCTCAGGAATGTCAATCCAGCGTTCGGTGGAAACCTCCTGCATGATTAGAGGCATTGGGAAAATGGGCAAAAGGTCATCTGGAGTAAGGGGTTTCTGGGTCTGGGGGTTAAGGGCTGGTTTTAATGGATTGGGCAGGTCTGCCTGGATGTTGTACCACTGCTTGGGCATGTCTTGCTCGTCCAGGAGAATTTTGTAAGGAATCATATTCTTCCTCCTTTTATATTTTTAATTAATCCTAATTTATCTTAACAAATATAAAAAGTCAAGCTGAAAGCGGTATTATCTACATATCAGTTCAATTCAAAGAATACAAATCTTTTATTACCGTTCCTAATATTTAAGAAGGAAATATTATGATAGTGTCTAAATAAAGAGTATATTTATATTTTGATTAAGTACAGGAGGGAAAATAGTGAAAGAAATCTCTATTCACGCCAGGGCAGGACAGGGAGCAATCACCGTGGCTGCTCTCCTGGGGACAGCCGTGTTCCTGGAAGGACGATATGCCCTTGCATTTCCCCATTTTGGTGCAGCACGAATGGGTGCTCCCATGAACAGTTTTGTGCGAATCAACGAACGGCCCATCAGGATTAGAAGCCAGATTTACGAGCCTGATTACATATTAGTGGTGGATTCAACATTGATGCGGGGGTTTAATGTGTTTCAAGGGATGAAAAAGGGTGGAGCGGCTTATATCAACCAGCCGGAACTTAAAGCTGCCCCGGTTCAGGAGGGAATAAAGGTATACAGTATACCAGGGGATGAGCTGTCCAGTAAAATATTTGGAAAGCCCATGGGGAACACGGTCCTCCTGGGAGCCTTTTCCGCCGGTTCGGGGGAAGTAGCTTTGGAAAGCCTTGAAAAAGCTGTAGAGGAAAAATTTCCTGAAAAAATTGCCCGGTTAAATAAAGAAGCTTTTAGAGAAGGTCATAACTATTTTACAGAAAAGTATGCCTTATAAATTATAGGGAGGAGTAAAGCCCATGTTTGTAAAAATCATATCCAAACCTGGGACCACTCGGGAATATGAAACCGGTTCCTGGCGGATGGGATTAAAGCCGAAATTTTTGAAGGAAAATTGTATCGGCTGTGATTTGTGTGCTCTTTTATGCCCGGAGGGAGTAATAACGGGCGGAGAGAAAAACACTTACCAAACAGATTATTCTTACTGCAAGGGTTGTGGTATATGTGCGGAGGAATGTCCGGAAAAGGATGTCCTCATGGTGAAGGAGGAGGAAGAGGTTTGAAACATTTTTTGGAGGGTTCCATTGCTGTGGCTGAAGCGGTTAAGCTCTGCAGGCCCGGAGTTATTTCTGCCTATCCCATCACTCCTCAGACACACATCGTGGAAAAGCTGGCTGATTTCGTGGCAAACGGTGAATTAAACACTGAATTTCTTAATGTGGAGAGTGAGCATTCTGCGGCATCGGTTGTGCTGGGTTCTCTGGCCGCAGGGGTCAGGTCTTATACTGCCAGCAGCTCCCAGGGCCTTCTCTTGATGTCGGAGGTTCTTTATAACATTGCCGGCCTTCGGCTCCCCCTGGTAATTACCTGTGCTAACCGGGCGATTTCAGCTCCTTTAAGCATCTGGAACGATCAGCAGGATTCAGAAGCTTTGAGGGATGCAGGCTTGATTCAGCTGTATGTGGAAAGTATCCAGGAGGCTGTAGATTATCATCTCTATGCTTTTCGCCTGGCGGAGGACCCCAGGGTACTGCTGCCTGTCATGGTCTGCATGGACGGTTTTGTGCTTACCCACGCCTACGAGGCTGTGGATATTCCCCAACAGGAAAACGTGGATGCTTTTCTTCCGGAGTTTAAACTGCAGGAGAAACTGGATACAAAGGAGCCTATCAGTATGGGAGTCGTGGCTGATGCCCGCTTTTATATGGAAACTCGATATGCCATACAGGAGACCATGAGAGAAGCACAAATTATAATGAAAGAGATGAAGCATGAATTCGAAAAAGTTTTTGAACGGGAAATTTATGTTTTCTTTGAACCTTACTGCCTGGAGGATGCTGAAAAAGTCATTATCTCCAGAGGTTCTGTAGCCGGAACGGTAAAAGACGTTGTAGATGAAATGCGTAAAGAAGGGAAAAAAGTGGGAGCTTTAAAGTTAATATCCTATCGTCCTTTTCCAGCGGAAAAACTGTATGAAGCATTAAAGGGAGTCCCTGAGGTTGCCGTTTTGGACCGTGCTATTTCCCTGGGTGGTTTCGGGCCGATGTACACCGAGTTTAAGGCTCTGTTTCAGGGGAAAGAGAAAAGCCCCAAGGTTAGTGGTTTTATCGGAGGGTTAGGACAGAGGGATATTACTAAAGATAATATCCGGGAAATTTATGAAAAACTTGAGGGAAACGAAGTCTCCTGTCATTTCTTAAACCTAAATCAGGAATATTTAATGCAGGCCAGAAGGTACACCTAAGGTATATTCATTGTTTCAATTTAAATTAAGAAAATAAGACAGGAGAACCGTCCCCCTGTCTTACAAAAAGGGGTGAAGTTATGCAGGACCGTTTAATAGCTCCCGGTCACGCTATGTGCGCTGGATGCGGCCAGTCGATTGCTGCCAGGATAGTAGTTGATACTGCAGGTCCAGATACTATTGTAGTTAACGCTACGGGTTGTTTAGAGGTTTCCACGTCTTTATTTCCCACGTCGTCCTGGGAGGTGCCCTGGATTCATTCTCTTTTTGAAAATACTGCTGCGGTGGCGGCTGGGATTGAAGCTGCCCTAAAAAGCCAGGGTAAACAGGAGGAAGTTAAGGTAATTGCCCAGGCGGGCGACGGGGGCACTGCGGATATTGGCCTCCAGGCTCTTTCGGGTATGTGGGAGAGGGGCCATGATGTGCTTTATGTGTGCTATGACAATGCTGCTTATATGAATACCGGGGTCCAGAGGAGCAGTCTGACCCCCTATGGAGCTTCCACCACCACCAGCCCTGCCGGTTCCCATTCCATGGGGAATCCCTTTCGGGAAAAGGATATGCTTAAAATTGCAGCGGCCCATCATATCCCCTATGCTGCCTCTGCCTCCGCAGGTTATCCCAGAGACCTGCGCAGAAAGATAAAAAAAGCGTTAAGTATAAAAGGCCCAAAATATCTGCATGTTTTAGTACCCTGTCCCCTGGGCTGGCGTCATGAAACCAGGCTTTCCGTTAAATTAGGCCAGTTAGCCGTAAAAACAGGGTTATTCCCCATGGTAGAATACGAATACGGAGAATTAACTTCTTCCCATAAATTAAAAGAAGTTCTAAACGTCGAGGAATATTTAAAACCCCAGGGACGGTTTGCCCACCTTTTCGAAGACTCTGCGGAATCCCGGCAGCATCTTAAAAGAATACAGGACTTATCGGATTATAATGTGAAATATTACGGACTTCTTAAGGGGTAAAAAGTGTTGGTTAGGGTTTGAGTGAGCAGCATTTTGGGGATATTATAAACAAAAAAGTATGATATTTTAGAAAAAGCTGGCTGATATTTTGATAATACAAGGGGGATCCATATTTGCCTGGTTTAATATATGGTTTTGGAGCACTAAACGTGGACCTTATTTTTCAAGTTCCCGGGAACACTGTTGGAGAATTACCATACCGGCCGGGTTGCGAATATGTTGAAGAACCTTTTCGGGCTGTTGAACTGCTGGGCTTTTTAAAGGAGAGGGGTGTTTTGCAGGGCAGGCACGGTGGAGGTTCGGCGGCTAATGCTGTAGTTGCTCTGTCCCGCCTGGGGGTTCCCTGTGGTTTTATAGGTAGAGTAGGAGAAGACCCTGAGGGGGATTTTTTGCTGGAAGCCCTGGAGGATGTGGATAAAGAGGATATTGTAAAGAGTGGGAAAAGCGGACTTTGTATTACCCTGCTGCTGGGGGACAGCAGAGACCGGGCCCTAATAATTTGTCCCAATACCAATGACCAGCTTCAGTATAATGACCTCCCGGTGGAGAAAATAAAAGAAACTGCCCGCTGGGTTCATTTGACCTCATTTAACGGGGATAAGCCTTTCGAGGCCCAGTGCAGGCTGATAGAACAGCTCCCGCCCCGGATTAAAATAAGCCTGGACCCCGGATTATTTTATGCCCGAAGAGGATTGGACTCTCTGCAGCCTTTGCTCCGTCGGGCAAATTATATTTTTCCGGAAAAAGATGAAGTGGAGCTTATGACAGGACTTTCCTGGAAGAAAGGCTGTCGGGAACTGTTGAAGATGGGGCCAGATGTGGTGCTGTGTACACTGGGGGAGACAGGGGTATTTGTCCTGGACTCTTCGGGGGAGTTTATGGTATCTGCACCAAAGGTTTCTGTGGTGGATACTACAGGAGCCGGTGACGTTTTTGCTGCCGGTTTTATTGCTGCCCGATGGAAGGGATGCAGCCTGAAAGAAAGCGTAAAAAATGGAGTGTTTTGGGCTTCCCACAGTGTTACCGGGCTGGGCAGAGAGAGATACCCGTTTTTGGAGGACAATGGAGATAACAATATTTAGATTCAAACAAACCCTTTCCATTCGGGAAACAGCTGCGCAATGATTATAGCCGGAAGATATTTTAGGGAAAGCTAGGGAGTTAATATAAATATTAAAGCAATTATTCGTACAGGAGTGTGAACAGTGGAAAAGTTTAAATTAGGTTGGTTTTCCACCGGAAGGGACCAGGCAGCCAGGGATCTTCTAGAGGTGGTACTAAAGGATATTCAGGCCGGTGTGATTCCCCGGTGTGAAGTGTCTTACGTTTTTTGCAGCCGGGAAGAGGGCGAGGACCGGGAAAGTGACAGGTTTATTCAAAAAGTGCATGAAAATAATATTCCCCTGGTATGTTTTTCCTCCCAGAAATTCAATCCGGAGTTAAGGAAAAAGGGACTGGAACTGGAGAAGCAGGGGGAGATAAAGATAATTGAGAAATGGCGCGGCCTGTATGATCGGGAAGTTACGGAACGGATAAAGGATTTTCCAGCTCATCTGATTGTGCTGGCCGGGTATATGCTGGTGGTAGGGAAAGAAATGTGCCGTGAACATTCTATGGTCAATCTCCATCCGGCCCGCCCCGGGGGCCCAAAAGGTTCCTGGCAGGAGGTAATTTGGGAACTTATGCTGGAAAGGTCGGAAGAAACCGGGGTGATGATGCACCTGGTTACACCGGTGCTGGATGAGGGCCCCCCGGTGACGTACTGTATTTTCTCTATTAAGGGCCCTTCCTTTGATTTGCACTGGAGGGAACTGGAGGAGAGGGAACGGCGGCAGCCAGGATTTCTAAGGCAGGGGGGAGTTAAGTCCGCTCAGGAACTTTCACTGTTCCACAAAATCAGGGATAAGGGCCTGGTCAGGGAGTTTCCCCTGATCAGTTATACGGTGAAAGTATTTGCCGAGGGAAAAGTACGGGTAGAGGGAGATAAGATTCTTGATTCCCAGGGCATAGAGCTTTCCGGGGGCTATAACCTGACAGAAATGATTGACCAGGCCGTAGAAAAATAATTACATACAAATTTGAATATTTCAGCTCGTTTTACACTAAACTGACTTCTGCTCATAGTATAAAAAGGAGGTATTAGCGTGAAAAAAAAGTTGATTGCCTTTGACCTGGAAGGGCCTCTATCACCCATGGATCATGCCTTTGATTCTATGGCTCTGATTGAAAATGGAGACAAAATTTTTTCTGTATTGAGCCGGTATGATGACCTGCTGGCCCTGGAGGGGAAGGAGGGCTACGAACCTGGGGATACTTTATCCCTGATTATTCCTTTTCTCTTAAGCCACCGTATTAAGGAAAAGGATTTGTTGGAGGTTTCCTCCCGGGCGGGCCTGGTAAAGGGGGCCAAAGAACTAATGGGGGAATTAAAAGAGATGGGTTGGCATGTACATATAATATCCACATCCTACCGGCAGCATGCCTACAGTATTGCCTCCCGGTTAGATGTTCCAATAACTCAGGATGGAGAGCGGATTGTCTTCTGCACGGAGCTTCCCCTGGATGATTATTATTCCCGTTTGGGGAAAGAGGATTTTTCCCTGATGGAAGGGGTGGAAAAGTATATCCTGGACAACCTCTATACAGAAGACCTGGAGTCCGGAGAAAAGGACCGGGAAATGAAAGGCTACCTGGACTCATTTTTCTGGAAGCAGCTGAAAGAAACCCGGCTGGGAGAAATTTTTACAGAAGTTCGGGTTATGGGCGGCCGCCGAAAGGTAAGGTCAGTGGAAATAATTCTGCAGCGTCATAAAGCATATTTGGAAAATATCGCTGTGGTGGGAGATAGCATAACGGATTTTCAAATGCTTAAAGCTGTAGAAGCCGGAGGCGGCCTGGCCGTAGTTTTTAACGGAAATACTTATGCCCTCTCTTATGGAACCTGTTCCCTGGCTACTACAGATATGCGAAACCTGCAGTATTTGTTGGACCTCTGGATTCAAGGGGGGCGGGAAAAAGTCAGGAAGGATGTAAATATAAGGTATAATACCGGGGAAGAACCCTTTTACCACTGGCTGGTGGGGAAAGAAGCATCAGAAATTCAAGAGATTGTTCAAATTCATAAAGGTACCAGAAATGTAGTGAGAGGCCGGGCAGCTAAGCTGGGATAGAAATAATTTTCCTGGAGAATGGGCTGCCAAATCGGACGCAGCATTCCTGGGGGTTGGAGGAATAGTTTTTTATGGAAATCGTTTTAATTTTTTTTTCGGCTATGGTGCTGGGTTTTTCCGGGGCCCTGGTCCCCGGGCCCCTGCTGTCGGTTACGGTTCGGGAAACATTAAAAAGAGGGATTTCTGCTGGGCCACTTCTTATCTCAGGACATGCCCTGCTGGAACTGGGGATTACCCTGGCCCTGGTTTATGGCCTCAGCGTATTTTTAACCAGTCCCGTGGTGGGTGGAATTTTTGGGGTTCTAGGTGGAACGGTGCTGATTTGGATGGGGTACGGCATGGTCCGGGAAGCCCGCCAGAAAACTTTTAAATGGGAAGTTGGGGAGGCGGGGAAGGGTTCTGTCCTGGGGCCTGTAGGCACCGGGGCATTGGTAAGCCTCCTAAACCCTTATTTCACTTTGTGGTGGGGAACAGTGGGAGCAGGATACGTGGTGATATCCCTTCAATATGGCCTGGCTGGAATTGTTTCCTTTTTTTTAGGGCATATCTCCGCTGATTTTATTTGGTATACTCTGGTATCCTGGCTTTTGGTCAGGGGCAGCGGAAAAATTTCCCCCAACTTATACCGGGGAATAACCGGTGCCTGTGGAGTTTTTCTCATAGCCATGGCTATTTTTTTTCTATATTCCGGGGTAAACTTTTTTGTTTCGTAAAATAAAGGTTAAATAATCGGAAAATAATCTTTAATTAGACACTTTTGTATAAAATTTCATTGTTAACAAGGGTCAATAAGGATAAAATAGAATAGTAATAATTGTTGATTTTTTTCTTTTTTTACCGAATAATAGTTTCTTTTGGAAAGGATGTGGGATCATTGTCAGAAGAGAAAGTAGTAATTCTGGACTTCGGTGCACAGTATACCCAGCTAATAGCCCGAAGAATCAGGGAGGAAAAAGTGTACTGTGAAATCCTCCCTTTTAACGTGTCCATGGAGGAAATCCAGGCACTGAAACCAGGAGCCCTGGTCCTTTCCGGGGGTTCAGGAAGCGTATACGAAGAAGGGGCACCCTTCTGCCATAAAGAAGTGTTTGCCCTAAACCTGCCTGTACTGGGAATATGTTACGGAATGCAGCTGATGGCAAAAGTTCTGGGAGGAGAGGTAACCCCGGCTGAGCGGGCAGAGTTTGGGAAGACTCCCCTTACACTGAAAAACGGAGATATTTTGTTTCAGGAAGTCCCTCAAGAAATTATCTGCTGGATGAGCCATGGGGATTATGTTACAGCCCCTCCCCCGGGGTACCAGGTCACAGCCAGTACTGAAAACTCACCGGTGGCGGCCATGAGCAGCCCCGGAGAAAAGAGATATGCGGTACAGTTTCATCCGGAGGTAGTTCATACCCAATATGGCAAAGAAATTCTCCGCAATTTTCTGTTTAAGGCCTGCGGGTTTAAAGGAACCTGGAACATGGAGTCCTTTGTCAAGCGGTCCATTGAAGAAATCAGAAACACCGTAGGGCCGGAGGAAAAAGTAGTTTGCGGTTTGAGCGGCGGGGTTGATTCTTCTGTGGCTGCCCTCCTGGTTCATAAGGCCATCGGAGACAGGTTAGAATGTATTTTCGTAGACCACGGGCTGCTGCGCAAGGATGAAGCCGAAGAAGTGATGGAGAGCTTTGCCGATAAATTTCAAATGAAGGTAACCCTGGTAAATGCCCAGGAGAGATTCCTTACCCGGCTCCAGGGGGTCACTGACCCGGAGAAGAAAAGGAAGATTATCGGCAATGAGTTTATTTACGTATTTGAAGAAGAGGCCGGTAAATTTGGACAAATAGATTACCTGGTTCAGGGGACTCTCTACCCCGATGTGGTGGAAAGCGGCACTGCTACAGCAGCGGTGATCAAATCCCACCACAATGTAGGCGGACTGCCTGAGAACATGCGGTTAAAACTCATTGAACCTTTGGACCAGCTTTTCAAGGATGAGGTCCGGTTGGTTGCTCAGGAACTGGGGATGCCTGAGGAGCTTGCCTGGCGGCAGCCCTTCCCCGGCCCTGGCCTGGCGGTCAGGTGCCTGGGAGAAATAACAGAGGAAAAACTGCAGGTTCTCCGGGAAGCAGATGCCATTGTCCGGGAGGAAATTGCCCGGGCCGGTCTTGACCGGGAAATCTGGCAGTATTTTGCGGTACTTCCGAATATTATGAGTGTTGGGGTGATGGGGGACAAACGCACTTATCAACATACGGTTGCCATGAGAGCGGTGCACAGTCATGACGGCATGACTGCCGACTGGGTAAGAATACCCTATGAGGTGCTGGAAAGGATTTCTTATCGCATTGTGAACGAAGTTCCCCTGGCAAACCGTTTTGTCTATGACATGACGGCAAAGCCACCATCTACTATAGAATGGGAATAATGGAGGTGTAATAATGGAAAAAATTTTAGTGAGTATTGTTATGGGAAGTGATTCGGACCTGCCGGTTATGAAGGAGTGTGCGCAGGTTTTGGAGGAACTGGAGGTAAGTTTTGAAATGTTGATTTCTTCAGCCCACCGGGTTCCGGATAAGACAGCGGACTATGCTAAAAAAGCTGCTGAACGGGGGGTAGAAGTAATTATCGCCGGTGCTGGAGGAGCGGCCCACCTTCCCGGGGTGATTGCTGCCATGACTCCTCTTCCGGTAATTGGTATCCCTGTGTATACTTCTTCCCTGGGGGGAGTGGATTCCCTCTACTCCATAGTGCAGATGCCTGCGGGGATTCCCGTGGCTACTGTGGCTATAAATGGAGCAAGAAATGCAGGGATTTTAGCAGCCCAAATCCTGGGCAACAAATATCCCGAAATCAGAGAAAAAGTGGTGACTTTTAAAAAGGATCTGGCCTTTAAAGTGAATAAAAAAGATGAACTGTTTCAGGAACTGGGACATAAAGAATATCTCCGAAGATTTTTTAGCAAGCATTAAAAATGAAAATCTATAGGTGAAAAGCATTCAGTCAGCAGTAGAAAAATGAGTCAAAATAAAATAAAGTGCACAAAGTCAAAAGAGAAATGATGTATGGAAAGGGGACGGATTAAAGTGATAGAACGCTATACGCGTCCCGAGATGGGGAAGATTTGGACGTTAGAGAACAAATTTAAAAAATGGTTGGAGATAGAAATATTAGCCTGTGAGGCCTGGGCCCTCCTTGGAGTAATTCCTGAGGAGGCAGCCCGGCAGATTCGGGAGAAGGCTGGTTTTTCCGTGGACAGGATTTTAGAAATTGAAGAGGTAACCCGTCATGATGTGGTGGCCTTTACCCGGGCAGTGGCGGAAACTCTGGGGGAAGAATCAAAATATGTTCACTACGGCCTGACTTCTTCAGATGTGGTGGATACCGCCATGTGTGCCCTGATGAAAGAAGCGGCGGAACTCATTATTGAGGATATCCAGGAATTTATAGGAGTGTTGAGGGAAAAAGCCCTTCAATA
>PWJM01000045.1 GCA_003560915.1 Syntrophomonadaceae bacterium
GGACATATTTTGCGAATCTTATCTATAAAGAAAAGATAATATTAGACAGAAACCTGGGGGTGCTCCTGTAGGGGCTGAGAGGGATAATTTCCCAACCCTTTGAACCTGTTAGGGTAATACCGGCGAAGGGAAAGGTAACGTATACTAAGTTAAGCCGCGGGTTTTTCCCGTGGGTTTTTTGTCCTATGGGCTAAATTAGCGGAAGTTCAATTACTTCTGGCAAGTATATAAAACAAAGGAGTGAAATCATGACTCAATTAATGAGTGCGAAACAGGGCAGGATTACTCCGGAAATGGAGACGGTTGCCCAAAAGGAACAGGTAGACCTCCAATCTTTAGTAGAAGGGATCGCCTGTGGGCAGGTAGTGGTTCCTGCGAATCCCAGGCATAGTTCTCTTAACCCCGAAGGGTTTGGAAAGGGGTTACGTACCAAGGTGAATGCTAATATTGGAAATTCTATGGACTTTCCCGAAAAAGAACCCGAACTGAAGAAGCTTCAGGCCGCGGTCGAAGCGGGAGCCCACGCGGTAATGGACCTGTCCACCGGGCCGGACATCAGTGGGATCAGGAAAGAGATTATTCAGGCATCCCCTCTTCCCGTGGGGACCGTCCCCGTATACCAGGTGGCGGTGTTGGCCCGTCTGAAATACGGAAATATTACAGCGGTCCCGGAAGAAGATTTCTTTACGGTGGTAGAAGAGCAGGCCAAAGAGGGAGTGGATTTTATGACGGTCCACAGTGGGGTAACCCTGGAGCCCCTGAAGAGACTGAAAGGCCAGGGCAGAGTTCTCCCCCTGGTTAGCCGGGGCGGGGCCATCATGGCTGCCTGGATGATTCGGCATGGAAAGGAGAACCCTTATTACAGTCAATATGATCGGCTGCTGGACCTGGCCTTCGAGTATGATGTCACCCTGAGTTTGGGAGACGGATTCCGGCCCGGCTGCCTGGCGGATGCCACAGACAGGCCGCAGATTCAGGAACTTTTAATTCTGGGAGAATTGGTGGACAGGGCCCGGGACAGGGGGGTCCAGGTGATGGTGGAGGGCCCGGGGCATGTCCCGTTAGACCAGATTTCAGCCAATGTACTGCTGCAGAAAAGAATATGCCGGGAAGCTCCTTTCTATGTGTTGGGCCCCCTGGTTACGGACATTGCCCCGGGATATGATCACATTGTGTCTGCTATCGGGGGAACTGTGGCGGCTGCAGCGGGAGCAGATTTTCTCTGTTATGTTACCCCTGCGGAGCATCTGGGGCTTCCCGATGCTCAGGATGTAAGGGAAGGAGTGGTGGTTGCCCGGATTGCTGCGCATGCCGCTGACCTGGTCAAAGGGGTACAGGGGGCCAGGGAAAAAGACCTGTGCATGGCTCGGGCCCGCAGGGAGTTGGACTGGGAAAAACAGTTCTCCTTAGCTATTGATCCCGTTCGGGCGCGAACGGTATGGGAAAGAAAAAACCCCGGGAAAAAGGAAACCTGCTCCATGTGCGGGGAATACTGTGCCCTTCGGGTAGTGGAGGAACACCTGAATCAGGGCCTGGGTTTTTGTGTGTAACAATCGCTTTTCTTTTCTTCACTGGCCCTGCTGCCAGGCCTTCCTGAAATGTTTTTTAATCTATCGTATGTTATAATAAGTTTAGTGTTTTTTCCCAGATACAACAAAGATACATTAAAAGGACGGGGAAGGTTAATAATAGATGTTAATATCTGAAATTGGCGAAGTACAATTGATAAAATGTTTGACTGAAGATGTTTCCCTTGACCCGGAACTGGTGGTCACAGGAATCGGAGATGATGCGGCTGCTATCAAGCATCCCGGGGATAAACTGCAGCTCATTACCAAGGATATTCTAGTGGAAGGGATTCACTTTTTGAGGGAGGGCATTTCTCCTTGGCAGCTGGGAAGAAAATCCCTGGCGGTAAATATTTCGGATATTGCCGCCATGGGAGGGGTGCCCCGTCATCTGTTAACGGCGGTAGCTGTACCTTCTGATACAGAATGTGGCCTGGTGAAAGAGATTTACCGGGGGATAAAAGGCCTGTGCCGGGAACACTCTATCAACTTGATTGGAGGGGATACGGTTCGGTCCCCTCAGGGAATCACCATCAGCATCACCCTGCTGGGGGAAGTAGAGCCGGAACAGCTGCTGCTAAGGTCTGGAGCCCGGGAAGGGCATCTATTGGCCGTTACCGGATGCCTGGGGGCTTCTGCCGCTGGCCTGGAACTGCTCCTTCAGGGATATCCTTTCCAGCAGGAATGGGAGGAAGAAGTCCTGAAGTCCCATCTGGAACCCCCTGTTCGTCTTAAGGAATCCCGCATGCTTTCGGAATCCGGTGCGGTTACCTCTATGATTGACCTGAGCGATGGGCTGCAGAAGGACATAGGGGAAATTTGCCAGGCCAGCGAAGTGGGGGCCAGGATTTTTGCAGATAAACTTCCCATCAGCGATGCCACCCGGAAAGCCTGCCGTTATCTAAAAATACATGAGGTGAGCCTGGCGTTTATCGGAGGGGAAGACTATGAACTGCTGTTTAGTTTTCCACCGGAAAGGCTTTCCTGGATGAAAGATTTATGGCAGAGGGAGCGGGGAGAAAATTTAGAGGTAATCGGCACAATTGTGTCCAAAGAAGAGGGATTGAAAATTGTGGACTCCCGGGGAGGGGAAATAACCCTATCCCGAAAGGGGTTTGTTCATTTTTAACGGTTTGGAGGAGGTTCCGGTGTTTGAAACAACTGCTGCCAGCACCCAGGAAACCCTGGAACTGGGGAGAATTCTGGGAGGATTTTTAAAAGAGGGAGATGTAATCGCCCTCTTTGGTGACTTGGGAACGGGCAAAACCGTCTTTACCCGGGGGGTTGCCCAGGGTATGGGGGTGGAGGGCCTTGTAACAAGCCCCACCTTTGTTTTGATAAACGAATATCAGGGGGTATTACCCCTGTATCATTTTGATGTGTACCGCCTGGAGGAATCCGACGAAATCCTGGAACTGGGTTATGAAGAATATTTCTACGGAGAAGGGGTAACGGTGATTGAGTGGGCGGATAAAATTCTAGATTATTTACCTGAAGAATACCTGGGGGTCAGGCTGGAGAAAACGGAACCCCTGGAAGCCCAGGGTAGACGCCTGGTGTTTGAGCCCCGGGGGGAAAGGTATGTAAAGATGGTGGAGGAGCTGATTAAGTGTGCTTTTACTGGGAATTGATACGTCTACCCTGGTGTGTAGTGTGGCCTTGGCCCGGGAAAACCGAATTATTGGGGAATTTTCCCTGCAGAATAAGAAAACCCATTCCCAACGGCTTATGCCTTTAATTGATTCGGTAGTGGATAGCTGTGACCTCAGTCCCAGAGATTTGGAGGGGGTTGCCGTAACTAATGGCCCGGGGTCTTTTACCGGCATAAGAATTGGAGTGTCCACAGCCAGGGGCTTAGCTCAGGCTTTAAGAATTCCCCTGGTGGGGATTCCTACTCTGGATGTATTGGCCTATCAGTTTCCCTATGCAGCAGGGCTGGTCTGTCCCCTGCTGGATGCCCGGCGGGGGGAAGTTTATACGGCAGTTTATCGCAGTTCTGAGGGTAAGCTGGAGAGAATTTCTGACTATATGGCCGTTTCCCTTCAAAAGCTGCTGGACTATTTAAAACAGGAGCCGGAGGAAAGGATAATCTTTTTAGGCGACGCCCTGGAGAAGTACAGGGATCTATTACAGGAAACTCTGGAGAGCCGGGCCTGTTTTGCTCCCCCTTCCCTGAGGGTGAACCGGGGTGCCCTGGTGGCCCAACTGGGCCTGGAGAGGATTTGTCCCCACAGGGACCGGGGAAATTACTTAAATCTTAAACCCTTCTATCTTCGCCGCTCTGAAGCGGAAGTGAAATGGGAGGAGCGGCAAAAAGGAGCTGATGGTTCTGCTGCAGAAGGAACTGAACGTTGAGCCCATGGGGATGAGCGATTTATTTGAGGTAGTGGCTATAGAACGTCAGTCTTATCATAAGCCCTGGTCATTTTTCCTGTTCTTAAATGAGTTGAAGGATAACGAATATGCGGACTACCTGGTGCTGAAAAATGAAAATACAGTAATCGGATACGGGGGCATGTGGAATTTTTACCAGTACTCCCATATTACCAATCTTGCGGTTGGCCCCAATTTTCGTCAAAAAGGGTATGGAACCATGATTCTCAAGGCCCTGCTGAAAAAGGCGGAGGATAAAGGAGTTATAAGGGTAACCCTGGAGGTCAGGGGAACTAACGATATAGCTTTAAAAATGTATGGAAAATTAGGGTTTGAATCGGTGGGTATCAAAAAAAACTATTATGGGAATGAAGATGCCGTTTTAATGAGTCTGAACTCCCTGAAAGATTTTCATTGATTATACTATTGGTGGTAACTGCCCGGATAGGAAGGAGCCAAGGGGACGGTTCTTCTGTCTTGTTCAGAGAAAAAAAGACAAGGATACACAAAAAAAGGCAAGAAAAGGGTTCTAAAAATAAGACAACAGAACCGTCCCCTTGTCTTCCCTTGTCTTGCTTGTCTTGATAAAATATTGATGAGGTAGGATGGAGAGGAACGGAATGAATGAAAAAGAAATTGTCATCATGGGGATAGAAACCTCTTGTGACGATACCGCTGTGGCCGTGGTGTCGGGGGGACAAGAGATATTGAGCAGCCTTATATCCTCCCAGGCGGATTTCCACCAGAAGTTCGGTGGCGTGGTGCCGGAGATTGCCTCCCGCCGCCATCTGGAGGCAGTGAATTTGCTGGTGGAGGAGGCTCTCCGGGAGGCGGGCATGAAACTCAGTGACCTGTCGGCGGTGGCTGTAACCTATGGCCCCGGCCTGGTAGGTGCCCTGCTCATTGGCGTGTCCACAGCCAAGGCTCTGTCTTATGCCTGTGGACTGCCCCTGATTGCTGTTAATCATATAGAAGGCCACCTGTATGCCAACTTTTTGGCACATAGGGATTTAGAACTGCCCTTGACAGCCTTGATTGTATCCGGCGGCCATACAAACCTGGTATATATCGAAGAACACGGCTGCTTTGAGGTGCTGGGCAGGACCCGGGATGACGCTGCTGGAGAAGTATTCGACAAAATAGCCAGGGCATTAGACCTGGGTTATCCCGGTGGGCCTCTAATTGATGGGCTGTCTGTGGGGGGCGATTCCCAGGCCATACCTTTCCCCAGAGCTTTTCTAGAGGAAGATAGCCTTGATTTTAGTTTCAGCGGTCTGAAGTCCGCTGTTTTAAATTATATTAACCGTCAGAAACAGAAAAATGGCGAAATTGATTTAAAAAACCTGTCGGCCAGCTTTCAGCAGGCGGTAATAGAAGTTTTGGTGGAGAAAACAATCCGGGCCGCTGGTAAAAAACAAGTTAAAAACATTGCCCTTTCCGGCGGAGTTGCGGCCAACCGTTCCCTGCGCTCCAGCTTATCCCGGAGAGCATCAGCGGAAGGATATAAGTTGTATTACCCTCCCCTGGAGTTTTGTACGGATAACGCAGCTATGATTGCCAGTGCCGGGCATTACCAGTATCTTAGAAAGGATTTTGCCGATATGGATTTGAATGCTGTCCCAGGGCTACAGCTATCCACTATATCTGACAATATGTAAAAAACCTTTACAATATCTGCCACATTTTCACAGAAAGACTGTCTTTATTTGTAAAATAATTATGTTACCCTGATGTGGATAGTGTGGATATGAATGAGAAACCCCAAAAGACTGCACATATAACTGTGGATAACTCTGTGAATTGTGTGGATTACTTTACTTAATTATTGTTAAGTAATCAAAATTGACTACTAAAAACAACAAAATACAGCAAAATCTTGTTTACTTAAAGTGAATATCCAGTAAATTGTAAATTATTAGCAAACGAAAACTCCCGGTATGAGAAAAAAAATTATTTCATAAGAATAAAAGGAGCTGTAATTATCCGTACGTAATCTTTTATTCAAGGAGCCATTTAATTTGCTTTGAAAGGAATGAATTACGTGGAGAATTATAAAAAAGTTCATTTTGTGGGGATTGGCGGTTATGGAATGAGTGCCCTGGCAAAAATATTCGTTCAGTTGGGCTATGAGGTGAGCGGCTCTGACCTAAAGGAATCTAATATAACTAGAAGATTAGAGGAAATGGGAGCTCAAATATTTTTTGAACATAACTTTGAAAATGTTTTGGGAGCAGACCTGGTGGTTTATTCAACGGCTATACCCTTAACTAATCCGGAAATTCTGGCTGCCAGGGAGAAAAGTATTCCCCTCTGGCATCGTTCAGAGCTTTTAGCATACCTTATAAACAGCCGTTATGGAATAGCTATAGCCGGCACCCATGGGAAAACAACTACCACCGCTATGGTTTCCCTGGTATTGGAAAAGGGTGGACTTGACCCCACGGCAGTAATCGGAGGGGAATTAAGCGACTTTGACGGTAATGCCCGTCTGGGGAAGAGCGAATACCTGGTGGCGGAGGCCTGCGAAAGCGATCATTCTTTCTTACGATATAAACCTACCTTAGCTGTAATTACCAACGTAGAGGCGGACCACCTGGAGCATTACGGGGGAAGTTTTGATCGAATTATCGAAACCTATGAGATGTTTTTAAAGAATGTAAAAGAGGGCGGTACAGCTATTATCTGTGGAGACGATCCCTATCTCAAAGTATTAAAGGGCAGCTGTGCTCACCGGTGCGTTACTTATGGCCTGGATCATCATTCCGATTACCGGGTTAAAGATATTTCCTATAACCGGGAAGGCTCCTCCTTCACTGTATATTTTAATGATCAAAGGTTAGGGGAACTGGAACTGAGGGTTCCGGGAGAGCATAATATCTATAACGCACTGGCTACCGTAGCTGCTGCCCGGGAACTGGGCATGGAATTTACCGAAATTAAGGAGATCATGAAGAACTTTCAAGGAGCCAAGCGTAGGTATCAAATTGTGGGAGAAGTTAAAGGAATTACTGTGGTGGACGATTATGCTCACCATCCCACGGAAATCAGGGCCACCTTAAAAGCGGCTAAATTAACCGGGGATAGAAGGGTAATTGCTGTGTTTCAACCTCACCGGTACTCCAGAACATATTACCTCTTTGAGGATTTTGTAACCTGCTTCAAAGATGCGGATGTTACTATTATAACTCCTGTATATTCTGCTGGGGAGGAACCCATGGAGGGGGTCAGCAGCGAGATTTTAGCCCAAAAAATTAAGGAACAAGAGGGTAGGGAAGTGCTCCTGCTGGAATCAGAAGAAGCAGAAGAATATCTGCTGCAGCACTGCCACCCCGGGGATATAATTATTACCATGGGAGCCGGGGATATCTGGAAGACTGCTTACAACCTGGTTGAAAAACTGGAGAAGGTGAGCACGTAAAGTGTACATCGCTTCCCCTTCTTTCATTTTTTATGCTATGCGCAGCGGGAACGTACTTCCCATTACCTCCCGCTGCAACCTTCAATGTATATTCTGCAGCCATAAACAAAATCCCCCCGGAGTGAAGGTTTACCATCTGCCAGAAAGGTCTCCCCATGAAATTAAAAAATCCTTTAAATATCTATCAGCGGATGAAAAAATTATAATTGGGGAATCGGCTACCGGTATGGTGGAAGGGGAACCTTTTTATTATCCCTGCATTAAAGAAGTGTTAAAAGAATTACGCCGGAGGTTTCCAGAAACAGAGATACAAATTACTACCAATGGCGTTCTATTGGAACCAAGCCTGTTGGCATTCTTAAAACAGCTGGAACCTTTAGAGCTGGTTATATCTTTAAACACTCTTGGCAGCAGGAAGGAGGCCCTGGGAGATTTCAGCGGCAGGGATGCCGTTACAATCCTGGAGGAAATCAGAGAGGCCGGATTGAAATACCACGGAAGCGTGGTAGCCATCCCACATCTTTTGGGTTGGGACAACCTGAGCAGGACTTTACTGACGTTGGATGAAAGAGGAGCTAACACTATCAGGGTATTCCTCCCGGGGTTTACCCGATTAGCGCCATCATCCCTGGGTTTTGAGCCGTCCCTGTGGGAAAAGCTTCACCGGTTTATTATTGACACAAGAAAGGCTCTTTCTGTTCCTATTATATTGGATCCCCCGTTACTCAGGGACCTGGAAGCCCGGATCGAAGGGGTAATAAAAAACAGTCCCGCTTACCGGTCAGGGGTAAAGTTGGGAGATGTAATTCAAAAAGTAGGGGATAAAAAAGTCACCTGCAGAGTAGAAGCTTTCAATCTTTCCAGAGCACTGGAAAATCCGACCCTGACCTTAAAAAGAAATGCAGAAAATATTTCTTTAACTCTGGGAAAAAAAGAAAAAGAATCTCCCGGGTTTGTGATGTACAGTGATATAGACCCCTACCAAATGAATGAGTTTGCAGGACGGTTAAAGGGCTTGAAGGGCCGGAAGGTTTTGATTTTAACCTCAATGCTGGGGTACCCGCTGATTAGTAATGTTGTGAAGGGGAATCGGGGCGAAGAAAATAATACGGTGGTAAAAGCGGTGCCCAATGAGTTTTTTGGGGGGAGTATCATGAGCGCCGGACTGCTGGTGGTGAAGGATTTTATCCAGGTAATCAAGAACATAGAAATGTCGCCGCAGGTAATCATTCTCCCTCAAAAGCCCTTTGATAGGAACGGAAAAGACCTGTTGGGAGAATCCTGTCTCACAATACCGGAAAAGACGGGTTTTCCGGTGATAACGATTTAGCGTAAATGAAGCAGAGCCGCAATTTTAGTTAAGATGAAAAGAAGGATGTCACTCCAATTCTTTAATCAGCGCAACCTCGTTGCAGTTAGGAAACAGTGGACAGTTAATACATTCTGTCCACACTTTTTGAGGGAGTTTTTCTTTTTCTATTTCTATAAATCCGCATTTTTTAAAAAAGCCCGGCTGGTAGGTCAGGGTGAAAATCTTTTCAATCTTCAGCTCCCTGCACTCCAGGGTTAATCTATCCACCAAATCCCGGCCCAATCCTCCTCCCACATGGTCTGGATGAATGGCCAGGGAACAAATCTCTGCCAGGTCCTTCCACAGGACATGCAGTGCTCCAACCCCGATAATCTTTCCATCTTTTTCAATGATAGTATATTCCCTAATTCTTTGGTACATGAAGGGTATGGTACGGGGAAGCATAAGATTCTGGTCAGCATACCCGTTAATCAAGGATGCCATTTTCTCTACGTCCGTCATCCGTGCATTGCGAAATATTACGGTCATATATTAACTAACCTCCTTTTTCAAGCTCTAACCTATAACACTCGGCCATGATATCCTTAAAACGCTTCAAATTATACTACATACGAAGAAGAAAATATATATTTTAATTAAAAAATGACGATATATTAATTATAACAAAAATTTTTGTCATACAGGCTGCAGGGAGAAGTAAATTTATGGAGAATATACCATTATATATGCCTTTGCTGGCATATAACTTAGAGTGTAAAGCAGAAAAGAAAAGTGCATAAATGAATCAGGAGGAAAAAAATTGAGCACTACGGCCCGGCAGCTTTTAAAAGAAGGAAGGCAGGAAGAAATTTGGACCTATTACTGCGGATATTTGGATTTATCTATGGAAGAAACTATGAAGATTCAAAGAAGGCTTTTACATGAGCAAATTCAGTTGATGTCCGGGTGTATTTTAGGCCAAGAAATATTTAAAGGCTGTAAACCAGAAAGTGCTGAAGAGTTTATAGAAACTGTACCGCTTACCAGCTATGAGGACTATGCTCACTACTTGCTGGAGAAAAAAGAAGAGGTGCTCCCGGAAAAACCCAGGTGCTGGCTGCGAACTTCCGGCAGGTCTGGTGAATACCCCATGAAATGGGTTCCTTATACTCATCGGTTTTGGGAAAAAGCCGGACAAAATGGTTTTGCAGCCATGGTCTTCGGGTCGGCTTCCAAGAGAGGAGATATTATTCTCCAACCTGAGGATACGGTTCTCTTTACCCTGGCCCCGAAACCGTATATGTCCGGAGAGATTATGGTGGACGCCATATTACACCACTTTCCCTTTAAGTTCCTTCCTTCACCGGAAGAGGCAGAAAAGATGGATTTTTACCAGCGGATCGAAGAAGCCCTGCAGCTGAGTTTCAGCGAGGGGCTGGATGTTTTCTACGGTATTGCCAGCATTTTGGTAGCCATAGGCAGGAAATTTGAAGAGGGGTCGGGGGATAAAAAGAAATATGCCTCCTTGCTGTTGAAGCCTAAAGCCCTGATTCGTTTGATTAATGGAATAATTAACAGCCGCAGGGAGAAACGCGCTCTGCTGCCCCGGGATATTTGGCAGCCAAAACTGTTGGCCATGGGAGGCATGGATTGCGACATTTTCCGGGAGACGGTTAAGTACTATTGGGGGGGTAACCCCATAGAGGGGTACGGTATCACTGAAGCAGGGATTCTCAGTTCCCAGACCTGGAACCGGAAGGGACAGGTTTTCTTCCCCGATATTAATTTTCTGGAATTTATGCCCCTGGAGGAACATTTAAAAGTAAAGGAGGACCCCGGCTATACTCCTAAAACCTATATGATGGACCAGCTGAAGGTAGGAGAAATATATGAACTGGTCATCACCAATTTCCTGGGTGGGCCCTTTATGCGTTACAGGGTAGGGGACCTGGTGCAGATTGTTGCTCTGGAGGATTCGGAAATAGGTATTGAGCTGCCTCATATGAAATTTTACAGCAGGGCAGATGACTTGATTGATATTGCCGGATTTACCCGTCTGACGGAATACATCATATGGAAAGCGATCCAGGAAAGCGGAATACAGTATACAGATTGGGTAGCCTGCAAAGAAAGCCGCAAAGACAAAACATTTCTGCATATATACCTGGATATAAAGAGCAGTGAGGGTGAAGAAAAAGCCGTGGAGATGATTCACGGCAGGCTGGCCCAGTTAGATGCAGATTATGCAGATTTGTCAAAAATGCTGGGCATAAAACCTCTCAAGGTAACTTTTCTAGAGCCCGGAGCCTTTCAGAGGTATATTGAAAAGATGATGAATGAAGGGGCAGATCTGGCTCACCTGAAACCGCCCCGGATAAACCCTTCCCCTAAAGTGATGGAAAGATTAATGCAGAGCACCTAAGGCTTGATTTATAGGAGGAACAACATTGCTAACTATATATTTATCCCTGCTGGTAAAAGGGCTGGTTTTAATCAGCAGCCTGATACTAATAACATTCATATTAAAGCAGAGCACCCGGAGGCCTATTAACCGGGCTATGGCTTCATATTTGTGTACCCTGGTGTTCTGGCAGGTCTTTTCTTTGATGGTTAGCATAAGCAGTTTTCTTGATCTTCCCCAACAAGCAATTTATTGGTACCGGCTGCAGGTAGCAGGTTCCACCGGTTATTTTATTATGTTTTTTGCCCTGGTCACCACTTTCAGAAATGCCACAGACCGATACCGCCTTCGTACACTGGGGTATTACATTATTTTATTTTTTGCCGCAGCCAGCTTGTTGTTCGGACAGGTTTTCATGACCGAACTATCCAGGCACTCTACGGGGCTGCTGGTGCCTTCCTTCGGGCCTTTAATTTTTCTTCCAGGGTTGGTAAGCTTTCTCTATCTGGGATTTTCCTTCCATGATCTTTGGAGGGATTATAAAAAATCCAGGCATACCATTGCCCGGAACCGGTTGAGCTTTTTGTTATTATGTGCATTTCTGGTTCTAATCGGGGCTCTTTCTAATTTAAACCCCCTTCTTCAAGGATATCCCATAGATTCTCTCTTTATTTTGCTTCACGTGCTTCTTTTAAGTTATGCTATTTTTCGCCATCAGCTTCTGGAGATACAGGTTATTTTCCGAGTTGGACTGGTTCACAGCCTGCTGGTAGTTTTTATCTCAGCCCTGGTTTTGCTGGCGGTTACCGTGATAAAAATGGGTATGTTTAACCTGACGGGGTATGCAGTAATTATAACCTCCATTTTAGTTTTAGGTTTAACATTTTTTTCATTTCGGACCCTTCGGGAAGAGCTGCAGAAGTATATTGACAGAATTTTTTTACCGGAAAAAACCAGGCTTTATTCTGCTCTTGAAGAAATGATGGAGAATGGAAGCAGTATTACTTCCCTGGAAAGCACCCTGGATAAAATTTATTTACTCTGTAAAGAGAATTTTCAAGTGGACTCCATTTATCTGCTGGTGAAAAATATTTCCGGGGAAGATTACAGCCTTTGGGAAACTCAACGGCAGCAAAAATCGGGAGAAAACTTCAGGGTCAGTCCGGACAGCCCCCTGGTTCACTGGTTTGAAAAGAAAGCTTCTCCTCAGCTTTTCAGTGAGCTCCTGGTAATGCCGGAATTCAAGGGGATGTGGAAGAGTGAGATAGCACAATTCATGCGTAATCAGATTGAGGCTGTGTTTCCCCTCAGTGTGAAAGGCGAAATCATCGGTATCTTATGTACCGGACCCCGGTTGAACGGAAGGCCTTTTACCCGGCACTATCTTCAAACAATACAGATCTTTGTGCAGCAGGCAGCGGTATTGATTAAAAATGCTTTTTTATATGAACAAACCCGACTGCTTTCCATTACTGACCCCCTTACCGGCACATACAACCGTAGAATGCTGCAGGATTCGTTTTTATATGAAAGAAAAAAAGGCAATAATTCAACAGGCTTGATTCTTATGGATATCTATAATTTTAAATACTTTAACGAGCGGTATGGGCACCAGGCGGGAGATAAGGTGCTGCAGGATGTGGCCTCCCTCCTCAAGGAGAGTATACGTTCTAAGGACCTGGTAATCCGTTACGGAGGAGATGAGTTTGCTGTTTTTCTTCCCGAGGCGGATCTTTCAGAAGCCAGGTTAGTAGCGGAGAGGATTCATAATAATTTGGCGAAACGGAATAAAAATAAGTGCTTTGCGGTGGAGGAGGAAGTAATTCTTAAGCAGGGGGTCTATTCAGCCCAAACGGACAATCTAGATGAAATTATTTCTGAAGCAGATAAGAGGTTGTTTGAGGACCAGAAAAAAGTGGACCGGAAACAGCTGTTAAATGTGCTTGAAAATAATGTAAGGGAAAAGAAATCCTTTTCAGAGCAGACTGTATTGGCTCTGGCAAAGGCAGTAGAAGTAAGGGATCCTTATGCCCGGGGCCATTCAGAAAGGGTGAAGGATTACTCTCTGAAAATTGGCAAAGAAATGGGATTATATGGGCCACAATTGGACAAGCTGAGCCATGCCGCTCTCCTGCATGATATAGGTAAAATAGGAATTCCTGCGGAAATCCTGGGAAAAAAGAAACCCCTTACGGAGGAAGAAATGCGGCTGATTAAGCTCCATCCTGTTTTGAGTGCAGAGATTCTTAGAGAGGTAGAAATGTTTAAAGATATTGCAGACCTGGTTCTGTATCATCATGAGAGGTACGACGGCAGGGTGTCCTCATTTCCCATGGGTTATCCCCACGGACTTAAGGGGGAGGAAATCCCTCTACTTTCCCGCATCATTGCTATAGCTGATGCTTTTGATGCCATGACCTCTTCCCGTCCTTATCGTCAGCCTTTATCACTTTCCAGTGTCGAAAGCATTATAAAGCAGGAGGCCGGAAAACAGTTTGACGCTCAGGTGGCCGCGACCCTTTTATCTCTAATTAAAAGAAAAGATATAAATATTCCAAAGGAAAATTATTTATATGCAGGAGGCTTAAAATCGTAAGCTGAAGATTTACCTTATTTAAAGGGTTCTTTCCAGGTCCGTATACAGTTTTTAACACTGGCTGAAGATGGAATGATAAAGGGAACTTTTTTTTTGTAATGAGCATATCTTTTGAAGATTTTTGGGTACAAGAACCAATCCTCTACAGTGACCATGAAAAGGTCTGTAAGCCACCATATCGGTCCCATCCATATTAACCACTGCGAACCGGTAACCAAGTAAAAGCTGAACAGGAACAAACCGTACCACCATAATCCGGGATGACGAACCAGGGCATAAGTTCCGCTTTGGCACAGCGCCTCTTTTGATTCCGGGGAATAAGAATTTTTAGGCAGTTCAGCCCAGAGAGAGCGGTACATGAGGTAAAGGGAAACCAGCATTAGTGGTGTTCCTGTAAAATAATGCAGAGGTTCTCTGTAGAGCCTTGGGCCGGTCAGAAGAAGAGCATGAGTAGTTAAGGATAGGGCAGGAGAGAGTATCAAAAAAACCCCCGCAAACTTTTTTAATCCTTTCATGGTTAAAATTTCCCATACCAGAAAGGAAAGAATTCCTGCCATTCCACCCATAAGGATAATCAGATGCATAAGCTTCCCCCCAGTGGTAAAAAAGGATTTGACGTCTGAGCTGCCCATGGCTTAGTACAGGGCTTTTCGGAGCTTTTAGGTTAATATTCGATGTTTTTAAGGTAAAACCTTCATTGCCTGGAGAATATTACCCAACGTTATGCTTCAGTAATAGAAAGAGTGTACAGATGGAATTTGAAGTAACCGACGAGAATCTTAGGGGCTATTCCACTGAAAGGCTTATTAAGGGTTTTAAAGTTTTTAGAGGTTTTTAAAGGGATATATCAATTGAAAATGTAATTTATACGTAAACATTTCTTTTGGAAGGGGAACTTATTGTGTCTGGAGATAATCAAAATTTGAATTTGGAAACCGTGGTTCACGAAAGGGATGGGCCCGAACTGCCCTCCGTTACTTCCGGTATACGCCTGCTTCTGGTGGTCATGGTTTTAATCGTGTTTATTGGCTCTATAGCTCAAGCCATTCATTTTGAAATGGGTATGATGGTAACTCAATGGATATTAATTCTGCCGGCAGCCCTTTGGTACTGGAAGCGCTATAAAGTACAGCCTGCTGTTTTTGGACGGGTTAAATTTTTTGATGCAGGGTTTTTACCATTAATTTTTCTTTTAGCCCTGTGTACCTGGATCATTAACATGGTTTTTGCCGCAGGTCTGGTTTCTTTTCTGATGGAAATTGGGTTTGAGCCTATAGAAAAAATAGCGTATCCTACCACAGTGGAACAACTGATAACGTATTATGTGGTAATTGCATTTTCTGCCGGAGTATGTGAAGAGTTTTTGTTCCGAGGAGCTATAATGCCCTCTTTTGAAAGAGAAGGGTATGTTCCTGCCCTGGTATTCAGCGCATTTCTTTTTGCCCTCATGCACATGTCTCTTTTAAGCCTGCCCGGAACGTTTTTCTTAGGGATTACCATTGGCCTGGTAGTGATTAAAACCGGTTCGCTTCTGGCAGGTGTGCTGTACCATATACTAAATAATTTTTTTGCGGTCACTTATATGTATATTTACAGCATGTCGCCCATGGATTCCTCCGCTGAATCTTCCTTTATTTTAGGGTTATTAATACTGGCTGTGCCGGCAGTTGCCGGGACGGTTTTCTGTCTCTTGATGATACAAAGAAAGTCAAAAGTTCCTCCACTCTTAAAGAACAGGGAAGGTTGGCTCCCCAGGGGATGGTTTACCTGGTCCATAGTTTTTATTATTATCATTTTCATTCTGATTGCCTCATTAGAGATGCTTATAGGCTTTGGAGTTTTAGAGGTACTTTAGGAAAACCGGTGGGGAACTTTTAATGCATAATTTTAATTTCCGGGGGACATCGCCCTATTTTTTCAGAATATGGGATGAGGCCACAACCGGGTTTACTGATTCTGATTGTGGGGTGTATCCTGCTTTTCTGGAGATTGCGGAGAGGTTCTTCTGAAGGGGGTTATTATGAAAATTGCTGTATTTGATTTTGATGGGACTCTTTATCCTTATGAAACGCTGCCTTTTTTGTGTAAACAGTTAAAAACCCAATCCAGGATTACTTATTATCGTATTATGGCCTCATTGGTCCTCTTGTACCTGGTCTATAAGATGAAAATTATTTCGGGGGAAGTAATTCGAAAAAAAGCACTCTTCACCTTTATTAAAAGCTTTCGTGGGCAGAGGGAGGAAGAGATCAGTGCTTTTTTTCATAACGCTTATCAGCTCATGAAAAAAGATTTAAACCCGGAGGTTGTAAAAGAGGCAGAAACCTTAAAAGCTGCGGGTTACATACTGGTGGTTGTTTCCGGAGCCTGTAAACCACTGGTAGAGTTTTTAGGAAAAGACCTGGGGTTTCAATGGGTGATTGGCACCGAGTTCCCCTTTAAAGAGGGAATGTTTAAGGATGAGGAAGAAATTACTTATATCAGTGGAAAGAATAAAGCTGAAGCATTGTTAAACACCCTGTCTTCAGAAAAAATTAATTTTGAGGAGAGCTTTGCCTTTGCAGACAGCTACTCGGATATAAATATTTTGGAGATGGTGGGAAACCCGGTGGCGGTGAATCCGGAGAAAGAGCTATACCGGGTGGCTGTAGAAAAAAAATGGAAGGTAATGGGTAACCCTAAGTGAACTGCTTTATTTAGAGGGGGCCATTGGGAAAGACAGCAAGAAGACAGGGGGAAGGTTCTCTTGTCTTATTATTGATAAAACAGGGTGGGATGAACATGGAAAATGGAAAGCTGGTACCTGCACGCATGCTGGAGCGGAAAAACCGATTTGTAGCCCTGGTGGAAGTAGATGGACGGGAAAACTTGGCCCATATCCCCAATTCTGGGAGAATGAAAGAACTGCTCTTTCCCGGAGCCCAGGTGGTTCTCAGGGAGGCTGGAGGAAAAGGGCGCAAAACTCCCTATGAACTGCTTTTTGCCTTCCAGAATGGCAAGCCTGTAGCCATTGATTCTCAGCTTCCCAACCGCCTAATGGCCGAAGCTATAAAGCGGGGAGAAATACAGGAGTTGGCGGGTTATGAAAAAGTACAACGGGAAGCTTCCTGGGGGCACAGCCGTTTTGATCTTCTTTTGAAAAATGGTGAAAAACCGGACTGCCTGGTGGAAATTAAATCGGTTAACCTGGTTAAAGGAGAAACGGCATTTTTCCCTGATGCCCCTACCATTCGAGGAAGACGTCATCTGGAGGATTTAGGCCGAGCTGCTCAGGAGGGGTTTAGAACAGCAGCCTTTTTTTTAGTGATGCGGGAGGATGCCCATATGGTTTGCCCTAACGATTCCCTGGACCCGGAATTCGGCCAGGCGCTGAGATGGGCCGTGGAGCAGGGCATGGAGGTTATGGCCCGTTCCTGCCGCCTAAGAGGTTTCCAGGTGCAGGTGGGGGACCCCCTGCCGGTTTGTTTATAAAAATAATTAGTTAAGATGGGTTTGCAGCCTGCTAATTATGTCTGGAAGTATAGGATGATATATTTTTGGAAAGGGAAGAGCTGAAATATCCTCAGCGTTTGCCCAGCACCAGTTATTTTTGTTGTCCGGGACAGGATTAGAACTTTCTGTGGGATATACGTAAACCTTCCAGCGCTGGTGGCTGAAGGTGTGATTCAGCAGAGATGTTCTTTTTTTTAATTTCACAGGGTTCCTTAAAAGAGAAGAGAAACATTGCTCCAGCTCAATCTTTTTTCTGTTTCTTTTCTCGATAGCAGGAAGTTCCCATAATCCACCCAACATTCCGCTGCGATCTCTCTGGTGCAGCAGGCAATGCCTTTCTTTAATGATGATGGCAGCGGCATATTCTATGGTGGGAATAGGCCTTGTTTTTTTGCTTATGGGTAGTTCTTCTGCTTTACCCTTTTGATAGGCCAGGCATTCTTTGGTCAGTATGCACTTAAAACATTGGGGGCTTCGCGGCAGGCATACAATGGCTCCCAGTTCCATCATAGCCTGGTTAAAGTCTCCTGGACGACGGAGATCTAACAGTTTTCTGGCGGTGGTATTGATTTGTTTATAAGTAATGCTTTTGGTAGGATCATCCTCAATCATAAACAAACGACAGATTACCCGCACTACGTTGCCATCCACTGCTGCCAGGGGTTTTTGGTAGGCGATACTCAAAACGGCGGCGGAGGAATATTCTCCTACCCCTCGCAGTTTCTTAAAGTCTGCAGGATCTGAAGGAACCTCTCCACCGTAGGTTTTCTGCACTTCTTTCACTGCCTCAAAAAGATTTCGTGCCCGGGCATAGTAACCCAGACCTTCCCAAAGCTTCAGGACCTTCTGTTCATCGGCTTCTGCCAGGGAAGATAGGGTTGGGAATACTTTCAGGAATCTTTCATAATAAGGAATTACTGTGCTGACCCGGGTCTGCTGCAGCATGACCTCTGAAAGCCAGATCCGGTAGGGATCTCTTTCCCTACGCCAGGGAAGGTCCCTTTGGTTTTGGTCGTACCAGTCCAGGAGTTTTTGACGGATTACGTTTATCACAACGCTCTTTGGATCAATATTACAATCCATATTTTTTCCTCATTTCTTTTTTCCTCAAAAATTCTACGTTTTTTGTCTTTCTCCAAAAAATTAAAAACTCCTTTTAAAGCAGTACAAAATTCACCTGCTGTAAAAGTAAGACAAGAAGGCAAGGGACGTTCTGCCGTCTTATTTTTATTCTTTCAATGCTGCCGGTGCCTTATAGGTAGTATGGGGTCTAAAAGAATGAACAAAAAAAATAAAAAAACATTATTGACATATGCCCATAACAGGTTTATAATTTTAATATGGGCATATGCTCAAAACCTGCAAAGGGAATTTAACAACTGTAGGAGGATGACCATGAAAATAGGAATAGCCAGCGGTAAGGGCGGAACAGGAAAAACTACATTAGCTGTCAACCTTTCTGCTTATTTACAGGAAAAACACCTGGTAACACTGCTGGATTGTGACGTAGAAGAACCAAATGCGCACATATTTTTAAAACCAAATTTTACTGATAAAAAACCTGTTTTAGTAAAGGTGCCTCAGATAAACCGAGAAGAATGTGATTATTGTGGAAAGTGCAGTGAAGTATGTGCTTTCGGTGCTCTTACCGTTCTCAAATCAAAAATTATATTTTACCGTAACCTCTGTCACAGCTGTGGTTCTTGTGCATACTTTTGTCCCAATAAAGCCATTGAAGAAGTTGATAGAGAAATGGGTATTATTCAAAAAGGTTTTGCTCAAGACATTGAATTTGTACACGGAATACTAAATGTGGGAGAAGCCATGGCCGTCCCGGTCATTAATGAAGTTAAAAAGTATCAGGGAATTAATATGATCACTGTTATAGATATTCCCCCCGGAACTTCCTGTCCAGTTATTGCTTCCCTTAGAGATATCGATTTTTGTATTATCGTCACCGAACCAACGCCCTTTGGGCTTAATGATATGGGTTTACTGCTGCAGTTATTACAAAAGATGGAAATCCCATATGCTGTGGTAATCAACCGGTGGGATTTGGGGGATTCTGGAGTAGAAGATTTTTGTCTAAATGAAAAGATTCACATTTTAATCAAAATTCCTTTCGATAAGGAGCTTGCCCGGCTTAATGCAGAAGGAGGGAATCTTTTAAAACAGATTCCCTGGTTTAGGGACTCAATTTTAGCGCTGTGGGCCGGGGTGAAGGGGTTGGTTAAATGATGAATTACAAAGAAGTAGTGGTTATAAGTGGTAAAGGAGGCACTGGAAAAACGACCATAGTTGGGTCTTTAGCTTCCCTGGCTGAAGAGAAAGTATTAACTGACTGTGATGTAGATGCTGCAGACCTGCATTTATTATTACAGCCGGAAATCAAAGAGGAAAATGAGTTTTATGGGGGAGAAAAAGCTTCTATAGATAGAAAAATATGCAGTGAATGTGGATTATGTGAAGAGATGTGCCGCTTTGGCGCCATTGATAATTTTCAGGTGGATTCCTTATTCTGTGAGGGATGCCGTCTATGTTTTAATCTTTGCCCTGAAGAAGCAGTCTCTATGGAAGCTGAATTTTCCGGCCATTGGTATGTTTCTCAAACCAGATATGGACCGCTTGTTCATGCGAAGTTGGGCGTTGCTGCAGAAAATTCCGGGAAACTGGTATCCCGTGTGAGATCAAAAGCTCATGAAATTGCCCGGGAAACCAGCGCCAGGTATATTATAACAGATGGACCACCTGGCATTGGATGCCCGGTAATAGCTTCCATGACAGGGGCAGATTTAGTTTTGATTGTAACTGAACCCACTTTATCCGGTTTTCATGATTTAGAAAGAGTAGTGGACGCTGCCCGGCACTTTAATGTATGCCCCCTGGTCTGTATAAACAAGTATGACCTTCATCCAGGCAGGTCCCAGGAAATTGAAGATTACTGCAAAGATAAAAGAATTAAGCTCGGGGGAAAGGTTAGTTTTGACAGGGATGTGATTGGATCCATTGTACATGGACTTCCCCTGGTAGAATATTCTGATGGAAAAGCCTCAGGGGAAATTAAAAAAATTTGGCAGGAAATCTTAACTTGGCTATAAGATTTTTATTTAAGGAGGTGAAAAAATGGCCAAAATCGCTATATCCAGCAGCGGAGATCAGGTAGAGTCCCCTATAGTGCATAATTTCGGAAGAGCTCCATATTTTGCCCTTTTTGATGAATCAGGGGAAGTTAGTGTTTATGCAAATCCTGGACTTGATGCCATGAGAGGGGCAGGGGTTAAGGCAGCCCAATCCGTAGTCAATTCCGGTGCCAACATAGTAATAACTGGAAAAGTTGGCCCTCGGGCAGAAGATGTTTTGAAAGAAGCAGGGATTAAGGTTTTTATATACGACGAAGACACAATATCAGTTGAGGATGCTTTCGAGTCTTATAAAAATGGAAAGCTGCAGAGGCTTTTTTAGCAGGAACAGTTTCTTCTAACCGCTGCATAAGAAAAAGGAGGTGAAAAAGAATGTCGGGATATAATGGAACAGGACCTGTTGGTTGCGGACCAATGACGGGTCGGAGGGCAGGATATTGTTCTGGTTTTGACAGGGATGTCGAAAGAAAAAGAAATTTAAGAAGCAGAAAAAGATATCTTATGGACGACAGGGAAATTTGCTATGGAATAAGGCGTAGGTTCAGAGACAGAGACAGGTTATTTGCTTCTCCAGAATATTACAGGAGAAGGTATGGACAACATATTGGATATCCTGACCGTGACTATTCTGAAGAACCGCCTACCGAAGCAGACAGAGAATATTATCAGAAAGTTCTTAGAGAAGAAGCATACTATCTGCAGAAAGAATTAAAGGCTATTGAAAAGAGAATAGAGGAACTGAAAACGAACGAGGAAGAAAGGTAAACGTTGTTACGGCAAAGGGAAGTTAAAACCC
>PWJM01000156.1 GCA_003560915.1 Syntrophomonadaceae bacterium
AACCTCTTGCTTTTTTCGGTCAATTTTATGGTCCGTTATCAATGTAACTTATAATATTAAAATAAATAACAAATACTAATCTTAAATAATTATCAATACCGCACTTATGCCGTATTGTTAGGATTAGGTGGTTATAATGTCAAGGATAATAAGGGAACAGTTAATTAATCTTATATTGTTAGCCCTTCTAATTCTCTTAATTTTCATGGTATGGCAGTTTGTTTTACGTCCGTCGGATGATAGAGAGCCCAGTCGTTCCCGTATGGTCAGGCAGGAATATTTCATTTCACAGTGCTCATCAACTTATCCTCAGAGGTTTTTTTACGATTATGTCTAATCAGACAATCTACCTCCGTCTGCCCTCCCAGGTGGAGATAGCAGCGGGAGACCTGGTGACCATAGGAATGTTGGTGGATATCGAAGGAAGCCCTGAAAATAAAGAAGTAATCAGCAAAATACCCATAAACATTAATTTTGATAATCATGACGGCAAAAAAGTGCTGTCTTCCCTTTTATTCATTAAGCTTATTAATATATATTACCCCGATTTAAACGTACAGGTTTTGGGTAATTCTGACATTGTAATTAAAAAGGCAGAAAAATCTATTTTCCCTTTCCACTTTTTTAAATTATTGTATCTGCCTATGGTTTGTATTCTTCTTTTTGTAGGGTCAGCCATGGCTATTATAAATTTTCATGCGGATGTTAGCATGCCCACGGTACACCAGCAAATCTTCAGATTAATAACCGGGGAAGAAAAAAGCAATCCTTTAATTCTTCAAATCCCTTATTCTATAGGTATAGGATTGGGGATGACTTTGTTTTTTAATCATTTTTTTAAAAAAAGCTTTAATCGAGAGCCCAGTCCCCTGGAGATGGAAATGTTTCTTTATGAAGAGAACATCAATAGTTATTTCAGGGCTAAAGGGAAGTATGAAAGCACTGCTGGCAATAATGAAAATAAAAATGAGGATGAATGATAAGCATTATAAAGAAACTATCTTTTTCTTCAGGTAATTATGTAAAAGAATAAGGAAGTTAGATATGGACAGAATAATACTATTAATTGTTATAGGCCTGGCAGAGGGAATTGTGGTTGGAACTGCCCTGGTAGCATTTCTTACAATTCTGGACATTGTGCCCCGTTTGGCTCAGTTAACGGGAACAGGAGACAGGTGCAGTTTTTTTGAGTATTCCATTACTCTAGGAGCTGTATTTGGGACCCTGAGTATTTTTCTAGGATGGAATATGAGATTTCCCGGATTTGCAGCTGCAGTTGTGGGGGCGGTCATGGGTGTTTTCGTGGGATTGTTGGCTGCTGCATTAACAGAAGTGCTGAATGTCCTTCCCATTCTGTCCAGAAGATTAGGTCTTCAAAGAGAAATATCCAGTCTTTTAACAGCCATAATATTTGGCAAGGTTTTAGGTTCCTTGATTTACTGGATGGTTCCCGATTTGTGGTAATGCAGCAAAAAGCTGTAAAATAAAAAAACTTTCCAAAAAAAAGGAGGTTAATTATGCGAGTAGCAAAAGTGATTGAGCTGGTTGGAGAATCTACTACCGGTTGGGAAGATGCTGTAAAAGATGCTGTGGCAAGGGCTTCTCAAACCCTGGAGGAAATAAAGGGAGTGGAAGTTTATAATTTAACGGCAGACGTTAAAGACGGACAGCTGGTGGAGTATAAGGCGAATATTAAGCTGGCCTTTGGTTTACATGACCCGGAATAATCATTCATATTCCTCCCATGTATTTTTTAACATGGGAGGATAAGGTTAAGAAATAAAGGGTTAATATTAAAATATTTTAAAATATACACATTCTTTAAGGCAGATGATATATAATTTTACCCATATTAAAATTTGTGGATATTGCTTCCTAAAAAAATCTAGAAAAAACAATATTAGTACAGCTGCCTGAAAAGAGATACGTGGAAATATAAAGGATAACTGCATGATGCTGGAGAAAATAGAAGATAAAAGAATAAGTAAAAAACTTGATGAAAATTTAGAATATCTAAAAAATAAATTGGGCGTAGGACTGAGCTTTGACGTTCTTATCAGGCAGTTTAAGGTAGGGGGCAGGGATGTAGCCCTGGTTTTTGTTGACGGTTTTGCTAACGGCGATCTGATTGTCCAGATTATGCAGACGCTGATGGCCAGCCGAAGGGAGGAAATATGTTTCCGGCCTTATAAAAAAATATTTGAAGAACGAATTCCTTACATGGAATTAAGTGAAGTCCAGCAGCTGGATGACCTGGTAAAAGAAGTACTGGCCGGCCCTACAGCGCTATTGATAGATGGTGAAGAGAGTGCTATTATTCTTGATACCAGGGAATATCCGGTAAGGCAGCCGGAGGAACCGGATATAGAGAAACTGACCCGGGGGTCCCGAGATGGTTTTGTAGAAACCTTACTTTTTAATGTGACTCTGGTCAGGAGAAGATTAAGGGACCCCGGCCTGAGGGCTGAGGTTATGCAGGTGGGGCAGAGGTCAAAAACCGATATTGCTCTCATGTATATTAACGATGTGGTGGACGAAGAAATACTGGAAACCGTTAAGGGCCGAATTGAAAATATTAAAGTGGATGGCCTTCCCATGGCGGAAAAATCGGTGGAAGAATTTATCGTCGAAGGAAAGTATAATGTATTCCCCCAGGTAAGGTATACGGAAAGGCCGGATGTGGCGGCCATACATCTCTTAGAAGGACATGTGGTGCTTATTGTGGATACCTCCCCCTCGGCCATGATTGTCCCGGCAACATTTTTCCATCATGTCCAGCATGCCGAGGAATACCGGCAGAGTATACCCAGTGGGGTGTACGTGCGCTGGATTCGTTTTTTGGGGTTATTTTTATCGGTTTTTATCAGCCCTCTTTGGCTCCTGGTTTCCCTGGAACCCCAGCTTTTACCGCCAGGCCTGTCCTTTATCGGTCCTCAAGAACTGGGTTCAATTCCCTTAACCCTGCAGTTTATTATTGCTCACCTGGGTATTGATTTGATACGAATGGCCACCATTCATACTCCTTCGCCTATAACCGTAGCACTGGGCTTTATCGGAGCCATTTTGGTGGGGGATATTGCCGTGCAGGTGGGCTTTTTTGCTCCTGAAGTTATTTTGTACAGTGCTATTGTAGCCATCGGGATGTTTTCGACTCCCAGTTGGGAATTAAGCCTTTCCTTTAGACTGGTTCATCTATTTTTACTAATAACAACAGGTTACTTTAGATTACCCGGCCTGCTTATAGGGTCTTTAATCGTTTTTGTATTAATGGTCAGCACCCGATCTTTTAATATTCCTTACATGTGGCCGCTGATTCCCTTTAATGGGCGTGCCTTGTTAGATATTCTTTTCAGGCACCCGGTTTCCACTGCTGCATTCAGGCCTGCTATCCTGAAGACAGGTGACCCCGACAGGCTGCCGGAAGGGAATAGGAAAAAAAATATAAATGAATAAAGCCTTTTAAGAAATTAAGAATAAAATTATAAATTTTGAGAAATAAAAGTAAGTGGTGTATTTTTTTGTAAAGGAGACATTTTATGACCACCATTGGGATACCCCGTTCTCTTCTTTATTACAATTATTTTCCTGCATGGAAATGTTTTTTTGAAGAATTAGGAGCTGAAGTTGTCCTTTCGGATAAGACCACCAAGAACATTTTGGATTCTGGAGTAAAAGTTGCAGTAGATGAAACCTGCCTGCCGGTAAAGTTGTTTTATGGTCACGTACAGAACTTAAAAGAGAAAAATATTGACTACTTGTTTATCCCCCGAGTGGTTAGTGTAGAAAAAAAAGAATATCTCTGTCCAAAATTCTTAGGGCTTCCCAACATGGTCTTAAACCTGATGAAAGACCTTCCTCCCGTATTACACCTGGATATTGACATTTCTAAAAAAAATAAGGGATTTTATCGAAAAATATATAAACTGGGAAAACTTTTTACTCCCAACCCTTTGAAAACAGCGGTGGCTTTTAAAAAAGCTCTAAAAAAACTTTCAGAATATCAGCAGCAGCTGCTGATGGGATATACTCCCATGGAATATTTGGATTCATTGGAGAACGGTTCCATAAGTAAGCAAAAGTATGATTTTAAGGATTCCAAAAAAAATTTGGACAAAAGGGAGGTTCCCCAAAAATTAAAAATTGCCGTATTAGGGCATTCTTATAATTTAAACGATTCTTATATCAGCATGGATATCTACAAAAAACTGAGAGATATGGGAGCAAACATCCTCACCACCGAAATGCTCTCACAATCTGACCAGGAAAAGGGCGCCAGTAATCTCAAAAAGGATATCTTCTGGACATTTGGGAAAGACATTATTGGGTCTGCTTATTATCTGTTGGATCAACAGATGGTTGATGGAGTAGTGCTGGTGGTATCTTTCGGATGCGGCCCGGATTCCCTGGTGGGAGAAATGATTGAAAGAACTTTTAAAAGAAAGAGAACGCTTCCCCTCTTGTTTTTAACATTAGATGAACACAGCGGAGAAGCGGGAGTCCTAACCCGTCTGGAAGCCTTTGTAGATATGGTTCGGCTCAATAAAAAAACAGCTTAAAGTAAATGGATGGTGAAATAACTGTGAAGATTACTTTCCCTCATATGGGAAATTTGTGGATTGCTTTAAACACTATATTTGAAGAACTGGGCGCAGAGGTGGTGGTACCGCCGCCTATTACCAAGAAAACCATTACCCTGGGAGTCCGCCATTCTCCAGAGTTTGCCTGTTTCCCGTTAAAAGTGAATGTTGGAAACTTTATAGAGGCCCTGGAAACAGGCGCGGATACCATTATCATGGCCGGTGGTACAGGCCCCTGTCGTTTTGGTTACTACGCTGAAGTACAGAGAGAAATACTACAGGACCTGGGGTATGATTTTGAAATTGTAACCCTGGAGCCTCCTCAAGGGAGCCTTCTGGGCCTGGCAGCCAATATTAAAAGATTGGCCAACTATAAAAGCTGGAATGAGATTTACAGGGCTTTTAAAATTGCCTGGCAGCAGATTAATGCATTAGATATTATGCACGCGGCCTCCTTAAAGGTCAGACCCTATGAAGAACAGAAAGGGGCAACCTCAAAGGCTTACGAAAAGGCTGTTTCCCTGATGGTGGAGGCCAGGAATACCGACAGCATTGCAGAGTCTCTTTCCCAGGGCCTTCAGATTATTGAATCCGTAAGCCGGGTCAATTCCTCCAGGAAACCTTTAAAGATAGGCATAGTGGGGGAAATATATATGGTTGTTGAGCCTTATGCCAACATGGAAATAGAAAAAACCCTGGGCGAAATGGGAGTGGAGGTTCACCGCAGCATCTACCTGGGTCACTGGATAAAAGAACACCTACTGCCAAAACTTTTTGGGCCCGGTGATGTTGAGGAGATAAAGAAGGCCGCTTTTAAATACCTTAATCATTTTGTAGGAGGGCACGGCCTGGAATCGGTAGGAAGAACGATTCTTTACGCTCAAGACAATTATGACGGAGTCATACATATTCTCCCCTTTACCTGCACCCCGGAAATTGTTGCACAAAGCATTTTACCGGAAGTCAGCAGAGATTATCAGATTCCCCTGCTGTCCTTTTCCATGGATGAACATTCGGGACAGGCGGGAATTATTACCCGGCTGGAGGCGTTTATGGACCTTTTGGAGCAGAAGAGAGAAAAAGAAAAACTTCTGGGAGCGGTATAAACCGCTCCCTTTAATATGGAGAATCTTATATATTCTATTTACATTTTATAGATAAAGTTATAAGATATTTTGGAAGGGGGAGATAAATATGAAAATGGATGAACTGGCCCGCCAGGTTAAGGAATCTTCAATTAAACTGGCTGCCGCCGGAACGGAACTTAAAAATAAAGCGCTGGCTAATATTGCCGAATCTCTAAATGAGAGAAAAGAGGAAATTATTAAGGCCAA
>PWJM01000112.1 GCA_003560915.1 Syntrophomonadaceae bacterium
CCCTGGTAATAGGTTTTGGCCGCTGCGGTATCACCCTGGCCAGGACACTTCATGCCCTGGGAGCCAGAGTGACAGTAGCAGCAAGAAATGAAGCAGCTCTGGCCAGGGCCTGGGAAATGGGTTTTGAACCTTTATATTTAAAAGAATTGGATAAAAAATTAAGAAATTTCGAAATTATTTTCAATACTGTACCGGTGATGATTCTAAACAGAGAAAAGATTGACATGATTCAACATGAAACAGTAATTATTGATATTGCTTCTTTACCTGGTGGGGTTGATTTTGAGGCCGCCGAGGAAAAAGGAATTACGGCCATACTGACATTAAGCCTTCCGGGGCTGGTTGCTCCAAAAACCGCCGGGAGGATGTTGGCGGGTATATACCCGCGGTTAATTCAAAAGTATCTTTATTGAGGGGAGGGGAATAGATGTCATTGAAGGGCCTGAGCATAGGAATTGGTTTAACCGGTTCATACTGCACCTTTGAAAAAGTGGCTCCGGTGCTGGAGGAGATGAACCGCCTGGGGGCGGAATTATATCCCATTATAACTCCTTCCGTAAAGCATCATGATACCCGTTTTGGGAAAGCAGAAGATTGGAAGAAGAAAATCTCGGAAATTACCGGTAGAGAACCGGTAGATAATATCGTCGGGGCTGAGCCTGTAGGACCCAAAAGTTTTTTAGATGTGATGGTTGTAGCTCCCTGTACCGGCAATACTCTGGCGAAACTGGCCAACGGGATTACGGATACTGCAGTTTTAATGGCGGTTAAAGCTCAGTTAAGAAATGGTAAACCGGTGGTAATCGCTGTGTCTACCAACGACGGACTGGGGTTAAATGCAAAAAACATTGGCATTCTAATTAATGCGAAAAATATTTTTTTGGTTCCTTTTGGGCAGGATAATCCTATAAAAAAAGAGAATTCACTAGTAGCCAGAGTGGATCTTATTATAAAGACGATTCAAAAAGCTTTGGAGGGCAGACAGATTCAACCGGTTTTAATTGAGTATCAAGCGGTAGAATAAAAAAGTAAGCTTTTAATAAGTCTACTCTTTTGCTATAATTAAAACAATTTTAAAAACATAATGAACTTATCTTGGGAAAAGGAGGTGAGGTAAATTGAACAATAAGTTTGGTAGGTTAATAACAGCTATGGTTACTCCTTTTAATGACCAAATGGAAGTGGATTACCAGAGGGCTGAAGAACTGGCTGAGCATTTGGCCGCTAATGGTTCCCAGTCTATCGTAGTAGCAGGAACCACAGGAGAATCACCTACATTGTCCGTGGAGGAAAAAGAAAAACTTTTTCAAACTGTCGTTCAGGCGGTGAAAGGAAAGGCCAGTGTAATTGCCGGGTCCGGATCCAATTCTACGGAGCAGTCCATTGAAATTACCCGAAGGGCAGAGGCTGCGGGGGTAGATGGAGTAATGTTGGTAGTCCCTTATTATAATAAACCTCCTCAAGAAGGCCTTTATTTACATTTTAAGAAGATAGCTGAATCCACAGGCCTACCGGTGATGCTCTACAATGTTCCCGGTAGGACCAGTGTAAATCTCTCAGCACAAATTACCATCAGGCTGGCTCAAATGGACAATGTTTTTGCCATCAAAGAAGCCAGCGGTGACCTGGAGCAAATCAGCCAGATTATAAATGAAACCCCGGAGGGCTTTTCTGTTTACAGCGGGGATGACAGTATGACTTTACCCATGATGTCTATAGGGGGGTATGGCGTGGTAAGCGTTGCCGGCCATATTATCGGAGAGAAAATCAAGGATATGATAGATGCTTTCGCCAGTGGTAATGTAGGGCAGGCGGCAGCATTACATAGTCAATTAATGCCGATATTTAAAGGTATGTTTATCAGTACTAACCCAATTCCGGTGAAGACATCTTTAAACCTGTTGGGTAAAAATGTGGGGCCTGTTCGACTCCCTCTAATTGAAATGACCGTTGAACAGCAGGAAAGCTTAAAAGCAATTTTGAAGAATGCCGGACTGCTTTAATAAGCTTTAGACTTGACGTAAGAACTCACCATCAATAAAATTAATAATATTATATTTTTAGCGTCGTTTTAATACCCGCCGGAATCCCTATAATGAAGGGAATAAGGCGGGTTTTAATTTGCACCGGAAATTAAGGGAAATAAGGAAATTCCGCGAGGTAATTCCGGGGACAGCTTACTTAATTAGGGAGAAATTCCGGGGACAGCTTACTTAATTAGGGAGAAATTCCGGGGACAGCTTACTTAATTAATGATAGTGAAAGTTTTATTCTTTCTATATCGGCCATGTCATTTTACACGGGTCAGGTCAGTTGGTGAAACTTGCACTGCGCTGTCCTGTACTATATAATGTTACTTATGGTAGTATTGAACGGGCATTTTTCGTAAAACAGGAGGTGTTAAAATTCTTTGAACAAAGGAAAAGAGAATAAGGTACAAGTTATTCCCCTTGGCGGCATCGGTGAAATTGGAAAGAATATGTTCGTTCTCAAATATGAGGATGAAATCCTGGTTCTCGATGCGGGGTTAAAATTTCCAGAGGAAGAAATGTACGGGATAGACATCGTTATTCCTGATATTTCTTACCTGGAAGAAAATAAAGAAAAGGTTAAGGGGATTATCGTAACCCACGGCCATGAAGACCATATAGGAGCACTTCCCTATGTTCTTCCTTCTCTGAATGTACCCATTTTCGGGACAAAACTGACGCTGGGGCTGGTGGAAGGTAAGCTGAAAGAACACAATCTCCTTCATTCTACTTCTCTGAATCTAATTAAACCGGGATGCGGCATGAAGATCAGTGACCATTTTAGAGTGGAGTTCTTCAGGACCAACCACAGTATACCGGACACAGTGGGGGTGGCTGTTTTTACTCCTGCGGGTATCGTTGTGTATACCAGTGACTTTAAATTTGACCAGACTCCGGTTCATGGAGAGCTTACTGATTACAACAAGCTGGCTGAGCTGGGAAGGAAAGGGGTGCTGGTCCTTTTGTCCGACAGCACCAATGCCGAAAGGCCGGGTTATACTCTATCAGAAAAAGTTGTGGGTGAAACCATAAATGACATTTTCAGGGTTGCAGAGGGCAGGATCATACTGGCTACTTTTGCTTCCAATGTTCACCGCATCCAGCAGGTGATGGATGCGGCTTGCCTGCATGACCGAAGGGTAGCGGTCATTGGAAGAAGTATGGTAAATGTTGCAGGTATTTCCCGGGAATTAGGATATTTGAAAGTGCCGGACAAAAACCTGATAGAAGTAGATCAAATTGGGAATTACCCTGAAAACAAACTGGTACTGCTGACCACCGGGAGTCAGGGGGAACCTATGTCTGCTCTTACCAGGATCTCCATTTCTGAACACAGAAAGGTGGAGATTATTCCGGGGGATACGGTAATAATTGCTGCCTCACCGATTCCAGGGAATGAAAAGCTGGTTTCCAGGACTATTGACAACCTGTTTAAAAGAGGGGCCAATGTTTACTATGAATCAGTATCGGGGATTCATGTTTCCGGACACGCCAGCCAGGAAGAATTGAAGCTGATGTTGAACCTGACGAAACCCAAATACCTGATCCCGGTTCACGGGGAGTACCGTCACATGATTCACCATGCAAAGCTGGCTGAAAAGGTGGGCATACCCACAAAAAACATCATGGTCACTGAAAACGGCAGCATATTAGAGTTTAGTGCCAAGAGTGGAAAGAAGATTGGGAAAGTAACCGTAGGTAAAGTTCTGGTGGACGGTCTGGGAGTAGGGGATGTAGGCAATATTGTTTTGCGGGACCGAAAAATCCTTTCCGAAGACGGTATACTCATCGTAGTAATTGCTATTGACAAGGATAGCAGCAGGGTATTAGCAGGACCCGATATCCTCTCCCGAGGGTTCGTTTATGTGAGGGAGTCAGAGAAGCTCATAGAAGAAGCCAGAAAACAGGTAGCCCAGGCGTTGGAGAATACCAGTTTGGGAAAAATGTCAGAATGGTCTACGGTTAAAAATATTGTAAGGGATGTTTTAAATAAATACTTTTGGGAAAAGACTAGAAGAAAGCCGATGATACTACCAATCATCACAGAAATATAATTATTTTAGAAGAAAAACATATGTGAAAACCACGACCAGGTCAGGAAACATTGCTATTAACAATTGCTATCAATAATTAATTTATTGGCAGCAATTGTTTTTTTCTAACAAAAAAATTTTTGAGTATACTCTCTTAATTACTGTAGGTAAAGGGTTTATTTGTAAAAATCAAAGAAAATAAAATGTTAAAGATTCGCAATAAACCGGGTATTCTATTTATTAAAAAGCAAATGAAAAAGTATTAAGCAGGAAATATTAATTTTTATGTAGAATAGATTTTTTAAGAACATCTATAGGAGGGTTAAATTTTGCTGGAGCTAAAAGGAATAACTTATAAAATTCCAGGTGAAGAAAAAGAAATTATTAAGGGAGTAGACCTTACGTTTGAGCAGGGCAAGTTTTATGCTATTACCGGACCTAACGGAAGCGGTAAAACATCCCTGGCAAAAGTAATTATGGGTATTTACAAGCCTACAACCGGCAGCATAACTTTTAAGGGAGAAGACATCACTGCTCTGGAAATACATGAACGGTCTAAAAAGGGAATCGGGTATGCTTTTCAGTACCCTCCCCGTTTTAAAGGTTTGAGGGTATTAGACCTGCTTCAGCTCTCTTCGGGTATTGATGAGAGAAAAGCAGTTCGGGGATACCTGCGGCAGGTGGGACTGTGCCCGGAAGACTACATGGATCGGGATGCCGACGCCAGTCTGTCCGGAGGAGAAATGAAAAGAATCGAAATTTCTACCCTGCTGGCCAAAAATCCTGAATTTACGATTTATGATGAGCCGGATGCCGGGGTAGACCTTTGGAGCTTCGACCTTTTGCTGAATGTTATTAAACAAAAGCATGAAAAAGAAGGTTTAACTACTGTGCTGATCAGTCACCAGGAAAGAATATTATCCCTGGTGGATGAAATCATTTTAATTGTGGGTGGAAAGATTCAAGATATCGGAACCAAGGATAGAATCTGGCCCATTATCAAGGATGTAGTAGGCTGCCAGTGGTATAAAGTATGCAGGGGGGATATAGAAGATGAAGCTGACTGCCGTAGATAAAAAGATCCTACAGGAAGTTGCCTCGATGCACGATGTGCCTCAGGGGGCATACAATATCCGCAAGGACGGGGAAGGGGTTTCCCGGCAGTCCACGGAAAACATTGAAATTAGGGTAAAAACAGACAACCCCGGTATTGATATTATCGTCAAGCCCGGTACAAAAAACGAATCTGTTCATATCCCTGTGCTGGTGACCAAGACCGGAATCAATGATTTGGTCTACAATACTTTTGAAATAGGAGAAGGGGCAGATGTTACGGTAGTGGCCGGCTGTGGGATACATAATTCCGGGTCTGAGGAAACCAGGCATGACGGTATCCATACCATATACGTCAGAAAAGGGGCCAGGCTTCGCTACGTGGAGAAACACTATGGTGAAGGAGGAGGTGCCGGGGGGAAGATATTGAACCCGAAAACCGTCATAGAAATTGAAGAGGGTGGCATGGCCGAACTGGAGTTGGTTCAGATCAGGGGTGTGGATCATACGGAGCGGGTAACGGAGGCAAACCTGTATAAAAACGCCAGCCTGATTATGGTGGAAAGGCTTTTAACCGATGGAAACCAAATGGCCAAATCCGATGTGGTTGTGAATCTTTTAGGGGAGGACTCTTTTACCCAGGTAACTTCCAGAACAGTAGCCCAGGGGGATTCCGAACAGATTTTCTATCCCAGGGTAATAGCCCATGCCAGATCCCGGGGGTATGTAGAGTGTGATTCCATCATCATGGACAGGGCAAAAGTAAGGTCCGTTCCGGAGATTGCCGCTTATCACGCCGAGGCTGAGCTCACCCATGAAGCAGCCATAGGTAAAATCGCCGGGGAGCAGATGTTAAAATTAATGTCTTTGGGGCTTTCGGAAAAAGAAGCGGTAGAAAAAATCTTAGAAGGGTTTTTGAGATAAATGTATCAGAGGTAAAAAAAGCACAATTGTAAGGAAGACCAGGTTATTGTATTTTTGGATATTTTTCACCCTTCGGGTAAGGAGGAGAACAGGTTGAAAACTGATACGGTGGAGATACTGGCTATAAGCGGCAGTCCACGGACCAAAGGGAATTCTATATCTTTGTTGGAAGAGTTTTTAAAGGGGGCTGAAGAAAAAGCGGTTAAGGGAGAGTTAATTGTTATTAACCAGCTGGACTTCAAACCCTGTCAGGCTTGTGGAGCCTGCAGCAGAAACGGGATATGCGTCTTAAAAGACGATATGCAGGAAGTACATCAGAAGGCTTCCAAGGCAAAGGGGATTGTTGTAGCGGCTCCTATACACTTTGGCAGCATGTCATCCCAGACCAAAATGATGATTGACCGATTCCAGGCTTTTTGGGCGGCCAAGCATGTTCTTGAAAAACCCCGGATCAGGGAAGAAGAAGGGAAAATCGGTTTTTTTATCTGCGTGGAAGGAAGTCCCGTAAAAAAGTTTTGTCACAATGCGTACGACATCGTAAAGGTTTATTACGATATTTTAAATGTAGAAACCAGGGGAATGTTGTGTTACAGCGAAGTCCGCTCTGCTCCTCCCGGGATCAGGGCAAACCGTGAGGCTGTGGAGGAAGTCTATCGGGCAGGGGTGGACTTTGCCGAAGAAATCATAAAAAGAAAAGAGGGACAGGCCAAATGAGCCTCTGCTGAAAAAAAATGAAGAAGTTATAGCAGGTTTTCCCAGAGTAAGAGAGGAAATTTGAAAAATTTAGAAGAATGTTTTTAAGGTTTCATGAAATAAAGGACGGTTTACCGTCCTTTATACTTTTTGAGAAATTTGCATAATATTAATTCTGAGGTAGAAAATAAAAGAGCACCCACTGAGCTATAAAAAATCTTATTTGGGAGTGTTCTTAATTGAGCATATACTATCGTCGCAGACCAGGTATCCGCAGGACAAAACAGCCGCCACCCTCTCCTGCTGCTGTCCCCGTGCAGCAGGAATCTCAGCTTCAGAACATTCAACAACTGGGACAAATTAACGTTCCTAAGTTGGAAAGCAGCCTGCACTGTATATCTATTGTGGGACAGATTGAAGGACATTTAGTCCTGCCTCCGCAAAACAAAACTACAAAATACGAACATGTGATACCCCAGCTGGTTGCGGTAGAGCAAAACCCGGACATAAAAGGACTGCTGGTAATCTTAAATACAGTAGGAGGAGACGTGGAGGCAGGGTTAGCCATCGCCGAGCTGATTGACAGCCTGTCCAAACCCACGGTCTCCCTGGTACTGGGAGGTGGCCACTCCATCGGTGTCCCTATTTCGGTTGGAGCTGACCATTCAATTATTGCCCGGACTGCTACCATGACCATCCATCCCATTAGGCTTACGGGACTGGTTATAGGGGTACCTCAAACCTACGAATACCTGGATAAAATGCAGGACCGGGTCATTAACTTTGTGTGCAAACATTCCAATGTAACCGAGGAAAAGTTTCGGGAATTAATGTTCAGGACCGGGGAATTGGCCAGAGATATTGGGACCGTCCTGGTGGGGAAAGACGCTGTAGAAGTTGGGCTTATGGACCAGGTGGGAGGCCTGGGTGAAGCCATAAAAACCTTAAAAGAACTTACAGAGGACCCCTCGGAAGGGGGAGAGACATCATGATCCTTTACACTGCCCTACCCCTGGAGTTAATTTGGGAAGGATATTCGGAATTTTCACCTAAGTATGAGGAAATAACAAAGGACGGTCAGCTGCTATTAATTGAGCCTGTTTCTTTTAACCGGGGAAAGATTGTCCGGTTAATCAGCAGTAATCCTCAGGATTATATGAATCCCTCCCTCCAGCCAGGGGAAATAATCAATTTTCAGGATTGACTCTTTTCATCCCTGGCAGTGAGAAAAGTCAAAAAAATATAGGTAAAGATTCTAAAATACCTGCTGCATTTATATGAATAATATAGAAAGAATTTCAAAAGAAATTAAAAATTTTCATTCATTGCTGGCAGGTGTTTTTTATTAAACTTCTTCACTGGATTGGTTTAATTGCAGGGTTGTCTCTATTTATCGGTGGACTTCAGGTGATGAGCCGTGGGCTTAAGCTGGCAGCTTCCTCCAGGGTAAAGAAAAGCTTAAGAATCATGACAGGAAATCCGCTGTTAGGATTGATTTCAGGTACCGCTGCTACCATGGTCCTGCAGAGCTCCAGTATAACTACGGCCATGGTTGTCGGCCTGGTAAACTCTGAACTAATCACCTTAAAGCAGGGAATCAGTATTATTGTAGGGGCTAATATCGGAACCACCATTACTGCACAGATTATTGCTTTCCCATTAAATGAATGGGCTATGCCTGTGGCTGTTTTAGGCATATTGTTACTGCTGTTGGCCAGGCTGAAATCTAAATCCTTGTTTGGCCTGGGTAAAACAATATTGGGGGGCAGCTTCTTATTTTTAGGATTGAACCTGATGTCCTCTTCCTTAAGCCCTTTAAGGGAATCACCCTGGATTATTTCTCTTCTAATAGAGGCGGGGGAGATTCCCCTGAGGGGAATCTTCATGGGAGCAGTGACTACATTTCTTTTTCAAAGCAGCAGCGCGGTGGTGGGAATCATTATGGCCATGGCAGTACAGGGTATTGTTTCTCTTCCTGCAGGAATTGCTATCATATTGGGGGCAGATATGGGGACCTGTATCACCTCCATGATTGCCAGTGTTGGAACAAACTTGAATGCCCGGAGAGCGGCCCTGGCTCATCTCATATTTAATATTGTCGGGGCAGCGTGCATCCTGCCTCTCTTTCATTATTTTACTTATGTGGTTATAGAATCATCTCCCTTCATGCCCCGGCAGATTGCTAATGCTCATACTTTCTACAATCTTTTTAATGCTCTGCTTATCATACCTTTCATCAATATATTTACCCGATTTATTATATTTCTTATGCCCGGGAAAAACCAAAAAGATACTCAGCTAAAAATATGTATGAAAAGAAAAGGATGCAAATTATTTAATTTTAAAAAATTTTAAATAAATAAGCTATATTTTAAGTAATTACTCTATATAAAGGGTTTTTTTAATTTATGTAAAATAGTAAAATAAAGAGGGAGTATTAATTGAGTTTGTGAATAAATAGAGGCAAGAGATTACAAGGGGGAAATTATGACAGTATGGGAAGCATTGTTTTTGGGATTGGTTCAAGGGATAACGGAATTTCTGCCGGTTAGCAGTTCAGGACACCTGGTGATTACACAGTTTTTGCTGGGGGTAAAAGAACCGGGCATTACTTTTGAAGTATTGGTACATTTCGGTACTTTGTGTTCAATCCTTTGGGTTTTCTTTCCAGACATAAAGAAGCTGGCTGCAGCAGCATTATTTCTCAATAATGACAAGGCCAGCAGGAAAATGCTGTTTCTTATTATTATGGGCTGTATCCCTACAGCAGTGATTGGCCTGGCGTTCCAACCATTTTTTGTGAGTCTTTTCAGTTCCGTTTTAACCGTGGGAATCATGCTTTTGGTTACCGGGAGCATCCTCTGGCTGATCAACATGAAAGTTCCCGGAAGAAAAACAGTGGAGAAGATGAAGGTTAGCGATGCACTGATTGTGGGCTTATTTCAGGGCTTTGCTATCATCCCAGGAATCTCTCGGTCAGGGTCAACCATTTCTGCTGCACTTTTTAGGGAGTTGAACCGGGAGACTGCTATCAGGTATTCTTTCTTCCTATCACTGCCGGCAATCCTGGGGGCAACATTACTGGAGGGTAGGGAATTGCTGTCGTCAGGGCCGGAAAACATATCCGTGATTCCTTTAGCCCTGGGGACTGCGGTGGCATTTGTTTCAGGGATATTTGCTATTCGGACGTTAATCAGGATCCTTAATACGGGTAATCTTCACTATTTTTCATATTACTGCTGGATGGTGGGGTCACTGGTAATTTTATGGCAGGTAGTTCAATGGGGATAATCTATATATTTTCTTAAAGATAGATTATTTCATTTTATGTTCTTTATTTACTGGATGAAATAATAAGTAACCGACAGATAATTTGTTGTTTTCCGGAGAAACAGATGTTTCTCTAATGGTGTACAGGCTTTTCTATAAAGAGGTGTTTTTATGTTTGGATTTTTCAATGAACTTAAAGAGGATTTTCGATTTCAGCTCAGGGGCCTTTTTCTGCTGGCAATAGGGCTGCTCAGTTTTGCGGGCTTGCGATTCACTCCCCAGACGGGTACCATTGGAGAGATACTTACCGGGTTTTTACATTTTGTAGCGGGGGACCTGGCTTTTATAATTCCTTTGCTGGTATGTTTGCTTGGATTAAAAAATATATTTTTCACTAAAATTAACAGCTGTAAAACTCGTTTTGCAGGTATAGTCATATTGTTATTATTGTTAATAGTTACTGTTCATTTGAACTTGATGATTGAAGCCCCCCTGGAGGGAATGAGCATTTATGAAGCCATCTACAGAATGGGTATCCAGAAGCAGGGAGGGGGTTTAATCGGTTCCCTTTTAGCCATCGTTCTCTTTTATTTTTTCGGAGAGATTGGAAGCTATATTGTGGTGGCTACCCTTGGGATCATTGCCTTTCTTCTCATAATTAATATTTCAATAACCCAGCTTTTTCATATGTTCGGCATACATGTAAGAAGGTTGTATCCTAAACTGAAACCCTTTTTCCTGGATCTTTATCACATTCTTTTTACCGAAGAAGTAGAGGAAAAAGTGGAAATTATTTCTCAAGGGTCTGTCTTTTCGGAGAATCAAAACTTTACTACAGCTCCTGTGGCCGAAGGTGGGACCGCCTCCTCGGATTCTGGTTCCAGTTCAGCTTTTTATCAAGAAAAACCGGCGGCGGAGAAAAACCTTCCGGAAAATCAGGAATTAAAAGATAGGGAAAGGTTTAAAAAGAACGATGATATAGGGAATAAACCGAAACCGAAAACCAGTCAGCTGACCCTGGTGGTGAATAATGAAGAGCTCATGGGATACAGCCTTCCGGAGCTTTCCCTTCTTCCCCAGAGAATCCAGGTAAAGGACAAACAGCAAAATAAATTGGCCATGGACAGGGCAAGGGTGCTGGAAAGTACTCTAAAGAATTTTGGTGTCAGGGTGAACAATATTCAGGTCCATTCAGGGCCTACCGTGACCCGTTATGAATTACAGCCGGCCAAAGGGGTTAAAGTTAGCCATATCGTAAGTTTGGCTGATGACCTGGCGCTGAGCATGGCAGCCTCCGGGGTGAGGATTGAAGCGCCTATTCCTGGAAAAGCCGCTGTAGGAATCGAGGTTCCCAACCAGATGATTTCCCCTGTTTACCTGAGGCATGTGTTAGAGTCTCCTGTATTTATGGAATCCACCTCGCTCTTATCCATAGGTTTGGGAAATGATATTTATGGGAATCCGGTAGTGGTGGACCTTTCAAAAATGCCCCATCTTTTGATTGCCGGAGCCACCGGGTCCGGTAAAAGTGTATGCCTTAACTCTGTTATTGTCAGTATTCTTTTTAAGAGCAAACCTGATGAGGTGAAATTCTTGTTGATTGACCCCAAATATGTGGAATTGAATACATACAACGGAATTCCACACCTGCTTTCTCCGGTAATTTCTGACAAGAAAAAAGCATCGGTGGCCCTTAAAAAGATGGTAAAAGAAATGGAAGAGAGGTACGAAAGATTTGCCCGGGAAGGGGTACGGGATATTGTAAGTTATAACGATTTGGCAGGACAGAAGGATGGATCTCTGGAAATACTCCCTTACATCATTGTAGTTATAGATGAGTTGGCGGATATTATGATGGTAGCCCCTCATGATGTGGAGGACGCCATTGCCCGCCTGGCACAAATGGCCAGGGCTGCCGGGATTCACCTGGTAATTGCTACACAGCGTCCTTCTGTAAATGTGATTACTGGAGTAATTAAGGCAAATATCACCACCAGAATTGCTTTTGCAGTATCTTCCAATGCAGATTCACGGGTAATTTTGGATATGGGAGGAGCGGAGAAGCTCATAGGTCAGGGGGATATGCTGTATCATCCCGTAGGAGTTTTGAAGCCAAAGAGAATCCAAGGAGCTTTTATTTCAGAAAAAGATGTTAAGAGAATTGTTGATTATATAAAAAGCCAGGGGATAGAGGTTATAGAACAAAAAAATATTACTGAAACAGAGGATGAAGCAGGAGAACCAGGAGAAATTGACGAAGTCTTCCCTGATGCTCTAAAGGAAGTGGTCCATTCGGGCCAGGCATCCATTTCGTTTTTACAGCGAAAATTTCGCATCGGACACGTCAGGGCAGGAAGATTAATTGACGAGATGGAAAGAATGGGAATTGTCAGTGGGTATGAGGGAAGTAAAGCCCGCAGAGTCCTGATTACTCCCGAACAACTGCCGTCTTACTTAAAAGACATAACGTGATAATTATCAGTTATGAAGATTATTAAAGGTATCCTATTTCTTTATCAAAAAGATTTATTTACTTTTTATGCTTATGTTTTCAAACCATGCTTTCTTTATATACAATAGCGTTGTTGTTTCATACAGCTTATTATAGAGTATAGAAGGAGGTGCAGCATGAAGGAAATTGGGGAAGTTTTAAGAAGCACCCGAGAAGAAAAGGGACTGTCTTTTGAAGAAATTTCTGAGATAACCAAAATCCAAACCCGATACCTGCAGGCGCTGGAGGAAGGGGACACCAGGGTATTTCCAGGAGAAGTGTATATTAAGGGTTCACTGCGCAGTTATGCCAGAGTCCTAAATTTGGATGAGTCTGAACTCATGGCCCAGTATAACCAGATGAAAGCTCAAAATCTGGATCCTGTGGAAAAGGAAAAGGAAAAGGAAAAGGAAAAGAAAGCTAAACCACTGTATACCAGGAGCGATGGAATATGGAAGAATTTGATGGTAGGCATCCTGGTGATTTTCCTGCTGTTTGGAGGGATCAGATTTTACCAGGCTTTTTTTGGAGATTATGAAAACGGCATTCCGGTAGATAACACTGATCCCGGGAATAATGGATCTGCGGACAACGGGAATGGCCATGATGGAAATATCTTTCCCCCGGAGGATGACCTTGTAGAAGAAGAGCCTGAGGAACCCGAGCTTGTGCTGGTGGAAAGCGTCGGAGAAATTTTAGTCTATGATATATTAAACCTGGAGGAAATGAGTATAGAATTAACTTTTACCGGACGCTGCTGGATTAGTCTGGCAGTAGACGATGAGGAAACGGCTAGAGGAACTTATGGAGCCGGTCAAAATCTCAGCTATACAGCGGAAAAAGAGTTCAGTCTTCGGGCTGGAAATCCCTCAGGCATTCAGATTACTGCCGGCGGATTGGAAATACCCCTGAATGATTCAGCAAGGCCTGTTACAGTTACGGTCAGGCTTTCGCAATCCGAAGATTTAAGCGAAGATTAAAACCCCATAAAAAGGAAAAAAATAATTTCCCAACGGAAATTATTGAAAAGAAGACATCCCGTGGTGTGAAAAAATGGCAGACATACGGGATGTTTTAATTCATCGTTGCGAATGATATCCTTCTTAATCTAATATTAGTTTTATTCAGCAGGAGGTATAACATGACAGGAAAGACGGTAGGATTTATATCACTGGGATGCGCAAAAAATCTGGTGGACACGGAGGTTATGCTGGGTCTTTTACAGAAGGCCGGGTATGATATCACCATTGATGCATCCAGTGCTTACATATTGATTGTCAACACTTGTAGTTTTATTGACCAGGCCAAAGAGGAATCCATTGAAACTCTGCTGGAAATGGCAGAGTACAGGAAGAAGGGAAATTGTAAAATACTGCTGGCGGCCGGCTGTCTATCCCAGGGGCACGGTAAAGAATTGTTAAAGGAAATTCCTGAACTGGACGGGGTGGTAGGAACGGGATGTTTCCACAGCATTGTGGAAATCCTTGCTGATGCATTAGTGGGAAAACGGCCTGTATATATTGAGCAGCCGCGGGTTCTCTATGATCATACGTTTCCTAGAATTCTCAGCACCCCTTCTTATACAGCTTATGTGAAGATTGCTGAAGGATGCAGCCATCGCTGTTCCTTTTGTGTCATTCCTCAGCTAAGGGGTAGTTATCGCAGCAGAGATCCCGTTTCTGTGGTAAAGGAAGTGGAGGGACTGGCAGATCAAGGAGTAAAGGAAATAAACCTGATCGCCCAGGATACTACCAGCTATGGTAGAGGCCTCAGTTCCGGGAGAGTGAATCTCCCCTTGCTTTTAGAGGAACTGGTTAAAATTGAAGGGCTTAAATGGATCAGGATTCTTTATGGTTATCCTGGAGGGATTACCGAAGATTTGATTGAGGTGATGTCCAGAGAAGAGAAAATCTGCAGTTACCTGGACCTGCCGCTTCAGCATGCTCACCCGGAGATTTTAAAAAAAATGCGGCGGCCTTTTCATAAAACAAAGATTAAAGAACTGTTGAAAAAGTTGAGGGAAAAAATACCCGGAATTGTTTTAAGAAGTTCATTTATGGTGGGTTTCCCCAGTGAAACGGAGGAGCACTTTAATGAGCTGTATTCTTTTTTGGAGGAGATGCAGTTTGACCGCGCAGGTTTCTTTAGTTACTCTCCTCAAGAGGGCACGCCCTCAGCTCTTTTGGATAAGCAGATTCCGGAGCAAATAAAAGAGGAACGGTTCGGAAAATTGACTAAACTGCAGAGGAAAATATCACTACAGAAGAATAGAAGCCTTTTAGGCAGCAGCCTTGAGGTTTTAATAGAGGGAAAGGTTCCAAACAAAAAAGATTTTTATGTTGGCCGTTTCTCAGGGCAGGCTCCTGAAATAGACGGAGTGGTATATGTAAAGAGCAATTCTTCATTAAGGTCAGGGGAAATGATGCAGGTAAAAATAATATCAGTTGGTTCCTATGACCTGCAGGGAAAAACAGGAAATATTAATTGAATTTTCAATCAAATTGAAATATAATCAACTTAGAGTTTTTTTAGAGCAGTGGTAAGATATCAAGTGGGTAACTGAATATTCTCAGGAGGTGCTTATGATGAAAATAGTACTGGTGGGTCAGGCTCCCTTTGGTAAGGACTGTCTGGAATCCATACTGCAGCAGGGGGAACAGGTGGTGGGAGTAATTACTGTCCCCGATGACCCTAAAGGCAGGCCCAACCCGGTGAAAGATCTGGCTCTGGAGAAGAATATCCCTGTTCTGCAGCCCCCCGGAAGAAGTCCCCACCGCTTAAAAGATACCTCAGTAATTCCCTGGGTCAAAGATTTGAAACCTGATCTTTTTGTATTAGTCTTTGTAACTGATTTTATGCCTTATGAAGTAATTAAAATGTCCACTTCAGGCGGAATTAATTTTCATCCTTCTCTGCTTCCCAAATACCGGGGCGGTTCGGCCATCAACTGGGCGGTAATTAGCGGTGAAAAAGAAACCGGCGTAACCGTACATTACATAGATGAAGGGGTTGACACCGGGGACATCATCCTTCAGGAAAAAGTAACCATTGAACCCGAGGATAGTGTGGGCTCAGTCTACTTTAACAAGCTTTATCCCCTGGGGGTGAGCTTAACTACCCAGGCGGTGAAGCTTATCAGGGAAGGGCGAGCGCCCCGAGTCCCTCAGGAGGAGAGCCAGTCTTCTTTCCAACCGGTGATTACCGAAGATGATGTGAAAATTGATTGGAAAAATAACGCAGAAACAATTCATGATTTAATTCGTGGTTCAAATCCTTCGCCGGGAGCACATTCCCTGTTCAGGGGGGAAAAGATTAAGGTCTGGGAGGGAGAGATTTCTGAAGCTGATCCGGGAGCCAGGCCTGGGGAAGTGTTTGAACTGTTGGAGGGAAAAGGTTTTAAAGTTGCGGCCGGCAGCGGTTCTATCCTGATAAAACGAGTACAGCTGCCGGGGGATGGCAAGATTTCTTCACAACAATTTATAGAACAGGTAGGTTTAAAACCAGGAGAGCAGCTCAATTAATCTTTTTTCCTGCCAGAATGGAGTGAAAGCTAATGAGCACGGACTAAAATCCGTGCTCATTCTTTGTAGCGCCTTTTATTACCATTGAACCGGGTTTTTCCCCTGTGTTATAATCATTATGTAAACAAGTAAACAAAAATAGCCTGACGGAAATGAGAGGATGTAACGGGATGATTAAAAATATCAGATGGCCCGTGGTTCTCATCGCTTTTTTATTTTTAATCAGCGTATTTTACGGTTTTCAATTTTATCAACAAAAACAGACAGTGGAGGAACCATTAACTCAACTGTTTGCAGGAAAAGAAGAGGTTAAGGCCGTAAACATAAGCCACCAGGGCGATACCATGGAAATTATTTTGGAATTGGAATATGTTGATAATTTACGGGAAGAGAAAAATATTATTCACAAAGAAGTTACCAAAATATTGGGAGATAGAAAGTACCAGATAACCCTGGTAGACCACCGAAATAAAGAATTGGAAGAGATTTATTATCAGATCCACTATCATCTTCAGGAAGCAGCCGTAAAGGGGAATTATGTGGAAATGTCTGAAAAGGTAGAAGAGATAATGGCCGGGCATAATGTAGAAGATTATCGATTAATTGTAGGAGAAGAAAAAATATATTTTCAGGTGAAGCAAACCGGACATTATCTATTTGAAATCGTTTCCCGTCTTTCTGGTGGGAATGGACAGGAATCAATGGGGGAGAGTGTTAATCAGTGATTAAAGAATTGTCCATTGGTTTTGGAATTGCTGCAGCTATAATAATGGTGCAGCAGGGTTTTAATGTAATACCCTGGTTTTTTATGGTAGGCCTGATTCTGGTTCTTTACTACCTGGTGGGGTTCAAGGGTATGAATAAGAGCTTTAGTGCCGTAGAAAGCAGTAAAGGAAGCATTGAAAAGATTAATTTTGATCGAATCGGGGGACATGCTTCTGTCAAAAAAGAACTTTTAGAAGCTCTGGACTTTGTTAAAAATTCAAAACTTATTATGAAGATGGGAATACGGCCCTTAAAGGGAATCTTACTGGTGGGGCCTCCGGGTACCGGTAAAACCCTTTTGGCAAAAGCGGCGGCCAGCTATACCGAATCAGTATTTTTGTCGGCTTCTGGAAGTGAATTTATTGAGGTTTATGCCGGGGTTGGCGCCCAAAGAGTAAGGCAGATATTTAACCAGGCCAGGGAGATGACCAAACGCCAGAAGAAAAGCAGTGCCATCATTTTCATTGATGAAATAGAAATATTAGGGGGAAAGAGAGGTAGTCACGGTAGTCATTTGGAATATGACCAGACGTTAAACCAGCTGCTGGTGGAGATGGACGGCATTTCCTGCCATGATCAGGTGAAGGTTCTGGTCATTGCCGCCACCAACCGTTCAGAACTTCTGGATTCTGCCCTGGTAAGGCCAGGGCGTTTTGACCGAATTGTTAACGTTGACCTTCCGGATGTAGAGGGCAGGGAACAGATTTTGAGTCTTCATTCCCGGAATAAACCTTTGTCTAAAGATGTTAACTTGAGGGCCGTGGCCCAGGAAACCTTCGGTTTTTCCGGGGCACACCTGGAGAGTGTAACCAATGAGGCAGCCATCCTGGCTATGAGGGATAGAAAGAAATTGGTAAACCATCGCTATTTCATAGAAGCTGTAGATAAAGTGATGATGGGTGAAAAGATGGACAGAAAACCAGATATTGATGAATTATGGAGAATTGCCATCCATGAAACCGGACATGCTCTTATGAGTGAAACCATCAGGCCCGGTTCCGTTTCCAGTATTACCACCACTTCCCGGGGAAAAGCTTTGGGTTATATGAGACAAACTCCCGAAAAAGATTTCCACCTGTATACCCGGGAATATCTGGAGGGGCGAATAGATATTTTGTTGGCCGGTTCCTTAGCAGAGGAGGAGATTCTAGGAAGCAGGAGTACCGGAGCTGCTTCAGATTTCCAACAGGCCATCGGTATTGCTAAACAGCTGATTAGTTCAGGGATGTCAAGCCTGGGAGTTGTCTGTCTGCAGGATGTCCCGGGGGGAATACTTCATGACGTAATCACCAATATTATTGAAAAAGAAGAGAACAAGGTAAAGGAAATTATCATCCGTTATAAAAACCTCATAAAAGAGGTGGCAGATTATCTCCTTATCCAGGAAAAAATATCCGGGGAGGCCTTCAGGAAGATACTTTCCGGATGCGGGGAAAAATTAAAAGTAAGCAGCTGATAAAGCTGCTTACTTTTTTGCATAATCCGGGGGAAAAGGTTACAATTTATTTATACTTGGGAGTTAATGGAGTATAAATCAATTGGAGGGATAGGTATGAAAGCGGAGATTATAAATGTAGGAAACGAGGTTCTTCTGGGTTATGTGCTCAATGAAAACGCCAGCTTTCTTTCCAAAAGGCTTGCCTCTCTGGGGATAGAACTGATGTACCATACCGTGGTGGGAGATCAGAGCGGGAGCATCAGTTCAGCATTTCGACAGGCCAGAGACAGAGTTGAGTTAATTATTTTAACCGGCGGACTGGGAACTACGGCGGACGACCTTACCAAAGAAGTGATCTGCAAAGAAGCGGGGATTCCCCTGAGAAAATGTGTTAAATGGGAGAAACATCTGGAAAAACTCTATGAAAAAGTGGGAATAGAGCTGGAAGAAAAAAGGCGCAGGCAGGCTTATGTTCCAGAAGGAGCAGTTCTTATCCCCAATGAAAACGGTACTGCTCCCGGTATAATAATTGAACTGCAGGATAAGATGATAGTACTCCTTCCCGGTCCACCCGAAGAACTAAAACCCATGGTGGAGCAGACGGTGATGCCTTATTTACAGCGCAAGTCCTCAGCGGGAATAATAAAAACCCGTGTTCTCAGGGTGCTGGGCCTGGGGGAAGCTACCCTGGAGGAAAGGATTGCTAGATTAATTGACATTGAAGGAAATCCCAGGGTTGTTCTAATGGCTCAGTCCACGGAAGTACATGTCTATATTACTGCACACGGAGATAACCAAACCCTGGTAGAAGAGATGATTCAGGAAAGGGAGAACCGAATTAAAGAAAAGTTGGCTTCTTTTGTATATGGAGTAGATGAGGAGACCCTGGAGGATGTAGTGGCTCGCTTTCTTTTTCAAGGGGGATATACGTTGGCCGCAGCAGAATCCTGTACTGGAGGACTTCTAGCTGACAAGCTAACCAATGTTCCCGGCAGCTCCAACTACTTCTTACGGGGAATTGTGTGTTACAGCAATGAAGCTAAAATAGAGCTTTTAAAAGTCCCCCGGGAGACTCTAGATACCATGGGAGCAGTTAGTGAAGAGACGGCCCGTATTATGGCAGACAACATCAGGTCTACTGCTGCTGCTGACTTTGGGATATCCATTACCGGTTATGCAGGGCCCTCCGATGAACCTCTGGAACCCGTAGGGTTGGTTTATATCGGACTCAGCACCCCTGAGGGGGTGTACTGCCAGAGATGTAACTTCTGGGGCGACCGGAGAAGCATCAAGGAACAGGCGGCCGTGTACGCTCTAAACCTGCTCCGGTTATACTTCCTGGGTTTTGTAGATTAAATCCATAATTTATATAAGAAGGCGTGGGTAAAATGCAGCGAAAGGATTATTTTAAGATTGCGCTCACCTCAGTAATTGGGATGATCATTTTAGTCAGTTTATTTGGTAATGTTTTGGTTCCGTTGAGTGCTCTGGAACTGGAACTGAATCTTGGGATATCCTCCCGAGGCTTTACCTCCTTAAACGTACCTCCCTTTGGTGTTGTTCGGGCACAAACCCATCTGCCGCCTTTAAATTTTCAGGTAACTTTGAATAATATTAACCTGGATATGCTCCAGGAGGTGATTCCCAGGTTTGCTCAAGATGATTTTATTGAGCAGCTTCAAACCCAAATTCGGCAGTTCTTGTATTATTTTTTCTTGAGAATCCTGGTATTGGGTTTTCTAGGGGGAGCTGCCGGGGTTTATCTGTCGGGGATGAGGCAAATAAAACCTGTTATGCTGGGAGGAAGCATCGGATTAATTCTTATTGGTATTTTTATTCTTACAGCTATTTTTTCTTATAATACCATGGCCTTTACCAACCCAGAATTTGAAGGGGTTCTCAGCGCAGCTCCCTGGATGGTGGGCCTGGTGGAGGAGAGCATAATTAAAGTAAATACATTAGGCGAACAGATGGAAGTAATGGCTACCAGTATTTATAATGTCTTTGAAAAAATTGAAAGGATAGAACCCCTGGGTATCATAGATGGTGAGCTGCAGGTACTTCATGTTTCAGATATTCATAACAACCCGGTGGGAATGAAGTTTACGAATCAGGTGATTAATACCTTTGATGTCGACCTGGTGATTGATACGGGGGACATTACTGACTTTGGGACACCGTTAGAAGCCGATTTAATTGGGGATTTAGCCGATTTTAATGTTCCTTATGTTTTTGTTCCCGGTAATCACGATTCACCGGAAGTAATCAGCCGGATGAAAGAAATTGACAACGTGATTGTATTAGAGGAGGGAAAAATAAACATGCTGGGTTTGGTAATCGCAGGGATTGCGGACCCTTCCTCCCGTTCCGTGGAAATGGCGGTAGAAGGACAGGACGTACTGAAAGATTATGCCCAAAGATTAGAGTCCGTAGTTGAGGAGGGAGCAGCCACGGACATTGCAGCTGTACATCACCCTGGAATTTCTGAAGGGTTAACAGGTTCAGTGCCGGTAATCCTGAACGGTCATACTCACACCCTGGATATCAGGCAAGAGAGGGGCACATGGTTGTTCAATGCAGGAACTACAGGAGCTGCTGGGATCCGTGGTTTCCAGACCCGAAAGGAAGTCCCTTACAGCGTGGTGCTGCTTCACTTTGTTCAGGAAGAAGAGGCTCATAGGCTGA
>PWJM01000003.1 GCA_003560915.1 Syntrophomonadaceae bacterium
ACGAAAGTCATGGAAAAACATTGACAAATGTAATTCCATTAAAAAAAGAGCCCTCCTGGCCCTAAATAAAGGCATCCTTTTTTACTGTTTCCGCCTTAATCAGGTAGACTGGGAAAAGAACGCAGTCAAAGCATACTGTCTTGAACCTTGCAGCTATCAGTGGGTTAAGAAAATTATACCTGTTCCACAGGTTATTCATGACAGGAGCGCTAAGCCAGGGCCAAAAACTGTGAGAGGTTACTCTAAGCGGGGAAAAGTTGACAGTATTCAATGGATTAATTCTACCCGAACCTTTGGAAAGTGGGAGACTTTCCTAGCCTTAAGGTCGTCTAAAGAAACTGCTGGTTACTTCCCGAAAACTACTCTCCTCTCCTTACCAAAGCTGTCAAAATTCTTGAAAAAATTTAAATGTTGCTTTGTAAAAAGCAACTATGGTAGAGGTGGCCGCCAGGTTTTTCGAATAGAAAAAGCGGGGAATCATTATTTGTGCAAAAAGGGAGGAAGTGTAATCGAAAGCTGGAAATTTACTAAATTGAAAAAAGTATGTAATTTTTTGCATGAGAACCTTGGCAAAAATCTCATTTTGCAGCAAGGAATATCTCTAGCCCAGATTAATGGCTCCCCCTTTGATATGCGGATTTTATTGCAGAAAAATGCCAGTTGTGACTGGATTATCTCAGCAATAAACTTCCGGATTGCCAAACCAGGGGCTATTGTAACTAATTTTGCTGCCGGTTCCAGGGATGTCTTTATATATCCAGGTGAAGATTTAATTCATGAGAGCCTTTCTTGGGACCGTCTGGAATATTTTACTTTGCAGACGGTTAACGCCATGGAAACCTTTTTTGGCAGCATAGGTGAGGTAGGTTTAGATGTGGGGTTAGATAGAAAGGAAAAGTTATGGCTGCTTGAGGCTAACAGCAGGCCCAGCAGCGTCGCCTACAGAAAAGCCCCCTCAGATGCCTGCAGCCAAATATTCGGCCTGCCGTTAGACTATGCCAGTTACCTGGTAAAAAGATTCTATAACAATTTGGAAACGTGAAATTGCCGAAGATTGAACTCCTTGCCTTATCTAAGGACGGATTCCAGTTTTTTCACCAGCCCATATTTCGATAAAAAAAGTCTGTTATATATTATCAAAGGTAACGCAGAAGTCCTGCAAAAAATAGTTAATAAATGAGAAAGCCGGCATAAAGCAGATGATTCTTTAGCCGGCAAAAAAATAATGCTATAAAGTAATAAATATTTTTAAACAGGTATCCGGTAATCTTCGCATTGTAACAATTTCTTCACACTTAATAACGATCTGCCTTATTTCGATACCATTTAATCGTATCCATCAGCCCATCTTCTAGAGTTACTGCAGGATCATAGCCGAGTATTTGTTCCGCAGCTGACAGATCGGGAAGCCTTCTGGGAATATCCTCATAACTGGATCCATAAAACTCTGTATAAGGTTGAAAAACAATCTCCCCTTTCATCCCTGAAGCATTCAAAATCATATGGGCCAGGTCAAGGACGGAGGTCTCCCGCCTGTGGCCTAAGTTAAAGATATTTCCCTCTGCCTCCTGATGCCTACCTGCCTCTATTGTCCCTTTTACAATGTCATCTACATAGGTAAAACAGCGGGTTTGGCTGCCATCACCGTGTACTGTTAAAGGGGTACCGCTGAGTGCCTGAGTAATGAAACGGTTGACTACCCCTCCGTAATCTGAGCTGTCGGCATGTGGCCCGTAAACATTAAAGTAACGAATAATAACTACCGGAAGGCCCCGGGCTGCATAACCCAGGCAGAGGTGTTCATCTGCACTTTTAGAGATGGCATAACACCACCGGTCAGTATCAGCAGGGCCATAAACCCTATCTGCGTCCTCTTTAAAGGGAACCTGGGGGTTTTTCCCGTATGTTTCAGAGGTAGAAGTAAAAACAACTTTTTTACCATACTTCCACGCCAGCTCCAATAAACGGGAAGTATAACATACATTCACATCAATCACCCTGATGGGGTCTTCTACGTAATGCTTTACCCCTACAACCGCCGCCAGATGATAAATAACATCTACTTTTTCAATGAGTCCTTTTAAATATTTTTCCTGTGATATGCAGCTTTTAATAAAATCGAAACGGGTATTTCCCCTTAGGTGTTCTAAATTTTGCATTTTCCCTTTACTTAAATCATCTAAGCCCCATACTTCATTTCCCTGATGCAGTAATACGGTACAAAGATGGGAACCAATAAAACCGGCTGCGCCTGTTACTAAGTATCTCAAATTCCCACCCCCAGGTATTTAATTTTTAGTGCTTCCATATCTTTTACGTTAAAAAGATTCCTGCCATCAACGATTAAAGGATTACGCATGGAGGCTTTAAGCTTTTGAAGATTTAACTCCCTATACTCCTGCCATGCGGTCAATATTAAAACAGCATCTTTACCTTTGGCAGCTTCATATGGGCAGGATAACCATTCAACCCCTGGCAGCTCAGATTTTGAAAGCCCCCCTTGTTCAGGGTTTTTTATCCAGGGGTCACTAACGGTTACCACTGCTTCAAGAGATAGAAGATGCTTTACAATAGGCAGGCTGTGGGATTGCCTTACATCGTCAGTCCCCTCTTTGAAGGCCATGCCCAGAACTCCTATTCTTTTACCCTTTAAGGGCCCTAGTTCTTCCTGTAGTTTGTGTATCATCCCTTTACGCTGCCCTTCATTCACAAGAAAAACCGATTCTAAGATATTGGCTTTTCGTTGTACTTTTTGGAATTGGGCTATTAAAGATTTTAAGTCTTTCTCAAGACAGGGCCCGCTAAAGCCAACTCCAGCCTCAAGAAAAAAGGGATTGATTCTTGGGTCCAACCCAATTCCCCTGCTGATAACGCGGATATCAGCGCCCACTTTTTCACTTAAGAGAGCTATTTCATTGATAAAGGAAATTTTTGCAGCGAGAAAAGCATTGCTGGCGTATTTTATCAGTTCGGAGTTTTCCCAACTGCTTTTAATTACCGGAACCCCGGGTGGTGCATAAATTTGAGCTGCCTTTTCAGCTGATTCCTCTGCTTCGCTTCCCACAACGATCCGGGCCGGTTCCCAAAAGTCAGTGACTCCTGAACCTTCCCGTAAGAATTCAGGATTAGATACCATGGTTACTTTCTCAGAAAGTTTATGTTCCTTTAAATATTGGGTTAAATTACGAGAAGTCCCCACGGGCACAGTGCTTTTCACTACTGCCAGGCAGTGATTGCTTCTGTTTCGAGCTACCTTCTCCACTGCTGAATAAACTTGAGATAAATCTGCTTCGCCACTTGACAATGAAGGGGTTCCAACACAAATAAAGACAATATCCGCTTCTTCTAAATCTTTTATCCGGGAGGTAAACTTGAGCAGCCCGTTATTTAATGATTCCATAACCAGTTCTGTCAGGCCTGGCTCCTGAAAAGGCATCCTGCCCTGTAAAAGGCCTTTCATTCTTCCTAAATCGATATCATAGGCTGTAGTTTTATATCCAAGCTTAGCCAGGCAGGCAGCTTGAATCAGTCCGATATGCCCTAACCCTCCCATAACTCCTATTTTATTTTCCTTCATTTTTATTCCCACCTTTTACTTATTCAGAATAATGATAAAAAAGTCACCTGTTTATTCCTTTTTGTAAACAGGCGTTACTATAATTCTATCTGCAAGACATTGTTCATTAAAAATGTCACTTTATCATATTCTTTTTGGTAAACAGGTGTTACAGGAGACACTTAAATAAAATAACTTTCATAAAATGAAATAATACCCGCCTGAACATTACATATTAAGGAGGTTATAAAGTGTCCAATTATGATAAGGAAGTAAGTATTGTCATACCTACCTATAACCGAATTGAATTACTGGAATTCACCTTACTATCTCTATATGAACAGAGTATACCAGCCCGCAATTTTGAAGTGATTGTGGTGGATGACGGTTCAACAGATAAGACTCGTAAGGTATTAAGTAAGTTAAAAACTCCTTATAGTTTAAAAGTATTGCATAATAAGTCTAATAAAGGCGCCGCCCATTCCCGTAATCGGGGGATTAAGGCATCCAGGGGTGAAATTATTATATTTTTAGATGAAATGTTGGTAGACAGTGATTTTATTAAAGGTCATTTGACTTATCATAAAAAAGAAAAAATGGTGGTTACCACCACCTTTAATGGGAAATTCATCTATACCCATAAGTATCCTGGCTTTAGTAGAAAACAAAAGCGGGAATGTAAAAATATAATTAAAAATACAGGTGCTGGAAAATATAAAACATTAAAAAAAGGAGTTACTCGATTATTTCACCCGGATGAAGTAATAAACCACAGCGTTTTACAGTACGGCCTGACAGCCAGGAGTATTTATAACCAATATTACACCCTACAGGATACATATGGCCTGTACCTGGAACGAATGGCTTCACCGTGGTTTTTGTTTGTAACAAATGGAATATCATTATCGAGGGAAATGCTAAATCAGGCAGGCATTTTTGATGAAAAATTTGAGGGGGCCTGGTTGGAAGATTGGGAGTTAGGATATCGCTTTTACCAGGCAGGAGCAGCTTTCTACAATGCCCCCGATATTGCCTGTTATCACCAGAGTCACCCTATAGGCACAAACAACAAAAGTAGAGTCGTAAATTACCTCTGCTTTACTGAAAAATTCCCGGAAATAGAAGTGCTGCTTGTGGCTGCTATGACTCGGCCATTTCGCTGGTCCTTTGTAAGCTGGGGGAATATTGTTACCCAGTTTAAACAATTGGAAAAATATGTTGGCGCTTTCTATGCGGAATTCATTACGGCTTTTAGAGACCTTGCTCAAGACTTACGTTGGTATACTGCTGTAAAAGTAAATAACCAGGAGTTACATCTATTAACCTCCCCTGAAGCAGGATTTTCCCGGTGGGAAACTGCTTTTGCTGGCAAAGTTAAAAATCAGTTAGAACAATTGGAACAGGAATCTCATCTATCAGGCACCTATTTTTATCTTATTGAAGGTTTCAAGGACCTGCTTCGCTTACCATTAAAATAAATCACTAAAAGCTTCATTATTCCTTTATAAACCAGAATTAAAGCAGGCACTTATAAATACAGAAAATACTTAAGAAGGAAGATAAAACAATGAATGGTCATAATATAGAAGCAAGCATAATCATCCCCACCTATAACCGGGTTGAATTATTGGAGTTTACCTTATTGTCTTTGTATAGACAGAGTATCCCGGCCAAAAACTTCGAGATTATTGTAGTGAACGATGGCTCCACTGACCAGACTGCCAAAGTATTAAGAAAAATAAATCCTCCTTATAAACTGGTGGTTCTGCATAATAAGGTTAATGGTGGCGCTGCTTATTCCCGCAACCAGGGGATAAAGTCATCCCAGGGAAAAATAATTATATTCCTGGATGAAATGCTGGTAGACAGGAATTTTGTGAAAAGCCATCTAGGTTATCATGGTAAAGAAAAAATGGTAATTACCACCCATTATAATGGCCAACGAATCTTTTCTCATTACTATCCTAATTTTTCTCAACGACAAAAGCGAAAGTGTCAAAAAACTTCAATGAAGATTAGCAGTATTCGTCACCCCATTTACAAAAAAGGGGTTTTGCGCCTGTTTTCCAGGAAAAAAGTAATAAGCCACAGTATTTTAAGTTATGGTTTCCAGAATAAAACACGTCCCAAGTGGTTTCATTCTCTACAGGCTGCATATGGCAAATATTTAGAAAGAATGGCTGCCCCATGGTTTTTATTTATTACCAATGGGGTATCGGTATCCAGAAATCTGTTAGATAAAGCAGGCTTGTTTGACGAAAAA
>PWJM01000094.1 GCA_003560915.1 Syntrophomonadaceae bacterium
TAACAGAATTTGATTCCTTTGGGGAAGGGGTATTTACAGAAGATATAAAAAAACAGTTTTTGTTGAAAATGTTTGAAGCGGTAATGAAAGGATAGTGTTGGCCGGAGCGGTACCCAAAATAACAAAAAGGGCCTTACCCGTAGTCGCTTATAAGCTGATAATAAATAATCTGAAATGAAGGGGTAAATAAATTATGCTCTGTCAGGAATGTAAAAATTTAAAAGCAGTTGTACACCTGACGAAAATTATAAATGGAGTAAAAACAGAAATTCACCTTTGTCAGGAATGTGCCAACAATAAGGGAGAATTTGATTTGGCTGTTGAACCCAATTTTTCCTTGCACCATTTGTTTGCAGGGCTTCTTGATTTAGAGGGTTTGGAGCCGGCGGTAAATCCTCCCACCGTCACCAAAGTACAGTGTGAAGGCTGCGGCCTAACCTATGACCAGTTTTCCCAGATCGGCCGTTTGGGCTGCGCTAAATGTTATGAGCAGTTTGGTGAAAAGCTGGGCCTGCTTCTTAAAAGAATCCATGGCAGCACCCAGCATACCGGAAAGGTTCCCGAACGGTCAGGGTCTTTAATAAAAGTTAAAAAGGAAATTGAAAAACTGCGCTCCGCTTTACAGCAAAAAATAATGAACGAAGAGTTTGAAGAAGCTGCTGTGCTTCGGGACAAAATTAGAGAACTTGATAAGGCAGTAGAAGGCGGGGAAGATAAAAATGAGTAAAGAGAAATATTTAGATATCCAATCCAGCAGGTGGATGGAGGGCACCGGCCCCCATTCCGATATTGTGCTGACCAGTCGAATCCGTATGGCCAGGAATTTAAAGGATTTACCTTTTCCCTGCCTGGCCGCCGATGAACACCGGGAGAAAGTACTGAACAGGGTAGATCAGGTAATAGAAAGCAAGAAGGAGTTATTTGGGGATTACATCCTGGTTGACCTGTCTAAACTTACTCCTTTAGAGAGACAGCTTTGTGTGGAAAAACACATTATCAGCCCTCAACTGGTGAAGGAAGCTAAAAACAGCCGAGTGCTGCTTAAAGAGGACGAATCTGTCAGCATCATGATTAACGAGGAGGACCATATTCGAATTCAATCACTTCTGCCGGGGCTTCAGCTGGAAAATGTCTGGAAGCAGGCGGAGGACATCGATAATGCCCTGGAGGAACATCTAGATTATGCTTTTTGCGATGAATTGGGGTATCTGACCACCTGTCCTACCAATGTGGGGACCGGAATGAGGGCATCTTTGATGATGCACCTGCCGGGGTTGGCCATGACCAAACAGATTAACCGAATTTTGTCTGCCCTTTACCAGGTAGGGATGGCGGTCAGGGGCCTGTATGGGGAAGGGACCGAGGTGGTAGGCAACATTCTACAGTTATCAAATCAGATTACTCTGGGTCAGAATGAAAGAGAAATTATTAGAAATCTTAACGGAGTGGTAAAACAGCTGTTGGAGCAGGAGGAGGGGGCCCGACAGGTTCTCCTAAACGAGTGCCGGGAAAAGTTGGCCGATCGGGCAGGCAGAGCCTATGGCATTCTTTCCAATGCCAGGGTCATGAGCTCTCAGGAGGCCATGCAGCTTCTCTCCGATTTTCGCCTGGGAGTTGACCTGGGGCTTTTGGGAAATGTAGACCGCAGGGTGTTGAATCAGCTGCTGGTGATGATCAGTCCCTCTTATCTTCAAAACTCCGAGGATAAAGAACTGAGTGATTATGACATCAGTATTACCAGGGCCAACCTGATTCGGGAAGAGCTGGAGAACGTGATATAAAGGCAGGAATGAAAAATTCCAAATATAGTTAGTCAGATAAGGTCATAATTGGTCAAACAAGACAAGGGCATCTAAAATGAACAATACCTGACTTAAATTAGAAAACACAAGGGTTAGGTAAAATATTAAATCAAATTTTGAAAGGTGAGGTGAAAAAAATGTTCATGTTCGGAAGATTTACGGAAAGAGCTCAGAAAGTGCTTTTCCTGGCCCAGGAAGAAGCCAAGAGGCTGAATCATAATTTTGTGGGGACAGAGCACCTCCTGTTAGGTTTGGTAAGGGAGGGGGAAGGCATTGCCGCAAGAGCTCTGCAGAAGTTAGGGGTGGACCTGGTGAAAGTGCGCCAGGAGGTAGAAAGAATGATTGGCAAAGGGGATAAACCCATACTTCAGAGTGTGAGCTACACACCCAGAGCGAAAAAAGTAATTGAACTGGCTATAGAAGAAGGAAGAAACTTAGGGCATAACTACGTGGGCACGGAACACCTGCTTTTAGGTTTAATTCGGGAAGGTGAAGGAATTGCCGCAAAGGTGCTGGCGAATCTGGGAGTAGATTTGAAGAGGGCCCGGGTTCAGGTTATGCACCTGCTGGGAGGAGATGCACAGAGTATGTCTGGTAATTATGAGAAGGGGAGCAAGACTCCTACCGTAGATACCTTTGGGAAAGACTTGACCCGGATGGCCCGGGAAGGGAAATTGGACCCGGTCATTGGCCGGGATAAAGAAATTGAGAGGGTTATCCAGGTTTTAAGCCGCCGAACCAAGAATAACCCCTGCTTGATTGGGGAGCCCGGTGTTGGGAAAACAGCCATCGTGGAAGGTTTGGCCCAGAGGATTACCACGGCTGACATTCCTGAAACATTGAAGGAAAAAAGAGTGGTGACCCTGGAGCTTTCCGCCGTAGTGGCGGGCACCAAATATCGGGGTGAATTTGAGGAAAGGCTGAGAAAGCTGATTGATGAGCTGAGATCAGCAGGGAACATGATTGTATTTATTGATGAACTGCACACCATTATGGGCGCAGGAGCCGCAGAAGGAGCCATTGATGCTTCTAATATTTTAAAACCGGCGCTGGCCCGGGGGGAGCTGCAGTGTGTTGGGGCTACTACCCTGGATGAATACCGGAAATATATTGAGAAGGACCCGGCCCTGGAGCGGAGGTTCCAACCCATTACCGTGGAGGAACCCAACAAGGATGAGGCTTTGGCCATACTTAAGGGGTTGAGGGACCGCTATGAAGCTCATCACCGGGTAGAAATGAGTGACGCTGCCCTGGCAGCCGCTGTGAAGCTGGCAGACCGTTATATTACCGACCGGTTTCTGCCGGATAAGGCCATTGACTTAATTGATGAAGCCGGTTCCCGGGTACGGCTGCAGACCTTCATGCCGCCTCCGGATCTGAAGCAGATGGAAGAAAAACTGGAAACTCTGCGCAACGAAAAAGAAGGGGCCATTAAGGGGCAGGAATTTGAACTGGCTGCCCAGCTCAGGGATAAAGAACAGAGAATGAGAGAAGAAGTTGAGGCTCTGAAAACAGAATGGGAACAGAAAAAAGTAACCGACAAATCTGTAGTCACCGAAGAGGATATTGCCCAGATTGTGTCCAGCTGGACGGGGATTCCCGTGAAAAAGCTGGCGGAGGAAGAGTCCCAAAGGTTGTTAAAGCTGGAAGAAGTGCTGCACCAGAGGGTCATTGGACAGGATGAAGCGGTGGTTGCCGTATCCCGGGCAGTTAGAAGGGCCAGGGCGGGGCTGAAAGACCCCAGAAGGCCTATTGGATCCTTTATTTTCCTGGGGCCCACCGGTGTGGGTAAAACCGAACTGGCCAGGGCACTGGCCGAGGCCCTGTTTGGGGACGAAGATTCTATCATCAGGCTGGATATGTCGGAGTATATGGAAAGGCATACTACGTCCCGGCTGATTGGAGCACCTCCTGGATATGTAGGCTTTGATGAGGGGGGTCAGCTGACGGAACGAGTCAGGAGAAAGCCTTACTCGGTAATCCTGCTGGATGAAATAGAAAAAGCTCACCCTGAAGTATTCAATGTCCTGCTGCAGGTCCTGGAAGACGGCCGCCTTACCGACGGCAAAGGTAGAACTGTTGATTTCAGAAACACGGTAGTAATTATGACCTCCAATGTGGGTGCCAATCATATCAAGAAACAGGGTACTCTGGGGTTCAGGCCGGCGGGAGAAGAAGCTGCCTATGAGAGTATGAAAGACCAGATACTGGGTGAATTGAAAAGGACTTTCCGTCCGGAGTTTTTAAACCGGATAGATGAAGTGATTGTCTTCCACTCCCTGACCAAAGAACACCTGAAGGAAATTGTGGTTCTGATGCTGCAGGAACTGGTAGAGCGGCTTAAGGAGTACAACATAGAACTGCAGACTACCGATGAGGCCAGGGAATTTTTAGCCCAGGAGGGGTATGACCCTATTTATGGAGCCAGGCCGCTGAGAAGGGCTATTCAAAAGCATGTGGAGGATAGATTGTCGGAGGAAATGCTGAAAGGTACTTTCCGCCATGACGGTGTAGTGATCGCAGATGCCCGGGATGGTGAACTGATTTTCACCACTGGATTAGAAAAGGAGAAGATAAACCAATAAATAAGCCAGCGAAAGTATTCTAGTCCGGCATAAGCGTAGTGGAGGGTTTGATATAAGACCGAAAAGGAGGGACGCAAAATGTCTAAAGAGGAAAACAAAGATAGTGAAAGTGCTGTGAAATTGTTTCAGCGGTCCATCCGCAGGGCCATTATCGCCCTCAGCTATGCTGAGATACTGCTGAGCAAAGCTTTAGAGGATTATGGCCCCAGCCAGAATATAAGTTATCCCAGTACCGCTTACTTCCTTCCAGCCATCAGGACTGTGGATGGAGAAGCGATAACCCGTTTAGGGCAGCTGCCGGTGGTATTAAACGAGATGAGAGCCCGGGTGAAAGAGGGAGAGGTTACTTTTACCATGTCCCGTCAGGCAGATGAGTCTACCGCTTATGCATCGGAAATTATAGAAACCCTAAGTTACCTTAGGGATGCAGGAAAAGATGAATCCTGGGAGGATTTTTTAGACCAGCTGTAATTTTGCACTGTAACCGGGCGAGATTCTTTTAAGGAGGTAAAACCAGGGGGAAGGGTGTGGCTCAACGCAATGAAGCGTGAAGCAGAGTTTAATGAGGGAAAGCTTACTTCACTTCCCCCTGTTGTGCCCCCTGCTGGCAGCAGAGCTGTCAAAGGTTTTATGGCAGGGGAGCAGTCCATATAGATGCAGGTAATCAATAATCAATAGGGAGTACCATTGACGATGGTTGGAAAAGCAGATGAAGGAGGTGAGCGGCGGCTTAAAGAAGGTAAAAGGCCGTGTCCTTAAAAAATCTGGAATTAGTTCCCGAGGGTAGGGACGGCTTTATGGATGCTTGCGACAATGTGATGTACCTGGGGATTAAATAGATCTACATTTCAAGAAAAAACCAAGGAGGTAAGAGCGAATGATTAAAAAAGACAAAGAGTTTAAAAACACTGCAGATCCAGCGGCGCTGGAAATTCTAGAGCAGATTGAGGGCAAGGGTTATGATACGGCATTTCAACGGTATCTGGACCAGCAGCCTCAGTGTAACTATGGTGGCACCGGTGTCTGCTGCAGAATCTGTCTGAACGGGCCCTGCCGGATTACCAAGAAGGCTCCTAAGGGTGTTTGCGGTGCTACCGCCTACACCATGATAGCCCGCGGTATTGCCCGGATGGTAGCCGGCGGCTGTTCCGCCCACTCTGACCACGGTCGTCATATTGCGGAGACCCTGTTAGAGACAGCGGAAGGCCATGCCAAAGACTATAAGATTACCGATCCTGCCAAGTTAAAGAGGA
>PWJM01000157.1 GCA_003560915.1 Syntrophomonadaceae bacterium
CTGTCCCCTTAATTCCCTTAATTAAAACTTTTTCTTGTTTTAACAGTCTATTATAATAAAGAGGCATACATAAGCTAAGAATTTCCCAGTGCCTCTAGAGAGAACAAAAGAAAGGATTTTCTTGATGTCATTGTTTTCTACTCCGAAGTGCTTGTTATGGATTTTGGCTGTCGTCTTCCTTTTATCTGCCGGATGTTTTAACTCCCACAGTACGCCGCAATTAAACCTGGAATACCTGGATGCAGTCCGGGGAATTTCGGTGATTCGTCCCTATGAATATTTTGATTATATAGCGGTGGAAAAGGAAATAGATAAACCGGAAGAGGTGGAAAGCCTGACGGAAGCTATAAAAGTTGCCAGTGTAAAAGGAATTTATAAACCGGGAGATTCCCGGTTTCCCGATATTGGTTTTCCCGATTACTATGTGGATTTTAAGTTAGGGGAGCTGGAGGTAAGGTCTTTTTACTGGAAGGAACGGTATATTCTTATGCCTATCTCGCTGGAAGGGGACCAGACAGCGGAAAGATATTTGTTGGAACTGGAGAGAGATTTTTTGGAATAGTACATTATTCTATACGTCAGTTTTTAGAAAGCCCCGGGGTATCCCTGGGCTTTAATTGGCCTTGAGGATATCACGCAGTTTTCTCTGCGCTCAGGGTATCCTGAGCCTTTTTATTGCGCTCTCTTCCGGTGTGACATAGATGGTTTTGTGATGGTCATAGATCACCATCCCCGGTTTAGCCCCCCGGGGTTTTCTGACATGTTTAATTCGGGTATAATCTACCGGCACGTTGGAGGATTCGGCGCCTTTGCTGTAGAAAGCAGCCAGCTGTGCTGCTTCCTCCAGGGTTTGCGGAGGGATATGATCCCCTCTAATCACTACGTGGGATCCAGGGATGTCTTTAACATGAAGCCAAAGGTCTTCTTTCCCAGCCATTTTAAGAGACAGGTATTCGTTTTGGTAGTTGTTTTTACCAACAAAGATTTCCAAGCCCTGGCTGGATAAAAATTTTAAAGGCTCTGATTTTTTATGGGTTTCTTTCTTTTGGGCAGCGCCCTTTCGGGCGGTGGGTTTTTTGATGTAACCCTCTTTTATAAGTTCCTCTTTAATGTACTCCAGGTCTTCTGGCCTAACAATTTCCAGGCTGAATCGTACCCCCTCCAGGTAGCTTAACTCCCGGGAAATTTTATGCAGTGCTTTTTGTAATAGCGGCAGTGCTTTTTTATATTTCCTATATTTTTGAAAAATTTTTTGGGCATTGGCTCCGGGGGAAAGCTTAGGGTCCAGAGGGACCTTAATTTTTTTCTGTTGGGGGTCATAGAAGTTAACCAGTTCTACCTGATTCTCGCCTTTTTGCACCAGGTACATCTGGGAAGTCAGCAGGTCTCCACATAGACGCAATTCTTCGGCTTTTTTTGCAGATTTTAACCTCAACTGCAGTTTTTCATTTTTGGCCCTTACTTTCTTAATTTCTTCCTCCACCAGGCTGACCAGGTTCTGCTTTAACTGGTCAGTTTTTTGCTGGTTTTCTTTAAAACTAAAGAAAGTGTTCAGCAGACGGTTCATGTTTTTGAAGGATTTTTTGTGGGTTGAAGGCAGGCTTTTTATATCCTGACAGGTAAAGTCTTTGAAAAACCCGCTTTCATTGACTATCATCGTCGGTTCCCAGAGATTATTTTGGACCGCCTTTCCCAGGGAGAAGAGAACCATATAGAGTCCTTCCATTTTTCCCGGAGGGATATCTTTGATTTTAACGGCTGGATCCAGGGAGGCACGGAAAGCAATTTCTTCTGCCAGCAGTGGGTCAAGCCCGTTAAAAATACGGATCAGAGCCTTGGAGAGTTTTTGTTCACCCTGGGCAAGAAATATTTCTGTCAGCTGCTCCGAAGAGAACAGGGAAAATGCATTTAAATTAATTTTTTCCTGGTAAGGAGGTGGTACATAGGGTTTTCCCGGAAGGACGGTACGGTGACGGCTGACAATGGGGGATACCGCCCGGATACTTCCCAGAATGATTTCCCGGTCGTCCAGGAGTATTATATTGCTGTGTTTTCCCATAAACTCCAGCACCAGGATTTTTTCCTCCACCAGGTCAAATTCATCCCGGGTGCGAATATACAGGCGCAGCACTCGATCGGTACCCTCCTGTTTGATTCCGGTGATTTTCCCTCCCGTCAGGTGTTTTCTCAGCAGCATACAGAAGGAGGGGGCAGTTTTTGGGTTTTCTTTTACCCTATCGGTAAGGTGGAGGCGGTGGGACATAGGATTAGCGGAAATTAAAAGGCGTTGGTGGCCCTCCTGACGGATTAACAGGTTAATTTCGTATCTGGATGGCTGCAGCACCCTTTCAATTTTCTTGTCTAATATTGTTTGCAGTTGATGGGCTGTGGCAGCTAACACCAGTCCGCTGAAGGACATAATAATCTTCTCCTTTTTTCGCCTGAACAGCTTTATGTGACAGGATAATAACTATCCCAATGATACATTATGCTTTCAAGTATTTCAAGGGGTCATCTCCTAATATATGGTGAGGGCCAAAAGTATTCCGTAAGGGGAAGGAAATAGTATATCGGTGTCGAATATGAATAGTTGATTGTCCAAAAGACTGTTAATTTATAAGAATGGGAGGGAGCATGTTGGCTTTTAGGGACCTGCAGGAGTTTGCTGCACATTTGGAAAACCGGGGCCTTTTAAAGAGAATTACCTCTGAAGTGGATCCTGAGCTGGAAATTACGGAAATCACGGACCGGGTATCGAAGAAATACGGTCCGGCTTTATTGTTTGAAAACGTTAAAGGTTCACAATTTCCTTTAATTATAAATACTTTTGGAACCTATGAAAGAATGAGCATGTCATTAGGAGTAGAAAAACTGGACGATATCGCTGAGGATGTCTCCTCCATGGTGGACATATTTTCTGCAAAAAAATTGATGGATAAACTGAAATCTATTCCCATGCTGACTCAGCTGGCGGGTTTTCCGCCCAAGAAAGTAAAAAAGGCCCCCTGTCAGGAAGTGGTGGCAGAACCTGACCTGAGCAAACTTCCCATATTAAAGTGCTGGCCGTTGGACGGAGGGAAGTTTATCACCCTGCCCCTGGTGTTTACCAAAGATCCCGAAACCGGAGAAAGAAACTGCGGTATGTACCGGCTTCAGGTTTTTGATGAAAAGACCACCGGTATGCACTGGCACATGCATAAAGACGGGGCCAGCAATTTTTCTAAGCATAAGAGGAGGGGGGAACGGATGGATGTGGCTATAGCCCTGGGGGGTGACCCGGCTACCATTTATTCCTCCACAGCACCCCTACCAAAAAACCTTTATGAACTGGTTTTTGCCGGTTTCCTGAGAAAGGCGGCGGTGGAGGAGGTTAAGTGCAAGACGGTGGACCTTTATGTCCCGGCTCATGCGGAGTTTATTCTGGAGGGTTATGTGGATCCCCAGGAGGAAACCCGGATTGAGGGCCCCTTTGGAGATCATACCGGTTATTATTCCCTGGCGGACCAGTATCCGGTCTTTCATTTGACCTGTATTACCCATAAGAAAAATGCCATTTATCCGGCTACTATAGTAGGAAAACCACCCATGGAGGACTGTTACCTGGCCAAAGCTACGGAGAGGATATTCCTTCCCCTGTTGAAGATGATTATCCCGGAGGTGCTGGATATCAATCTTCCCCTGGAGGGGGTTTTCCACAGCTGTGCCATCGTTTCCATTAAGAAGACGTTTCCGGGACAGGCCCGCAAGGTGATTAATGCCCTTTGGGGCCTGGGCCAGATGATGTTTACCAAGATGATTATCGTGGTGGATGAAAAGGTGGACCCTCAAGACCTGTCTACAGTAATGTGGAAGGTATTTAACAATGTAGATCCCAAAAGGGACCTCATGATTGTAGACGGACCCCTGGATGCCCTGGACCATGCCTCACCTCTGCCTAATTTCGGTGCCAAGATGGGGATTGACGCCACGGTCAAAGGGCCATCGGAGGGGCATTATCGAGAATGGCCCGAGGATATTGAGATGTCTGAATCTATCCGGGAACTTGTCAACAGAAAGTGGGAGGAGTATGGTCTGGAATAAATTAAAAACATACGGGGAACTGGTGATGTTTCGTCATACCCTGTTTGCGCTGCCCTTTGGCCTCATGGGGGCGTTTCTGGCCAGCGGGGGTTGGCCGCCCTTTGCAAATTTGTTTTGGATCCTGGTGGCCCTGGTGGGGGCCAGGAATGCGGCCAACGCGTTAAACCGCCTGATCGATTGGAGAATCGATGCTAAAAATCCCCGCACCGCCTCCCGTCACATGCCCCAGGGATTGGTAAAACCTCTGGAGGTGCTTATATTGAGCGGAATTGGGCTGGGGTTGATGGTTCTTGCGGCTTTCCGTTTGAATGATCTCTGTGTAAAACTCCTGCCTTTGGCTGTGTTGATTTTGGTGGGTTATTCCTATACCAAGCGTTTTACCTGGGCCTGTCACCTGGTGTTGGGCCTGGCGGTGGGGTTAGCGCCCCTGGGTGCCTGGATTGCCATCACCGGTGAAATGGCCCTGGCGCCCCTGATTTTGACCCTGGTGGTAGCCCTCTGGGTGGCTGGCTTTGATGTAATTTATGCCACTCAGGATATTACCTTTGACCGGAAGGAGAGGATTCACTCCATTCCCGCCCGGTTTGGGTTAAAAAATGCCCTGTTGATTGCCCGGGCCTTTCATTTTACCACCATCCTGCTGCTGCTTTCTCTGCCCTTAATATTAAACCTGGGCTTGCTGTATTACCTGGGAATATTGGTGGCAGCAGGCCTTTTGCTGTATGAACACCGGATTGTCTCTCCAGAAAATTTGAGCAGGGTCAAGATTGCTTCCTATCATGTGAACGAACTGATTGGGGTAACCGTTTTTGCTTTTACCCTGGCGGACATGTTTATTTTATAATTTTGCTTATGTTTTATATGTTTTGAAATACTCTTTATGGTGTTGGCCAATAGTGTTATTATTCTTGCAACAATATGTTTTAGGAGAGGTTTACATTGAAAAAAATTATTGTGGGAATTTCCGGAGCCAGTGGGATTGATTATGCCCGCATACTGGTGCGGGAGCTTTACAGAAAAGATTATATCATATACCTGGTCATTACCGGCCCTGGAAAAATCGTTATGGAAAAAGAAGCGGACCTGAAGCTTATGGGGAATGTGCAGGAACAGGAACGTCAGCTTAAAAATTTTTTTGAGATTCCCCTGAAGGAGGACCGGTGCTTCGTTCTTCTGGAAAATGAGGATATCGCCGCTTCTGTGGCCAGCGGTTCCTTTAAGGTAGAGGCTATGGTGGTTATCCCCTGTTCTATGGCCACGGTTTCCTCCATAGCCCGGGGCAGTTCCCAGGACCTTTTAGAGAGAGCGGCAGACGTGATGATAAAAGAAGGCCGCCGGTTGATCGTGGTACCCCGGGAAACTCCCTTAAGCCGGATTCACCTGGAAAACCTACTTCAGTTAAGTCGGGTTGGGGTAACCGTTTTGCCTGCTATGCCGGCTTTTTATCATAAACCCTGTTCCATAGAGGACCTGGTAAAATTTGTGTCCGGCAGGGTTTTGGAACACTTGGGGCTGGAACATAATTTGTATCAGCCCTGGTCCCCGGAGCCGGACAAGGGGGGAAGGGGTAGGGAATCCAGTTTTAAAATTGGCATTCTTCAGCTGACTTCTCACCTGGACGATACAGTAGAGGGATTTAAGGAGGGTATCTCTGTATTAAAGAATACAGAATTTATATATGATTATCGCAATGTGGAGGGAAGGGTCCCCCAGCTTGCCGCGGAAGCGGAGGGACTTGTAAACCGGGGGATGGACCTGATCTTCGCCTGTACCACACCGTCAGCTAAATTTGCTGCCGGCGCTGTAGGAGGGAAGGGTACTCCGGTGGTGTTTACTCCGGTACTGGATCCGGTAAAGGTAGGGCTGGTAGCATCCTGGGAAAGTTCTGAAAACAATCTCACCGGGGTCAGCGGCCTGGTTTCCTCAGAGCAAAAGCTGATCCGTTTTAAGGAATTATATCCCGGGCTTAGAAAGCTGGTAATTGTTTACGAGGGAGAGAATCCTAATGCCGCTATTGAGCTGGAATATGTGCTGAAAGCAGCGGCGCGAATGAGGCTTGGAGTGCAGGCTGTGGAGGTTTCCGGGGTGGAAGAGTTAAAAGCCCTGGCCAAAAAGAAGTTTTATGCGGGAACCGGTTTCTTTGTTCCCGTCAGTCCCCTGGTGGAGCAAAACATTTCCCTGCTAATTGAGCAGGCCAGGGATCAGAAACTGCCTCTGATGGCGCCCAATGAAGGCGCTGTGAAGCAGGGAGCCTTGTTGGGGTTGGTGGCTTCCCACTATGACCTGGGGGTAGAGGCGGGAAAGATGGCAGCAGAAATACTGCTGGGGAAAGACCCTTCGGATATCCCCATAGGCCGTCCTGAACAGCCTGATTTAATGATTAACTTGACTGCTGCCATGAATCTAAAGCTGGATATCCCTGCCCATATTTTGGAGCAGGCATCAGTAATATATTAAAAAGACTGCAGAATACAATCTGATCATCTGGTAAATGAGGTGCTCCCTGAGGAGGGTGAGACAAGATATGGTTCAAAAAATGGAACTTTTAGCCCCGGTGGGCCGTTGGGATGTTCTGGAGGCCGTGGTGGAGGAGGGTGCCGATGCGGTGTACCTGGGGGCTAAAAAACACAATATGCGGATGTTCCGCAGTGATTTTAATTTTACGGAAGAAGAAATTGAAAAAGCCATTAAATATGCCCGTCCCAGGGGTGTTAAAGTATATATTACCATGAACAATCTGCTTTTTGACCAGGAGATGGAAGAACTGAAACCTTACCTTAAATTTCTGGGAAAGGTGAAACCCGATGCCCTGATCATTCAAGATTTAGGAGTTATTCAGGTGATGCGGGAGCTGGGGGTTACTCTGCCTCTGCATGCCAGCGTGATGATGAATGTGCATAATGAACCCACCATAAGGCTGCTGGCTGAACAAGGAGTGAGCCGGACTATTCTTTCCAGGGATATTTCCCTGCTGGAGGCAAAGGAGCTGTTGAAGAATACAGGAATGGAACTGGAATACTTTATTCACGGAGACATGTGCCTGTGTCAAAGCGGCCAGTGCTACCACAGCGGGATGGTTTTCGGGGAAAGCAGCAACCGGGGCAGGTGCATGAAGCCCTGTCGATGGGCTTTTGGCCTTTGGGATCGGAACCAGGAAGCGTCCCTGGCTCTTTCCCGGGATAAAAAATACCTGCTGGCCATCAAGGATATGTGTATGCTGAACTATATCCCGGAACTGGCAGATTCAGGGATCTGTTCTTTGAAAATTGAAGGGCGTATGCGCACTGCGGATTACCTGAGCATGGTGGTCAGGATCTACCGCAGGGCTTTGGACCGCTATTATGAAGACCCCCTGGGGTATACCATGGACCCCAGAGATTTTAAAGAGATACATGATAAAAGAGTTCGGGATTTCAGCAGTTTGTATGCATTTAAAAATCCCGGACCCCTTTCCATTGGCTACAGTGGTGAGCGGGAACCCCGGTTTTTCAGTCATGCTGTTAGGGAAAAGGAAATCACTCAAAAGGATATTGAAGAACAGGTTTTTGCAGGTAAGTTAGAGAAAGAGAAGACGTTCCCTGAACCTAAACTGTCCGTCAGGGTAGGCCATATAAAAGGAATGGTGGAAGCCGTAAAAGCTGGAGCTGATTGCGTCTATATCGGAGGAGAATCTTTTATTTCCTCCGGGGGAGGCTGGTCTTCGGCGGATCTATATTATGCCGTTAATTACGGCAGGGCCCGGGGAGTTGAAGTGGTGGTGGCCACCCCCCGGATTACCCAGGGCAGGCAGGTGGAAAGGCTTCGGGAACTATTAACTCATTTGGAAGCCTTGAAGCCCTCTGGGGTCATGGTGGGCAACCTGGGAGCCCTTTACCTGGCCCGGCGCCTTAAAAATATAGATCTATACGGCGACTATTCCCTGAATGTGATAAACTGCTGGTCAGCGGGATTGTTAAAGAAACTGGGAGTCAAACAGCTTACCCTCCAACCGGAAATTAACTTCCGTCAAGGGGTTAACTTAATGCAGAATTCTGACATGCCTTTTGAAGTTCTGGCTCACGGGCCTCTCACGGCTATGATTACTGACCACTGCCTGCATGCGGCTCTGGGGGAGGGATCTACCCGGGCAGATGTGTGCAGCTTTTCCTGCAGGGAGAAGAGGATTTCCCTTATGGATGAAAAAGGGCAGGAACATTCTGTGGAGGTGGATGAAGACTGCCGGAACCATATATTCCTGGCCAATGAACTGGCTCTTCTGCCTTTTTTAAAGGGCTTTATTGGGGCTGGAGCCGCTTCTTTACGCCTGGAACTGAGGACGTATCGGCCGGAAGAGATCGGGCCGGTGACCTCTCTTTACCGTAAACAACTTGATATGATTACCGGAGATCCGAGAAATTACCAGTTTGTTTTAAATGATTGGATACAGCTGAAGAAATTACACAAGGCTTCCTACGGGTTTGGAGGTTATCGGAAAGGGGTAAGAATAAGAACGAAAGATATGTAATTATCCCTGTTTGTAACAATTGTGATAAGCTTTTCTTCAGATGAAAAATATATCAGGAGGGTTAAAAGTGAAGGATTATATTGGACCGCAGAAAATCATTGACAAGAAGAAAGAATACATGATTCCCTGTGTGTATCACTTTTACCAGGACCCTGTCCAGATGGTAAAGGGTGAGGGGAAATATCTTTACGACCATCAGGGAAAAAGCTACCTGGATTTTTTTGCAGGGGTTTCCGTGGTGGGAGCCGGGCACTGTCATCCGGAAATCACGGACCGGATCTGTGAGCAGGTAAAGACCCTGCAGCATACCACTACCATCTATCTGACTCAGCCTATTGTGGACCTGGCGGAAAAGCTGGCCCAGGTTACCCCGGGGAAACTGAGGAAGAGCTTTTTCTGTGCCAGTGGGACAGAGGCCAATGAAGGTGCCGCTCTGCTGGCCAAGCTTCATACCGGGTGCTCTGAGTTTATCAGCCTGCGGCTGGGGCTGCATGGGAGGACCCACCTGACCATGAGCCTTACGGGCTTGACTTTCTGGAGGACGGACCCCAACCCGGTGGGGGGGATCAGCTTTGCACCTAATGCCTACTGCTATCGCTGTCCCTTTGAGGGGACATATCCCAATTGTGATTTAGAATGTGCCAAACAGGTGGAAACGGTAATTCAGACCAGCACTTCCGGAAGGGCAGCGGCCATGTTTGCGGAACCTATTCAGGGTAACGGCGGCATTATTACCCCGCCTCCCGGATATTTTGAAGCGGTCAAAGAGATTCTGGACCGTTATGGTGCCCTGTTAATTGTCGACGAGATTCAGACGGGGTTTGGCCGTACCGGAAAAATGTTTTCCATAGAGAACTGGGAGGTTTCTCCCCAGATTATGACTGTGGCCAAAGCCCTGGCCAACGGAACTCCTGTAGGGGCTTTTATCGCAGAAAGTGAAGTGGCCGAATGTTACATCCGTCCCGGGGCTTCAACCCTGGGGGGCAACCCGGTTACGGCGGTGGCGGCCCTGTCTACCCTGGAGGTCATTGAAAAGGAAAAGCTGGTGGAGAATGCTGCAGAGGTAGGGCGTTACTTCAAAGAAAAACTGCTGGAGCTGAAGGAAAAGCATGTGTTAATTGGAGATGTTCGGGGTATCGGCCTGATGCTGGGGGCGGAGCTGGTCCGGGAAGGGAAACAGCCGGCGGTGGAAGAAACCGATCAAGTTCTGGAGTCTTTAAAAAATAAAGGTGTCTTAATTGGTAAAAATGGCCAGAACCGAAATGTCCTTGCTTTTCAGCCTCCCCTGATCATTACCAAAGACGATGTGGACCTGGTTGTTAAAGAATTAGACAGCACTTTAACCCAAATCTAAGCCAAAAATATTTTCATATTACGACATAATTAAATATAAATAGACACCGTGTATTCAATTACCATTAACAGCATATGACAAAAGGATTAGATGCAGAAAAAAAGAAGTACATCTTGATAATACTCTAACGGTTATGAAACGTACAGGAGACTAACAGAATCGACTATTGTAAGAAAAAGTTATACAAGGACAACCCTCGCTTTATTACATTAACAGCAGGTTAGTCTAGGGGTGGTCTTTAAAAAAGGAGGAGTTCAAGATGGAGAAAAAGGTTAGGGGTATGGGAATTAGTAAGGGAAAAGTTATTTTTATCATGTCAATCATATTTTTACTTGCGGTATCTTTGCTGGGAGGCTGCGGGGAGAAGGCCCCGGAAGAGCCTGGGGTGGAACGAATGCGGTTCGGTTTGACCCCTGACGTAACCTGTCTTCCCATGGTAGTGGCCGAACAGGAGGGCATCTTTGAGAAACTGGGGCTGAATGTGGAATTATTTTATTTTACCAGCGCCATGGAAAGGGATCAGGCCATCCAGGCGGGCCAGATTGACGGTGCCGTTTCAGATATAGTGGCAGTAGGCTTTTTCCTGGACAGCGGGTTTGATATTCAGATTACTTCTTTAAACGAAGGAAATTTTGCACTGGTTGCTGCACCAGATTCCGGAATCCAATCGGTTCAAAGCCTGCAGGGGAAATCTATCGGGTTGTCCAACAATACCATTATGGAATTTATGGTGGATGAGATCCTGGCTAATTATGGGTTGACCCCTGAGGATATTAGAAAAGAATACATCGCGGCCATCCCTCAGCGCAGGGAGATGCTGCTTCAGGGGCAAATTGATGCTGCCAGCCTGCCGGAACCCCTGGGGAGCCTGTCTGTGGAACAGGGGGCCTTGATGATTACCGACAGTGATAAAGAAGGGATATTACCATCGGTTATTATCTTTACAGATGGTTATATTGCTGAAAAACCGGAGGCCATAAAGAAATTCTACCAGGCTTACCGGGAGGCGGCGGAATTGATCAACCCTGACCCCTCAGTTTATAATGACCTGCTCTTAGAGAAGCTGAGGTTCCCGGAGGAAATGCTGGGCAAGTATGAAATACCTCATTTTCATGAACCTGTCCTGCCCCATGAAGAAGGGGTACAGAGCTACCTTAATTGGCTCAAAGGAAGAATTGATAAGGATCTTACTTATGAAGATATGGTAAATAAAGACTTTTTGGAGTAGATAGAAATGATAAAAATTGACAACCTGGCTGTGGAGTATAAACATTTTAACAGCAGGCTTTTAGCCCTGGAGGGGGTAAACCTGGAGGCGAAAAAAGGAGAGACTTGTGCCATCATTGGCCCCTCCGGGTGCGGTAAGACCACCCTTTTATTTGTGCTTGCAGGCCTAACTCCCTTTCAGCGGGGAAGCGTGATGATTAACGAAGAACCGGTCAAGGCCAAGAGGAAAAAAACTGCTTTAATTCTTCAGGACTTCGGCCTTTTACCCTGGAAAAATGTCTGGGACAATACAGCTTTAGGCTTAAAAATCAGGGGGAGCGCCCCTGATATTCAGGAAAAAAGGGTAAGGAATATTTTACAGCACCTGGACCTGTTTCAGTTTAAGGATTATTTCCCGGGGCAGTTGAGCGGCGGCATGAGCCAGAGAGTGGCTATTGCCAGGGCGCTGACCCTGCGGCCGGATCTTCTATTGATGGATGAGCCTTTTTCGGCCCTGGACGCTATAACCCGGGAGGAACTTCAGAGCCTGCTGCTGACCATCTGGCATGAGCGGCCGATGACCGTTTTTTTGGTTACCCACAGCATCGAGGAAGCGGTTTACCTGGGTCAGAGAATTATTATATTTTCCCCTGTTCCCGGTTCTATCGTTGCGGATATTCAAAATCCGTATTTCGGAGACCCCAAATTAAGGGAGCGGCCGGAGTTCTATACCCTTTGTCATAAAGTGCGCACACTGCTGGAGGAAGGAAAATCAAATGGAAAAATCAGGGCTTCATAAGGCTGTACAGCTTTTTTTGGCATTTATTTTTCTCCTGCTTTTCTGGGCGGTGCTTTCTTTGCTGTTAAACAGGCCGGTACTTCCACCCCCCTGGTTGGCCATTCAGACCTTTGTAGAAAAGTTTCATTCGCACCTGCTTCCCCATCTTCTGCAGAGCACATTTCGTGTATTGGTCAGCCTTTTCATTGCCCTGTTTTTGGGTTCTTTGTCGGGGCTTTTTATCGGGCGCTGGTCCAGGGTGGACAGTTTTACTTCTCCCTTAATTTACCTGACTTACCCCATTCCCAAAATTGCTCTGCTGCCGGTGCTGATGGGAATCTTAGGGATTGGAGAGGCTTCAAAGATTTTTTTAATCAGCTTGATTATTTACTATCAGATACTGGTTACCACCCGGGATGCAGCCAGAGATATTAATAAAAAAATTATTTGTTCCATGGTTTCTTTAGGAGGCAGCGAATGGGACTTAATCAGACATGTATTTGTGCCTGCTGCCCTGCCCAAAATCTTTACTTCTCTCCGCATTAGTTTGGGAACGGCCATGGCAGTGCTGTTTTTAACGGAGACTTTTGCTACTACCCGAGGGATTGGTTTTTATATCCTGGATGCCTCCATGAGGGGGCGTTACCAGGAGGTGTTTGCCGGCATTTTGGCTATGAGCCTTTTGGGGTTAGTACTTTTTGTGCTTGTAGATATTCTAGAGAAAAAAATCTGCCCCTGGCAGCATATATAAGGTTTACAAGCTTCTCTGGAGAGCGGGAGGCTTTTTTTTGGTTATTTTTCTTCCTCCTTAAGAATACTTTTTAGGTAGAAGCTGCGTAAGGAGGAAAATTATGAAGATAAAACCATGGTTTGCCCTAACTGGAGGAAAAGTGCTGGAATATTTTAAGGTGGACCCGGTTCAGGGATTGACCCAGAGGGAAGCTGAGAAGAGGCTGGAGAGAATTGGCCCAAATCTCTTGAAGGAGGAGAAAAAGCCTTCCCTGATTTCCAAATTCTTAGAGCAGTTCAAGGACTTTATGGTGCTGGTGCTTTTGGGAGCCACCGTGATTTCCTTTTTGCTGCAGGAATATTCCGATGCGCTGGTCATTGTAATCATTGTATTTTTAAACGCCTGTTTAGGATTTTTTCAAGAGTTTAAAGCAGAGAAGTCCCTGGAGGCATTAAAAAAATTAGCAGCTCCCAGCGCCCACGTGCTCCGGGGAAGGGAGTCCAGAACGGTTTCCGCCCGGGAAGTGGTCCCTGGGGACATCGTGTACCTGGAAGCGGGGGATAAAGTACCGGCGGATGTCAGGCTTTTGGAGATTACTAATCTGGCTGTGGATGAATCTGCCCTGACAGGGGAATCGGAGGCGGTGAACAAAAATGTATTGCCTCTAACCGGTGTTCGAGAGCTTTCCCCGGGAGACCTGAAAAACATGGCTTTTATGGGCACAGTAGTTGCCCGGGGCCGGGGGACTGGGGTAGTGGTGGCCACCGGTATGCAGACGGAGATGGGTAAGATTGCCCATATGATACAGCATACGGAGACAGAAATCACCCCGCTCCAGAGGCGCCTGGCTTCCTTGGGGAAAATACTGGTTACCATATGCCTGGTGATTTGTGCCGCGGTGGTGGCCCTGGGAATTATGCGTGGTGAGGCTGTTTACAAGATGTTTCTGGCGGGGGTCAGCCTGGCGGTGGCGGCTATCCCCGAAGGGCTTCCTGCGGTGGTTACCATTGCCCTGGCCCTGGGGGTCCAGCGCATGATTAAGAGAAAAGCTATCGTGCGGAAACTCCCGGCGGTAGAAACCCTGGGATGCGCCACAGTGATTTGTTCGGATAAGACAGGGACCCTGACACAGAACAAGATGACAGTACGGCAGATTTATGCCGGAGGAAACTTGTATCGGGTTGAGGGAGAGGGGTACGACCCCCATGGGAAGATATTTTTGGGTTCCAGGGAAGTGCAGCCTAAGAAGGACAGCAGCCTTCGCCTTTTGATGGGCATCAGTGCACTGTGCAGCAATGCTCGTCTTACCAGGGGCAGTGTTTCCATTTCTTCCAAGTGGCGCTCAGGGAAAACTTCTACCTGGGAGATCCAGGGGGATCCTACGGAGGGGGCCCTGCTGGTAGCTTCCGCCAAGGGAGGTTTCTGGAGAGAGGAAATAGAGAAGAGAGAAAGAAGAATAGAAGAGTTTCCCTTTGATTCGGAGCGCAAAAGAATGACTGTGGTATATGAAAATTTGCAGAAGGAGCGGAAGGCATACACCAAGGGGGCTCCTGACGTCATTTTAGAGCTTTGTACTCACTATTTGGATAACGGCCGGGTAAGGGCCCTGGATTACTCACTGAAAAAAGAGATTATGAAAAAGAATTCTTCTTTAGCCTCCCAGGCCTTGAGGAATCTGGCCTTTGCTTACCGGGACCTGCCGTCGGATTCGAAATTATCATTAAATGAAAATCAGGTGGAAAGGGAATTAATATTTGTAGGGATTATGGGGATGATTGACCCTCCCCGGTCAGAGGTTTTCCCGGCGGTTCAAAAATGTCGAAAGGCCGGGATAAAAACGGTGATGATTACCGGAGACCATCAAAATACTGCTCTGGCCATTGCCAGAAGTATTGATTTAATTCCGCCCGATGGAAAGACTGTTACCGGCGATGATTTGAACCGGCTCAACGACCGCCAGCTGGAGGAGAGGGCGGATCAAATATATGTGTACGCCCGGGTTTCCCCGGCCCACAAGCTGAGAATTGTCCGGGCCTTAAAAAACAGGGGCCATGTGGTGGCTATGACCGGGGACGGGATTAATGATGCTCCGGCGGTTAAGGAAGCGGATATAGGTATTGCCATGGGCATATCCGGGACGGATGTGACCAAGGAAGCAGCTTCTTTAGTCCTGGCGGATGACAATTTTTCCACCATTGTCAGTGCTATTGAAGAGGGTAGGAACATTTACAATAATATTCGCAAGTTCATTCGCTTCCTTTTATCCTGCAATATTGGTGAGATATTTACCATGTTTTTTGCACTGCTCATCGGATTACCCCTTCCCTTACGGCCCATTCAAATTCTTTGGATTAACCTGGTAACGGACGGGCTGCCGGCTATGGCCCTGGGGGTTGAACCGCCGGAAAAAGGAATTATGAAAATCCCTCCCCGGCAGAAGGAGGAAGGGATTTTTGCCCGGGGGCTATGGCAAAAAATATTGAATCGAGGCAGCATAATTGGCCTTTTAACCCTGGTCAGTTTTTATGCCGGGTTTTCCGCCACCGGTGAGCTGGACCGGGCAAGGACCATGGCTTTTGTTACATTGATTCTGCTCCAGCTTGTCCACGTATTTGACTGCCGTTCGGAACACCTTCCCTTCTGGAAGGTCAGCTTGAAAACTAACCTTTACCTTCTGGGGGCGGTAAGTATTTCTCTGGGCATGCTTTTAGCTGTGATTTACTGGCCATTTCTCCAGGGAATATTCCGGACTACGCATCTAACAGCGGAGGAATGGTTTCTAGTGGTGGTTTTGTCGGTTCTGCCTTCGCTGGGGTCCCTGTTAAAAGGGATTGCTGGGGCCATGCTTCCAGGCAGGTCCTGGCGCCTGAGAAAGGGGAGAAGCAGTATTTTAAAACATTTCTTGCGCTGAAGCCTTCTTCCATTTGAAATGGAGGCGTACATGCAGTTGTTTACTTCAAATCCTTCCGGTGAATACTAAAAACCAGGGGTTCTTGCCAATTTTTTAAAATATGATAAGATAACTGCAGGGAGGAATCTAAATGATCAGCAGTATGACAGGATTTGGCCGGGGAGAAGGAGAACTAGAGGGCCTGAGATTTCTGGTGGAGATTCGTTCTGTAAACCACCGGTACCGGGATATTATATTTCGAATGCCCCGGGAGTTCAACCCCCTGGAGGAAAAAATGAAGCAGCGGATCAGCCAGCAGGTTTTCCGAGGGCGTTTGGAAGTATCCGTGTCCGTGAAGGAAACGTCGGAACGAGAAAAGAAAGTAGAAGTGAATTTTCCCCTGGCAAGAGGTTATTATGGGGCCATGAAAGAGCTGAAAGAAAAACTTCAGTTAGGGGAAGAAATAAGCCTGAAGTTAATTTCAGCCTTCCCCGATGTGCTGATGGTGGAGAAGGAGGATGCCCTTCGCTTTTGGCCGGCATTGGAGGAGGCCCTTACTCAAGCGGTGCAGGGCCTGAGTTCTATGCGTCGGGAAGAGGGGGATAATCTTTCCAAAGACCTGCTTTCCAGGACAGACAAAATTGAAGAGCTGTTGATGGAAATAAAGTCAAAGGCTCCCCTGGTGGTGGAGGGGTATCGAAACCGGCTGCAGGAACGTTTAAAGGACCTCTGTCCTGACCTGGAAATAGAGGAAAACCGTTTGTTAATGGAATGTACTCTGTTCGCGGAGAGAAGTGACATTCATGAGGAAACGGTGCGTATGGCCAGCCACCTGGAAGCTTTCAGACGGACTTTGAAAGAGGGAGGCCCTGTAGGAAGAAAAATGGATTTTTTGGTTCAGGAGCTCAACCGGGAAACTAATACTATTGGATCCAAGGCAAATGACTATCAACTTTCTCACCGTGTAGTGGATATCAAAAGCGAACTAGAAAAAATTAGAGAACAGGTGCAAAACATAGAATAGATTTATTTTTCTTGATTCTATTAGATAATTCTTGCATTTTTTGGCTTATATCCGTTATACTATGTAGTACAAAGACTAAGGGGGTTTTATTATGCAGATTAAGTTAATCAACATTGGTTTTGGAAATATTGTTTCCGCCAATCGCATCATAGCCATAGTTAGCCCGGAATCGGCACCTATAAAAAGAATTATTTCTGAAGGCCGGGACAGGGGTATGCTGATTGATGCCACCTACGGCCGCCGTACCAGGGCTGTTATTGTTACCGACAGCCAGCATGTAATCCTGTCCGCAGTGCAGCCTGAAACTGTAAAACATAGACTGCATACAAAAGAGCCTGCTGCAATAGAAGAAAATGAAGAATAAAGGTTTCCAGGAGGGAGAAGGATGGCGGAAGGGATTTTAATTGTGCTGTCAGGGCCCTCTGGTGTTGGGAAAGGAACGGTAGGTAAAGTTCTTGCAGCTGAAAAAGAAGACATGTTTTTTTCAATTTCCATGACTACTCGGCCTCCCCGTGTTGGAGAAGAAGACGGCAGCAGCTATTTTTTTGTGGGGGAAGAGCAGTTTATAAGAAAGATTGAAGAGAATAGCTTTTTAGAGTGGGCCAGGGTTTACGGCCATTATTACGGTACCCCCAGGGATAAGGTCCTGAACAGCCTGAAAAGTGGGGTAGATGTCCTTTTGGAGATTGATACACAGGGGGCTAAAATGATTAAAAACAATTTTCCCCAGGGGGTTTTCGTGTTTTTGGTGCCGACATCACTGAAGGAGCTGAAGCATCGTATTACCGGAAGGGGGACAGAGTCTCCGGAAAAGGTTCAGGAGCGTTTTACCGCAGCTTCTTTAGAAATTATTGAGGCAAAGGAATATGATTATTTGGTGGTCAACGATTTTCCAGAAAGGGCTGCTCAAGAAATCTTACATATTATCCGGGCGGAACAGCTCAAAGTAAAGAGGAATAATAATATCATTGAAATATTAAGGGGGGACGGTTGTATACAATGTCCATGATTTATCCTTCCATCGATAGTTTGGTAAAGCATGTAGATAGTAAATATTCTTTGGTGATTGCTGCGGCCAAGAGAGCCAGGCAGATTCAGGATGGCGCGGCGGTGCTGGTGGAAACGACATCAAAAAAGGATGTTACCATAGCTCTAGAGGAGATTTCCCAAAGCCGGCTGAAGTATGAAAAAACCAGGGAAGGGATTAAATAACCGCCGGCCTTCAAATTGTAAGGCCGGCAAAGTTTTCCATCGATAAAAAATGAGTAGACAATGAAGCACTTAGCTTTTAAAGACTTCAGGGGTGAAATTCTATGATGGACAAGACAGTAGTTTTAGGTATTACCGGAGGGATTGCGGCATATAAAGGGGCGGAAATTTGTCGACTGCTGGTTAAATCAGGTTTTAAGGTAAAGGTGATTATGACCCGGGCGGCAGCCGCCTTTGTCAGTCCCCTGACCTTTGAGACTTTGAGCGGTGGGCCCGTGGGGCTGGAGATGTTTCAAAGGCCGGAGAGCTGGGAAATTCAGCATGTGGGCTGGGCCCAGGAGGCCTGCTGTATCCTGGTGGCCCCGGCAACAGCCAATATCATTGGCAAAACTGCTCACGGAATCGCCGATGACCTTCTGTCCACTACCATTATGGCCACTACTGCTCCGGTAATTTTTGCCCCGGCCATGAACGTGGAAATGTTCAATAACCCTATTTTCCAGGATAACATTGATCGATTGAAGAATCTTGGATACAGCTTTGTAGAGCCGGAATCCGGTTTTTTAGCCTGCGGAGACCAGGGTAGGGGAAGGTTGGCGGAACCTCAAAAAATCGTTGATTACCTCCTGACCGTGGTCCAAGGGACAGGAGATTTTGACGGTCAAACTTTTTTAATAACGGCGGGGCCTACCCGGGAACCCCTTGACCCGGTGCGCTATTTGAGCAATTATTCCAGCGGCCGGATGGGTTTTGCTTTGGCAGAGGCGGCCTTAAAAAGGGGGGGGAAGGTGGTCCTGGTATCAGGGCCCACCGGGTTGAAGCCACCTCATGGGGTAGAGTTTGTGTCCGTTAAAACAACCCTGGAGATGAGGGAGGCAGTAAAGAAAGAATTCCCTAAAGCAGACATTGTAATTAAAGCTGCTGCAGTAGCCGATTATCGTCCGGAAGATATTTCACGGCAAAAAATCAAAAAAAGCGGCGGGGAACTGATGATTAAGTTTTTAAAAAATCCGGATATCCTGAAGGAAATAGGGGAGTTAAAAAAAGAAGAACAGTTTCTGGTAGGTTTTGCGGCAGAGACGGAGGAACTGAAGGAAAATGCCCTGAAAAAATTAAAGAATAAAAACCTGGATATGATTGTTGCCAACGATGTCACCTCACCGGGGGCGGGATTTGAAGTGGAGACCAACCAGGTTAAGGTGATTAACCGAAAGGGCGAAGTTATAGAGTTTCCCCTGATGACCAAGCGGGAACTTTCAGATAAAATTTTAGATGAGATAGCGAAATTAAAAAAATCGACCTGACAGTCGATTTTTATTAATAGCGAAATTCTAATTAGCCAAAGCAAGACAAGGGGACGGTTCTTTTGTCCCCTTGTCTTATTGCTTTGTTGAAGTTATGGAAACATGTATGGAATCAGAGTTGGTGTGACCAGTATTTCTATGGCAGCCGCTGCCAATAAAATTAGGGTAAGGTAAAAGATCACATTTACGGCTTCCCTGGCAATATAGGAGATGCTTTCCGGCCGGCTCATCCCCTCCAGGGGAAAGATGGCATGGTAACCCAGCTTCAGCCCCAGGGCTGCACTGATTAAAAAGGCCGGGATTTCCAAGATACCGTGGGGCAGCAGCCCCAGCGTTATAAAGAGCAGGGGATTTACATTCTGCTCCACCATAAAAATGGCAGCCAGGATTCCGATCAGCCCTCCGTTCACTAACAAGCCCAGCAGAGGTGCCAGGCCTAACAGGATTCCC
>PWJM01000047.1 GCA_003560915.1 Syntrophomonadaceae bacterium
AAGACCATATTTTTGAATTTAAGGACAAGGCAAAGTACAAAGGATATGACCCAAAGGAATTTCTCAAAGTAACTAAGCAGAAGGAAAAGACCTTTGAAAAGCACTGGCAAAACCACCTTGCATATCAAATGACAGAAATACCGGACTTTAAAGATGTGTGGCGGGAATTAAGAAAACATTGGAGGAAAATTCAGAAATTCTTAGAATAGAATGCCAATGCTGTTTTCCTAATTGACCAGTCCTTATTCCAGCAGGCAGCAAATAGCAAAGGCGAATATACTCCGAAATATTCACCAATTTCCAACGTAAAAACAACCGGCAAATAATTGCCTTTTATTGCAGCGAATACGGCATGACTTTCGTACTGGTTATATACATTTAAAATGAGACGGATGAGAAATCTGCTTTTCACCGCAGGTATTATTATGGTATTATCAGTATCCTGCAGCAAAGATGATAGAAACCTGGAAAGTAATGCAGAAATAATCGGGTTTACCCCGGAAAAGTGCTGGTGTTGCTGGGGATGGACGATCAGGATAGGAAATGACCTTATTAAATCGGATAATATTATTATCGGAGAAGTTGTCGGATACAAGATAACTGATCCGGTTAAGGTATACATTGAACTTGGCGAATTAAAAACTGAATGTCCTGATCCGGGTTTAATAATGGTACCGTTCAGTAACCTGGACTATTATGATATTGAAAGGATAGAAGTGAGGTAGTTCACATAATCAGGTCAGTTGCTCTTGTGGCTGCATTTGTTACATCAGGGTGTACCGGAGAAATTCTACCTCCCCATGATCTGACCGAAGAACAGGGAGTTTGCAAACAGCTTGTTTGTACCGAACCAGAACGCCCTGAAGTTGGGGTTGAGTAAAGAAGGGAGTTAAAGAAATTTCTGGTTTCGTCCTCCGGAATAAAGGTTTTATCCCTGCATTTCCGGGTTTCGTCCCGGATGATATGATCTGCTGTTGATTCAATAGTTTCGTTTTGGTAATTTTAAATATCCATAAAGGATTATCGAAATGCCTCAGGGTAGTATTAACCCGGATGTAATTTGAAATACTTCATTCAGGTTTAAATAGCTGTTGGCTTAATACCTGAATTATGAAAAAGGGTCAGATTAGAATCAGGATCCGTGATCCAACTATTCGGTTGACAATACTTTGTCTGCCAGTGGCTGATGAGGTTTTTATTTAATAAGGTAAAATGAATGTCAAACCAAAAACTACTGAAAATGTTGAAAATAATTAATATAATCAATCAATCAATCAATCAATCAATCAATCAATTTATCTATAAAAATACTTTTTATTGGAGTATTAATACTGGTTGTTGGTAGTTGTGATGAGAAAGATGATCCGGTTATGGTTGCCGAACCGGATACGACCGATACCCTTACACTGAAAAGCATATTACGTGATGTCGATCTTAGTTTAGACGACCGGCGTAACATGGAGCCAGGTCTGATCTCACCGCCTATTATGACTGATCAGATGCGCGAAAATCTTGAAGAACAAGGTATAAATCCTGATGATATTATTTATGAGGGCCTTTCCGATAAAGGTTCCTGGCTTGTGGGAGAAGAAGCCTGGGATAAATTTATGAAAGACCGGGATATTGAGTTTGAATCAATCTATACGTTAGATTCTATAGAGCTTGTATTTCCGGAGGGAGAGGAATACCTGATCCGCTCCTTGCCTACACCTGCAGAAACCCAGTTTACTGTTATAAATCTTTCCAATCCACCTGCAAGCGGGAGCATTACGGTTCACTACGAAGGTGAGCAGGTCACAACCCAGTATTCTTCAAACAATGATCCGACCGGTGTTGCAATGACCATAAGAAACAACATCAATAATCATCCCAACATTCAACTTGTTGCCGGTGGACCAGTTGGTCCCACCGTGGTCCTTACAGAGAAAAGAGCCGGTTGTGACTATAACGGGAATGTGGTTTATGTAACATCAACACAGGGCACACACATCTGTGTTAATGGATATGAATTTTATATGAGCGGGGGCACAGATGATGGAGAAGGGTGTGACCCGCTGGATCCACCCGATACGCCGGTTTTGAAATCACCTTCAAATGGTAGCAGGGGGCATCCTGTAAATAATCTGACTTTAGAATGGCATCAAGCCCAGGGGGCAGCTTCCTACCGGTTACAGGTGGCAGATAATCCCTCATTCAGTCCGATTGCAGGAGATTGGAGCGGGTTGTACTCAACTTCTGCAGTACTTAACAATATGCCGAAGAACACTACTATTTATTGAAGGGTGAGGGCATCCAATTCAGGAGGAGACAGTGACTGGTCAAACACCTGGAGTTTTAAAACTAAGGTACCCATAAGCGCTATTTCCTATATTGATACACCGCCAGGTGATTTTGGATATGTGCACATGTATTCGATATCCTGGGCATTAGAGCCAATCGATTATATTGACGTCAATGCCACATCCTTCAGAGATTGGATCCTCATAGGTCAAGCATTTGATGGCGGGGAAAACCGTATGAATGCAGTGGCTGGTATAATGGAGTACAAATGGTATGGTGAGCCGCCATCTAATTGGTCTCAACATGGGGATCATTGGTTTATACAGGGTGGCTACCTTTATATTCGAAATTCAGATGATCAAAAAAATTTTTAATATAAAAAACCCGGTGGTTTTGGCATTTGTCAAAACCACCGGGTTCTTAAAATCAGAAAACAAATGAAAAGAATAATCTGGCTTTTATTCCTGGTTTTTATTTCTATTGCGGGTTTTCAAAACTGCAGCAAGGATCCTGCTCCGATTGATCCCCCTTCACAATGGTCAGAGCCTGTGCTTTACTATTCAAACCCCAATTCTTTCTGGCCCATTCGTTTTGAGGCTGATGTTAATGCTGGTACAATGAATGTTGTTTCCTCCTTTTCTCTTTTTCAAGACTGGTTGAAGTACAATGAATATTCGGGGATATATTTACTGCGGCAAGAGCCTGGAAAGGAGCTGGAGATAAAAAAGCTCAGCCAGGATAATATACCCTCGGAATGGCCTTCAATTTTGCGCGGACGATCTGGTAATCTGCATTTTCTCTGGGGAGATCGCCGCCAGGATCCCGATTTTGAAAATTGGGTAACTCCAAGGCCGCAAGCACTTGGTTATTCAACTGATGTCACTTATTTTAAACTTGATGATAAAACTAATGAGCCAGAACATATATATGCAGGTAAATTAGGTAGCGTAGGTTTAGGAGATATCCTATTCCCCTTAAGTTTAACTGAGGATAGCCATGGGAATTTACATGTTGTATTTGGAGATACTCCATTTAATGTTTATATGAACAGAGACAAAAGCGGGCATTGGAGTTCTCCCAGCTTTGTGCAACCCACTGTTGGTTATAATAATATCGCAGCCTTACCCGGGGGGCGACTTGTAATAGCTTATACTGGTCTCAATCAACAAATTCCATCAAAAAATGATGTATTGATAACCTACTCTGATGATGATGGCATTTCATGGAGTGACCCGGTAATTGTATTAATATCTACCAGGGAAAAACCTTCTTTTGATCTTCAATTGATTCATGGGCCCGATGAAACATTGCATCTGATCTGGGGACGCGAGGTTGACATGGAATTGATACCGGATGAAATCTGGCATAGCACTTCTGATGACGGAGGGATTAGCTGGACAGAACCGGAAATGATTTTTAAACTTGATCCTGGTTTCGGTGGATTTTATTCTTTTGAAACAATAATCGATTCGTATGGCCGCCTGCATTTTAGCGGAATCTCGTTGGTGCTAGGGGCACCCGGGCAGGAGAGTTTATGGTATAGCAGCATGTCTCCAAAAACAGGACAGTGGGAAGATTTGACCAAACTTGATTTTGTTGGGACGGCTATCTGGAGTTCACTTGCTTTTGACAAGTCAGCCAATGAGCTTTATCTCTTTTGGACGAGAAGAGATACAGATACAGATCAACAAGTCTTTTATTATACAAAAAAATTCATAAGGAACCCATAATAACTCTCAATAATCCTTTTTATGCAGGAATGAAGACTATTGAAGTTTCACCCGGACTATCTTAATCAGCTCGGTTCAAACACTCTCATTCAGTATAGTATAGAGCGCGGAGGAAAGATTGAATTATCTGTATTTAATTTGGATGGCCGTAAGGTCAAGTCTGAAGATCTCGGTTTTCTGCCACCCGGCCGTTATCATCATCAACTTAATATGGCTGGTTACGGGAGTGGGAATTATATTGTAGAAATCAGCCTGGATGTAATGTACCGGGATCAGGGAGTAATTGTTCTGATAGAATAATGCCTGAAAGGAGGAGTTGTCATCTACCGCATGGTTGTTCAGTACATTTTTGATCAAATCAGACATTTGTTAATGCTGATCTGAGCAATAATTCCTGCGGGAAACTGGTACCGTTTCTCACTGGAAACGAATTGATATTAAAATCTTTTGCAAAACAGAGCTACTTTTACTATATTGGATATAGTTTGTCAAACAATTCTTCTGTTGTCTTCAGGAAGGGGAAGTTGATTTATGAGTGATTTAACTAACAGAGAGTTTAAGCCTGTTGTTTTGAAATCACCGGTTGGTTTTGAATATTACGATTATGATGAAATTATAATGTTCAGAGCCAATAGGAACAATTCATATGTCTACCTTGTTTCTGCAGAAAAACCTTTATTGTCCCTCTACAGCTTGTTATATATTGAGAAAAGCATTCTTGACAAGACGGATTCTTTTCACAGGTGCCATAAATCTTATATTGTTAATTTAATGCATGTTGAGAGGTTAGTATTAAAAGATAGATTACTGTGTTTAGCGAACAACATGACCGCTCCGATTTCTGAGAGTAAACTGAAAGAGTTTATTCGAATTTCAGGAGCGGGGCGGGAGAAATAATAATTCTACCTCCCCATGATCTGACCGAAGAACAGGGAGTTTGCAAACAGCTTGTTTGTTCCGAACCAGAACGCCCTGAAGTTAGGGTTATGTAGTGACCATTTCGCAGCCGTCTTCTATGGGTGTGATATTATTAAGAGTCTTTTTTTATCCACAACGCGGTAGTCTATAAGAGTTTGTCTGTCTTTATCCATTATCATGCGCGGTAGCCTTGAGTGATTGCATTGTGAATTATCACCTCTTCCCTCGAAAAACTTGTGAAAAGTTACGGAACAAACTACAGTGACTCATTACTAATATATCTTTACACAACAGAGGGAGAAGTATTTAGAAGTTGGATGCCTTAAAAACCCCTGCATTATTAAACTTCATATGTTTTTCGGTTTATTATTACGTAAATAGTTATTATATTTACACGTAAAATAATATGTTATGAACACAAAACTGACATTAAACGTGGATAAGAGAGTTATCGAGAAAGCAAAAGAAT
>PWJM01000135.1 GCA_003560915.1 Syntrophomonadaceae bacterium
AACTGGGCGCAGGAGCAGGGATACCAGGTATGGGCCCTGTTCAGCAACAACTTCGACAAGGATCTGACCCGGGCCGTACTGGGCAGTCCCCAAAAAAGACAGTACATGATTAACCAGCTGTTGATCTATGCGGAGCTCTACCAGTTAAACGGGATCAACCTGGACTTTGAAAATATGTACCTGGAGGATAAAGAACACTTTGTGCAGTTCACCCGGGAACTGGCTCCCCTGCTGCACGAACAGGAGTTGACCCTGTCGGTGGACGTAACATTTATTTCCACCAGCGTCCACTGGTCCCGGATTTATGACCGGAAAGCCCTGGCCCAGGCCGCCGACTATATCATGGTCATGGCCTACGACGAACATTGGGGCAGCAGCCCCACCGCCGGGTCCGTATCCTCCCTCCCCTGGGTAGAGAGAAACCTGGAAGCCATTTTAGAGGAGGTTCCACCGGAGAAATTGGTCCTGGGGGTCCCCTTCTATACCCGCCTCTGGCAGGAGGAGAAGGAGGAAGATGGCAGCATAAAGGTGTCCTCCCGGGCCTACTCCATGGCCGGTATAGAAGCCCATCTAAAAGAAAAAGGCGCAGAACCGGTTTGGGATGAGCGGGCCGGACAGTTCTACGCCGAATACACCACGGAGGAGGGCCGCTTCCGCACCTGGCTGGAGGAAGAAACCTCCATGGCCAGCCGGATTCACCTGGTCCGAAAGTACGGCCTGGCCGGCGTGGCTTCCTGGAGAAGGGGCTTTGAACGGCCGGAGATCTGGCACACCATTGAGGAGGTTCTCACCCAAAGGCCCTATGAAAACTAAACATGGCTCCCGTGCTGTTTGCGGAAGCCATGTTTCCACACCATTAATAAAGGCAGGCGCCCGGCGCCTGCCTTTATGTTTGTTTGTTCCAACAGTAACTGCTCAAATAATTAGGGTCATTTCTTACTTTTACTCAATAACCCTCTCTTATTCCCTCTCCCCTAGTGCAAAATTCTATTATCGTCGTCCTCGGGTTTCAAGGAATCCAGCAAAGCCTTCAATTCCTCTTTCTTGTCTTCATCCAGGTCTTCCATATCCATGGCCTGGTCCAAAACTTTATCCGTGACATAAATTTCCACACCGGCTTTCAGGGCCAGGGCAATAGCATCACTGGGCCTGGAATCCATCACAATCTCCCCGTCTTCCTTCTTCAGGTAAATTTCTGCGTAATATGTCCCCTCCACCATGTCACTGACCACAATCTTATGTACCTCAGCCCCCAGGGTCTGGCACAGGCTGTTCATCAAATCGTGGGTCATGGGCCGCGGGGTCTCCACCTGATGAAGGCCTATGGCAATGGATTGGGCCTCGAAAAGGCCCACCCAGATGGGCAGTATCTTCGTTTCCTGTGGGTTCACCAGAAGAACCACGGAACCCAGCGTCTGGTCAAAAACCACATCTTTCACTTTCATGGTAAGCATCTTCCTGTTCCCCTTTCACCAGGAATTTACAACAAATTTTTCTTTTTATCCTCTACTTCTATCATTATTATTATTTTCAGGAAATATACCATCCGGCACTTTCCCCTTCTCTACTGCTGCTGCTGCCTCTCCATTTCCGCTTGCCTTTCCTGCATCAGATACTGCATTACCTGGTTGGCGAATTCCCTCAGCAGAGGATGCTCCTCGTCATTCATCTTCTCTTCCACCACTTCAAAGGCCCGGGGGCGCTCTTTACAGAGGTTCCCCACCGCCATGGTCATCTGTCCAAAGGCTACGCCGTAGATTTTGCCCTCCTCAATCCGTTGAAAGAGCACCGGCAGTACCCGGGGCTGCCCCAGGGCACACAGGGTGGTCACCAGGCACTGGATCACGTACTCGTCCAGGCCATCCTGTTTTAAGATTTCCAACAGGGGATCCGCCACCTTAATCCTATGCTCCTGGAAGAAAGATAGGGCTTGGGAAATGGTCCTTACCATCATAAATTTCTCCGTTTCAATCATCTTCGGCAGCATCTCCAAAAGAACCTCCGCCGTCTTCTCCTCCGGGAAAATAGTCAAAAGCCGCAGGGCGCTGTACTGGGCAATGATGTCCTCCCCCTGCAGGGTCTCCAGAAGTTTCTCATTGATCCCCGGGCCCAATTTTTTTAGAATCTCCACTTCTTTCCCGGATTCACTTCCGTATTCCTGCATCACCTGGTGCAAATAAATCAGTGGTTCCACCAGGTCCATACCGTATTGAGTATATACATCTACAATCACGTCGGTACCGGTTCCCAGCAGGTAAAGCTGCTTTTCCATATCACTCCAAAGGGATGTAAAGTTTTCCATATAAATGCCTGACAGCTTGCTGGCCGCTGAAAACCTCAGCAGGAAGGGCTGTTCAGTATTATAAACAATGTCTTTCAGAAATTCCACCCAACGGAGCAGCAGGGCTGAGGGTTTAAGCTTATCCAGCATCTCCTTGTTGGGAAGGATTACCGAAGCCGGTATAGAAAAACGAATGGAAAGGTTCTGGCTTGGATCCTTCACCACTTCGGTCAACCGGTCAATGACCAGATCCAGGCCACAGGTGGTCAATACGGAAATGGCCGCATATTTTTCCTCCATAGAAGCCTGGGGACTGTCGAAGATTTCCCACAGCTTATCCACATATTTCTGGTCCTGATGTGGAAAAATCCGGTACACCGCCTCAAATCTGACTCTCCAGGAGGGAGATTCCAGGTAAGGCAGAATATATTCATTCAGCTGTGGCTGCGCCCGCTTCACATACATCAGCGCATTCAGCTGAGCTTCCGTATCTTTATCCGCACCCAGGCGCAGCAGTTCCTCCTGCTCCTTTAACAGATCCTCTTCCCCCAGAGGCTGAATCAATTCATCCCCCACCTTTGTAGGTGGAGCCTGCTCCTTGCCCACCTCATTCCAGACACCCGAAAGAAGTACTCCCTCTTCCCGGGGAAGATCCAAGATTTCCTCCTTAAGAGGGGAAAGCCCTTTGTAAGTCAAGTAATTCAACAGGGATTTGCGATAGTACGTTACATGTCCCGTCAGGTTTTTCTTTAAAATATAGGAGAGGCTCTCCCTCATGGCCCGGGCATCTAAAAAGCGGTCCATCAAAAGCTGGTAATATACCACCTTCTCATCGGTGACAAATGACTTCTTTACCCTTTCCCAGATCCATTGGCTGTCGGAAATTTTGGGCAGCCGCCAGTATCCGGTAATCATCACGTCGGCCTTCTGGGGGTCTAATTTATAAACTTCTTCCTTGTACCTTTCAAATTCACTTTCATCTACACTGAGCAGGGCCAGGGCTTCGCTCAGGTTGGATAGTTCCTGCACCCCTTCCCCTCTCATTATTTTATCGAAAATTTTCACCACGGCCTCCGATTTGCGCTCCTTCAGAACTTCCATTACCGGGTCATAGTCATCCTTAATGCCTTCCATAATGAGAATATCCAATAATTTTTCCAGCGGCTTATCTGCCAGGGGATTTCGGGGCCCCGTTTTAACCTTCTTCTTTTTCTTATTCACAGTCATCCCTCCATTTCTCGTTATTTTACCACAAAATCTATAGCACCAACCAATATTCTTTGCTAAATTCCCTTAATATTCCCTTATCTTTCTATTATGATTGTGCAAGAACCCTCAGGTACGGCGGGAAGCTCCTGCGACTTCCTCCAGAAAATCCGGCAGTTCTTTTAAGCTGCCCCGGTAATCCGCCTCAAAGGGACGCTCATGCCGGTTAATGAGAAAGTCTTCCACCAGATACGTCTTGATCCCCACCTCCGCAGCACACAGGTCATCGTCCACGTCATTTCCAATCATCAGGCACTCCCCTGGATCTGCCCCCACCTTATCCAGAATCTCCAGGTAGTATTGGGGGTTAGGTTTGCAGAAATGCATGTTTTCATAGGTGGTCACCAGGCTGTAGTCATACCGGTCTACTTTACCCCACTGCATTCGCTGATAGATGGCCGAAGAGGGAAATACGGGGTTGGTGGCTAAAACCAGTTCAAAGTTCAGCCCCTCTGCCCGGTCCATCACTGCCCGGGCTTCCGGTTTACAGCGGGTAAAGGGCTTGAGGTTTTTAAACTTATGCTGGTAAAACTCATCAATCAATGGTTCCAAAAGGTCCAGGGGTAATTCCACCCGGTCCAGGAATACCTCCCAGAACACCTCTCTGTTAGTTTTTTCAGGGTCCTGGTTAAAAATCATCTGTTGGGTAGCATATCCCAGGTGCTCTTTCAGCTGCTGAGGGTCAATCACCGGGCTCAGGTGCATGCCTAAATGTCGAAAATATTCTTTCACGAAAACCCTCATATCCACCTGGATCAAGGTTCCGTCCAGATCAAATAACAAAACTCTAAACATATTTCTCCTTCCTTTGCAGGCGGTGCAGGGAAATCATATAATTAGGATAATAGTCGTCCTCCAGGGTAATAGCCACCTCACGAACTTCCTCACCAAAATTCCCCGCAGCCTTCAGCCTTTCCAGGGCTTCATAGGTGGAGGGCCTTCGGGCATGGGTAATTAAAAGGCTGCCCTCCTCCTTCAAGTTGTCTAATAAGATTTTTTCAGCAAAGGGATTCAACCGGGGGTTGTAAAGAATATCCGACCCCAAAATCCAGTCAAATTTCTTAGCCAGCCGAAAGTCCCGCCAATCCCCCAAATAAGTATCTGCTTCCTTTACCCCGTTTTTTCCTGCGTTGTAAAGGGTGATTTCCAGGGCGTCCTCTTTGTAGTCGGAAAAGGTAACTTTAGCCCCCTTCAAACCCGCCACAATCCCCGGCAGGCCCAGACCGGCCCCCAGTTCCAATACCTCCGCCCCGGCAAACTCCATCTCCTCCCAGATATATGAAGCCATAATCCGGGATGCCGGCCAGATATCCGCCCAATACGGAATATTATCCTCATCATCGGGATTGGTCACCAGGGCCTCGATATCCTTCACCACTAAAAGCTTTACTTCCCTTCCCGTCAGGGAAAAGATTTCTTCTCGGGTCTCCACTGCCACAGGTTTCACTTCCTTCATCATCATTCCACCCCAGGCCAGAACCCAGGGCTGTATCCAATAAGCGGACATAGTGCCTAATTCTACCCTGAAACTGAAAATTCCTGCTTTTTCTCCCAAAGTGAAGCAGCCGACATATTTCTAAATATTTCCCGGGAAATGTCATATATTGCTGTGTTTCCAGACCGGTTCAGCCTGAATCGGGGCAAACTCATGAAAAGTCCGTTTCACTTATTATCCCCCAGGCCCACTTCAGCCCCGGGTCTCCAAAAGCTGGTCAAAACCCTCCTCCCGGGTGGGAGGAATCAGCACCTGTTCTTTTTTAATAATGGTCTCCCGGGGCACCGGAGCCTCCCTCTCCTCATTTCTCTCCAG
>PWJM01000063.1 GCA_003560915.1 Syntrophomonadaceae bacterium
ACATAAGTCACAGGTTAGAGGAAAAAAATAGTGGAAGTTTATTTGTTACATAAGTCACAGGTTAGAGGAAAAAAATAGTGGAAGTTTATTTGTTACATAAGTCACAGGTTAGAGGAAAAAATAGAAGATGATATGAGCAGAAGGTACTCCCTTATAATACATATGCTGGACAAATTAATTATATATGTTAGTATGTTACTAAAGTAACAGTTAATAAGAAAAAAAGATTTGCAGCAAAAAAAATTCTCTTAATTATACGGATATACTTGATATATAATTACAAATAATGTGTATGAGCTTTTTATATATCCTTGATATAATTAAATTCATTCTAGCTATTTTCTGGAAATCCTTTTTCATAATGTAAAAATTATACTTGTAGTATAGACCCCTATGCTGACGAAAAAGTGGCGGCACATGAGGATAGGCCTAAAGCTACTGCAGTTTGTTTATATTGTGTCTTTTTATGTAGAGCTTGGGATATTGTATATATTAAAAAAACTTAATAAAGGTGAAAAATATGCATGAATTGGCTCTAGTACGAGGCATATTAGAAGCCGTGCTGGAACAGGCGGAAACATATCAAATAAAAAAAATAGAAAAGGTGAAAATTGTTGTAGGAGAAATGACCTCAGCCATGCCTGAGGCGCTGCAGTTTGCTTTTGAGGTTTTAAGTAGGGATACTTCTGCCCGGGAGGCAGTTCTTGAGATTGAGAACAGGCCCGTAAAACTTATCTGTCGTGATTGTCATCTGGTTTTCACGCCGGAAGGCCTGAAATACAGCTGTCCTCAATGTATCAGCAGCAGGACCGATATTTTGGAGGGCAGGGAACTGTTTGTGGAATATTTTGAGGGTGAATAATGATCGGAATAATCCCCTATATATTTATTCAGATATTTATTCATCCTTGATATTTAAGGGAGGCGGTTTTTTTGAAAGTATTTATGGCCCAGGATCTGTTAAAAACTAACGCCGGTATGGCTGAAAGGAACAGGGGGATTTTTACCCGTCATAAAATCCTGACGATCAACTTAATTAGTTCACCGGGGGCTGGGAAAACCACCCTTTTGGAAAATATGTTGGATATCCTTGCGGGAGAGCTGAATATTGCGGTGATTGAAGGGGATATTTATACCAGCCGCGACGCTGAACGGTTAGAAAATAAAGGGGTTGAAGTAATACAGATTAATACTGCCGGCGCCTGTCATCTGGATGCCGGCATGATTGCCGGGGTACTGAAAGAACTGCCCCTGGAGAAACTGGATATGATCGTCATAGAAAATGTGGGCAACCTGGTCTGCCCTGCGGAGTTTGATCTGGGGGAGGATTTTAAAGTGGCGGTTTTAAGTGTCAGTGAAGGTAGCGATAAGCCCGCCAAGTATCCTCTAATTTTTAGGCAGTCCAGGGCTAGTATCATCAATAAAATTGACCTCATACCTTATACAGACTTTCAACTGGAACAGGTCATTGATGAGATTAAAGATATTAACGGCTATCTGGAGATATTTCCTGTTTCCGCTACAAAAGGAGATGGCATGGGAGCGTGGATTTCATGGATCAGGGATATGCAAAAAGGGAAAAGCAGGTCTGTTGGAGAATAACTGTTAAGGGAATTGTTCAAGGGGTAGGTTTTCGTCCATTTGTCTACAACCTGGCCCTGGTTCATGATCTAACAGGGACTGTTTTAAATTCTAGTCGTGGAGTAATTATTGTTATAGAAGGAGAAGAAAATGGGGTGGAAGGGTTTTATCAGGACCTTTTAAACAAGCCCCCTCGACTTTCGGTAATAAATAAAATTACAAAGGAAATAATATCTTATTCAGGCTTTGAAGGTTTTACAATATTAACCAGCAGAAGCGAATCCCAGAGGGAAGCTCTGGTTCCTCCGTATGTGGGCTGCTGCGAGGAATGTGAACGGGACATGCTGAATCCTTGGGACCGGCATTACCGTTATCCCTTTACCAACTGTACCAACTGCGGCCCCCGGTTCACCCTGATTAAGGATGTTCCCTATGACCGGGACAAAACTTCCATGGCGCCTTTTCCCATGTGTAGTGAATGTAATCGAGAATATAATGATCCATCGGACAGAAGGTTTCATGCGCAGCCCATCGCCTGTTCCCAATGCGGTCCGGAGGTATCTCTAGTAGATGAAAAGGGCTGTGAACTTCCGGGAAACTGGTTGGATAATTTATGGAAGCTGCTGGAGGAAGGCAGGGTTATTGCGGTAAAGAGTTTGGGTGGGTTCCACCTGGCCTGTGACGCCCACAGCAGAAAAGCTCTGAATAACTTAAGGGAAAGGAAAAACCGTCCTTTTAAGCCCTTTGCAGTTATGGCCAGGGATTTAGATACAGTAAAAAAATACTGCTTCCTGGGATCTCTGGAAGAGGAACTTCTGCGATCTCCTAAGGCGCCCATTGTTATTTTGCATAAGAAAGGAAGGGGTCTGCTTGAAGAAATAGCTCCCAAGCTAAAAACTCTTGGGGTTATGTTGCCTTACACTCCCCTTCACTTTTTACTTTTTAATGGTCCCTTTGAGCTGCTGGTGATGACCAGCGCTAACTTAAGAGATTTGCCCTTAACCCGGGACAATGAAAGAGCCCTGGTTGAACTGGGGGGAATTGCAAATTATTTCTTATGGCATAACCGGGACATTATCAATCGCTGTGACGATTCCCTGGTGACGGTAATAGAGGAACGGACGCAGATATACCGACGATCCAGGGGTTATGTGCCCGGGCCCATTTTTGTCCCTATTCCCCAGCGGGGAAAGGATAAAACTGGTACGGATAAAAAACTAAAAGAAGAAGTGGTGCTGGCCCTGGGAGGGGAAATGAAAAACACCTTCTGTTTATTAAAAGGCGAACAGGCTTTTCTCAGCCAGTATATCGGAGAAATGGATTCGGTGGAATCTGAAGATCATTTCAACACCAGCCTGGAGCACTTTAAAAAATTCTTTCAGCTGGAACCCCAGATTCTTGCTCATGATATGCATCCCCATTACTGGACAACCAGGATGGCTGCGGAAATAAAAGCAGAGGAAAAATTTGCAGTACAGCATCACCACGCCCACATGGCCAGTTGTATGGCGGAGAATGGTCTAACAGAACCGGTGATTGGGGTAATTCTGGACGGCACCGGATACGGTCTGGATGGTAAAATGTGGGGTTTTGAATTTTTTACCGGGGATTACCTGGATTTTCAGAGGGAAATTCACCTGTCATCCCTGCCGCTGCCCGGTGGAGAAATTTCTATAAAGCAGAGCTGGAGGACAGCTGTATCTTATCTTATTACCTGCCTGGGGGAGAAGGGAAAAGCTGTTGCCCGGGAGAGGTTTAAAGATAAAGGAAGAGAACTGGAAGCAGTCATTAACCTTTTAGAAAAAGATTTTAACTGTCCTCCTGTTTCCAGCTGCGGCAGATTCTTCGATGCGGTTTCTGCATTTTTAGGGGTTTGCGAAACAAGCAGTTACGAAGGTCAGGCGGCGGTTGAACTGGGGGAGTTAGTTTTAAACAGGAATTTTTATAATTGTACAGAAATAGAACCTTATCCCTTCATAATTAAAGAGGGAGTCATAAACCCGGCATCTACATGGAAGGAAATGGTGAAGGATTTTGAGGGTCATAAGGAGAAAGATTTAGCAGCTCGCCGGTTTCATGATACGCTGGTTTCCATAATCCAAAAAGCAGTATTGATAATCGGTGAAAAAAGTGGAATAAAAAAAGTGGTTTTCAGCGGAGGTGTCTGGCATAACCGGTATCTCCTGGTCCGGTCTAAAAAATTGTTAGAGGAACTGGGATTTGAGGTGTTTACGCATCAAAATGTGCCGCCCAACGATGGGGGAATTTCCCTGGGGCAGGCGGTTATTACGTACTGGAGGTGGCTAAATCATGTGTCTAGCAGTTCCGGCGAAAGTGATGATGATTAATAATGAAAACCGAACTGCCCTGGTAGACTCCTTTGGGGTGCCCCGTTGGGTGGGGATTGCCCTGATTCCCGATGTGAAAGTGGATGACTATGTTTTGATTCACGCGGGATATGCCCTGGAAAAAATTGATCTCCTGGAGGCAGAGGAGAGGATTAAACTTTGGGAGGAAATGTTAACTATAGAAGAGGAAATGTAAAGGGGAAGGGGGCTCATCTTGTGGCGAAATGGATTATAAAACAGGAGGAAGAGGAAAGGGCCAATCTTTTAAAGTTTAGAGATCGGCAGCTTTCCCGCCGGCTGCTTCAGGAAGTGAAAAGCAGAGGACAGGAATTGAAAGAAAAGCTGGGAAGACGGCCGTTGTTCATGGAGGTCTGCGGGACCCATACTGCTGCTTTTTCCCAGACAGGACTAAGAAAAGTTCTAGAGGATATAGTAGACTTAAGGAGCGGCCCCGGATGTCCTGTCTGTGTTACCGATCAGGGGGATATTGACCGTATGATTGCTTTAAGTTCCTTAGATAATGTGGTGTTGGGGACATTTGGGGACATGGTAAGAGTCCCGGGCAGCCGTACTTCCCTGGAACAGGAGAAGGCCCGGGGAGCCCGGGTAGAAATATTTTACTCTCCCTCCGATGCGGTACAGTGGGCCAAGAGAAACCCTGGAAAACAGATGGTATTTTTGGGAATTGGTTTTGAAACCACCGCTCCGGCGGTAGCTTTGAGTATACAGGAGGCAGAGGATCAGGGGATAAAAAATTATTCCGTATTTTCTGTCCATAAGCTGGTCATACCTGCCTTGAGAGCTCTTTTGAAGGACAAGGACCTGAGAGTGGATGGGTTTATTCTTCCCGGGCATGTCAGTGCAGTTATTGGTAGAAAAGCCTTTGATTTTTTAGCCCTGGAATTTGGTATTCCGGGGGTAATTGCGGGGTTTGAGCCCATGGATCTGCTGGGGGCGCTGGAAAACTTGATTTTACAGATGGACCGGAAGGACTGTCGGATAGATAATAATTACAGCCGGGTAGTTCGGGAAGAAGGAAACAAAACAGCTCAGGCAGTAATCCGGGAATTCTTTGATACGGAAGAGGGTTCTTGGAGAGGGTTGGGGAAAATACCTGCCAGTTCCCTGGTTTTACACAAGGATTTGCAAAAATATGATGCCTTAAAGCGTTTTCCCGTGGAGATCTCCAGACCTTTTAATCCGGAGGGCTGCCAATGCGGAGAGGTGCTTACAGGTAAAATTGTTCCAACAGAATGCGGCATGTTTGGCAAAGAATGTAAACCATCCCGGCCGGTGGGCCCCTGTATGGTATCCTCCGAAGGTGCCTGTGCCGCTTATTATGAGTACGATTCCCGGGAATAGAGGGTGGTTCTTTTGTCTGATATTATTATCCTTTCCCACGGAGATGGGGGAATTTTAACCCACAACCTGGTAAAAGATATTTTCTTAAAATATTTTAAAAATGAGTATCTAAACAAATTGACTGATTCTGTTTGCTTAAATTCTTTTAGTGAAGGGGAAGGGATTGTAGTTTCTACCGATTCCTTTGTCGTATCTCCAATATTTTTTCCCGGGGGGGACATTGGAAAGCTGGCGGTATGCGGAACAGTAAACGATTTAGCGGTAAGCGGTGCCCGGCCTCGTTTCTTAACGGTGGGCTTTATACTGGAGGAGGGACTGCTTATTTCTGAACTGGAAGAGGTGGTAGTGTCCATGGCCCGCACGGCAGAAGAGGCCGGGGTGCTGATTGTGGCCGGAGATACAAAAGTGGTGGAGAAGGGCCATGGGGATAAAATATTTATTAACACCACCGGAATTGGAACTGCAGTAGAGGGCGTTACCCTGGGGTATGAGGCTGTAAAGCCAGGAGATAAAATTGTGATTAACGGTACCTTAGGAGACCACGGCCTGACGGTGCTGACCCGACGTCAGGAACTGGGCCTGGGAGAAGGTTTGCTGAGCGACTGCGCTCCTTTAAATTGCATTATCCAAAAGGTCTTAAAAGAAATTACAGGAATAAAAATTATGCGGGACCCCACCCGGGGAGGCCTGGCTACCACGCTAAAGGAAATCGCAGAGTTCTCCTGCCTGGATTTTACCATTTTCGAAGAGCAGGTGCCTGTAAATGAGGAGGTAAGAAGCACAGCGGAGATGCTGGGTTTGGACCCCCTCTACTTGGCCAACGAGGGCAAATTTATAACCATCGTGGAAGCGGGGCAGGCAGATAACCTTGTCCAACTACTTAGAGAGGACCCCCTGGGGAAGGAAGCCCAAATCATCGGAGAAGTAGGAGAGGGAAGCGGAAAGGTATATCTTAAGACTTTTTTTGGTGGGACAAAATATCTTCATTACCTGGCGGGTATTCCGCTGCCCCGCATTTGTTAGATTTGACAACAGCAAGCTATTACCGTATTTTAAAGAGGGAACCGCTACTCATGTTATATTAGTCAACAACGGCATAATGTAAAACCAAAACCAACAGATCAAAAAAGAACCGCAGCGCGGTTCTTTTTTGATTATTTCATAAGTTTAGAAAACCCGGCTGGAAGCCCAGGGTTCTATTAACCACGAGAGGATTTTAGGGCCGTGCCAATTGAATCCAGGTCTGGCCATGAACCCGCTCAATTTCCTGTCCGTCCTGGTAATAGAAACGGGTAGGGCTGTTCATGCTGTCTTTACGCCATGTTCCTCTAAAACGCTGCCCCTGCACATAATAATCAATGGGGCCAGAACCGATAATTTGTGGTGTAGGCCGGTTTCGGCTGTCATGGGGATGGGGTACATACTGGACGAACACATTGCGAGCTATTATAGCCCTTCCAGTGGCATCGCGGTGCGCCTGCCCGTTGATAAAGCGGCGGTAAGCGCTCTGTTCGGAGTCATACTGGTAACTGACCTTATACGTACTGCTGTACTGCAGGGAAAAGGACTGTGCCGTTGATCCCTGGCGGGCAATAATAACTGGCCGAATAACCACCTTTGAAGAGGCTGAAGCAGCTCTTAGGGTTGCCAGGTTAACATAGAGGTTGTGGGGGGCTCTTCGTGCAGAGTCTCGATAAATACTGGAACTGCCGGAGGAGAGTGCATTGGTCCCCCTCACATTCCACTCACTGATTCGATTCAGGTTGTCCTGGGAACCACTGGAATAGATGTAATGAACATTATTTTCCATAGCCAGCATAATACTATGTTCCCGGGCGCTGCGGATCGGCCCCACTTTACTGGGAAAGCTGGAAAATAATGCAAGGTAACGGGTGATGCGGCTTTCCACTTCATACTCGTACACCACTGTAGCTTGAGAAAGGCCGTGCTGCGGCCGTGCTGCTGAATGGTTGTCAAACACAACCCCGTAAGCCGGCCTTCGCTCTGCCTGGGGCGTGGCTTCCGCCAGGTCCTTCTTCGCTGCCTTCAGCAGCGCTTCATGCTCCCTGCGCTGGGCCAGCAGGTTCTCCCGTTCCGCTTCAAGTTGAAAACGCAAATTGGCAATGCTTTCACTTTGTGCCTGAAAGGCCACCTGCCGTTCCTCCAAAACAGCATACTCTTGTTTTACGGCAGCAATAAGCTCCGCATCTTTATTAAATATTCTAGTCAAATAAGCCATTCGAATAATTAGGTCGCCAAAATTATCTGCTTCTAAAAGCACTTCCAGGTAAGACAACCCGCCTTTCATATATGCACTGCGCAGACGATTGGCAAAAGCGTGGTTCTTTTTTTTCAGACTGGCATGGGATTCGGCCAGTTCCACTTCTGTACGCTTCAGTTCTGCCTCCGTTTTTTCCAGTTGTTCGTCTACTTCACGAAGCCTGGCTTCCCGTGCTTTTATATTGGCACCCAGTTCCCGAATAATGGTTTCCAGTTCAATGATTTCTTCCTCAATTTCTTCCCTGCTTTGAGGGATTGCTGGATTTCCGTGAACCCGATAATATCCCCCGGATAGTAAAAGCAAACAGATACAAATTAAGGTTATGGCTGTAAACCGTCTCATGTACAAACCTCCCTTCAACCGGCTATACCCGCAGGAATTTGCGAACGGAGATAAAACTGCCAAACCCGCCCATCAATGTTCCTAACAGCAATAGTCCGATAAAAATGGGCAGCAGCTGTGCTGTATCGGTGACCGGCTGGATAAAAAAGGTCAGTGCTTCCTGCTGCAGTGACGTCGCCAGTCTATAATAGACCACTGCTAAGGCAGCGGCTGCAGCCAGAGTGCCCGTCCAACCCATGGTCATCCCTTCCAGTAAAAACGGAAAACGGATAAACCAGTTGCTGGCACCCAGATACTTCATAATACTCACTTCATCCTGTCGGGCCAGCACGGAGAGCCGGATGGTGGTAATGATTAAAAGGATTGCTCCCAGCGCAAGCAGTATGCTTACAGCCAAAAACAATGTGTTTACCCAACCGGTGATTTTTAACAGGCGCCCCACCAGTTCTTCGCCGTAGTCCGTCATTTCCACACCGGGGTATGATGCAATCTCCGCAGCAACAGCCGGCACATTTTCTGCATCCAAAGTCCGTACTCGAAATAAATCGGGAAGAGGATTGTTCTCCCCCTCCATTCCTATCAAAAGTACCCGGTCACCCAGAGAGTGGCCGAAATCTACCAATCCCTGTTCCTTAGAGACAAAAGTGTAACTATGGATCCCCGCATGGTTGTCCAACTTCTGTTGTATGGCTTCCACCTGCACTCCGTCTTCCAGAAAGACACCGATTTCCACATTGGTGCCAATATTTCTGATCATTTGGTCGGCGTTTACAGCAAGCAGCAAAAATCCACCCAAAATAGACAGGGAGATGGCAATAATCCCTGCCGTAACCACCGCCAGCCACAGGTTCCTATGCAGCGATATAATACTTTGCCGCATACAGTAACGAAATGAATTAAAGTTCATGGCTGTAACCTCCCTGTTGTTCATCACGAATCATGCGCCCGCACTCCAGGGCAACTACCCTTTTCTGCATCCGGTCAACAATTTCCCATTCATGGGTGGCGATAATCACCGTGGTACCGTTTTGGTTAATTGTTTCAAATAGATCCATCAACTGACGGGAATTATCCCTGTCCAGGTTCCCGGTAGGCTCATCCGCCATGATCACCAGGGGATCCTTCACGATAGCCCGGGCAATCCCCACCCGCTGCTGTTCTCCGCCGGAAAGCTTATCAGGGAATGATTGGGCTTTCCCTGACAAGCCCACTTTATCTAATGCCGTCGGCACTTTCTCTATAATTTCCTTAGGTGAGCGTCCCAACACCTCCAGGGCAAAGGCCACATTTTCGAAGACAGTTTTTTGTTTTAAAAGCCGGAAATCTTGAAACACCATGCCAATTTGGCGCCTGTGTTCCAGCAGTTGATTCTGCTTCAAGGCCGCAATATTCCGGCCGTCAAAAAGCATTTTGCCTCCAGATGGCAATTGTTCCCGGAAAATTAGTTTAATCAGCGTACTTTTCCCTGCCCCGCTTGGGCCTACTAAAAATACAAATTCGCCCCGCTCAATACCCAAAGAAACATTGTCCAGCGCAGGGACTGTGCAGCCGGGATACTGTTTTGTCACGTTATTTAATTCAATCAAAGTTCGCACTTCCTTTTCACTCAATATCAACTATATACAAAATTCGATAAATTCCGGGATTATCCTCTAAGGGAAAAAGTTTTCAGAAAAAAAAGAAAAAAAAGTTGAACTTAACTACGGGCGAAATAGATAGAACCGGTTCAGCTTGATTTTTATGTTTACAGCCTGTATAATAAAATAGTAAAATTAAAAATTTGTGGGTCGTTAGCTCAGTGGGAGAGCACCTCCCTGACGCGGAGGGGGCCGCAGGTTCAATACCTGCACGACCCACCATTTAAAAATAACACCGATTACCGGTGTTTTTTTATGAAAAATTTTAAATACCGCCTTCTTCTCTTCAATCAAAGTATACAAAAATGAAACCAAACATATAATAAATTGATGAAGGGGGGAAGAACAATGGGCGGCTCAAGCCGAGTAATTGTAGAAACCGATAAGTACCACTTTCCGTTTAAAGAAAAATTTATTTTTTATAAAAATAACCATTCACAAAATCAGGAAAAAATAGAATTTAAAGAATTGCATAGGGATAATATACCATATCTATGTTTTTTTGTGAATGTTAAAAAGCCTCTTTGGGAGGATTCAGATAAATATCTAAAGCAGTATATGTCTCACATTATCTATAATTTTGTGGTTGATTATATGAGGGATTTTCTTTTGGAAAGTCTAATTAAAAGATATTATTCATATTTCAATCAATCAGAAAGGGAAATAATACTTCACTTAACTTTACATAAAATAAGTGAACAAAACAGCAGGAAAAAAGTAAGTGAAGGAAAGGCTTATATTATTGACCGACTGCAGGAATATTTTCAGGAAAACAGCTATATTAATCTAGAGGGTTTTGTACATTTCAGGCTGAAAAAATATCTTGCGGATTTAAAATATTGTGTTGAGTCTACTATAGATGATTTTTTAATGGAACAGGAATACCAGGAGTTTTTGAAGCTGTTAAAATATTTCGTTACTCTTCAGGAGCCAAAAATTGACCAGGTTCATATTATGACGGACCAGGAGGGCAATTTTCAAATAAGGGATTCTGAATTTAAAGAATTAGAGTATAGTTTTCAAGAGGGAAGCGGATTTAGTTATTTTCATTCTAAGGTACAGAAAGAAGATTTTATTATCAGCTATTTAGTGAACTTTGCCCCTAGAAAAATTGTGGTCCACCAGGTCTTATGCTATCATTATCCTAAAGCGGTAGAAGCTATATTAAACATATTCAATGAAAGAGTTGAGATTTGTAAGAAATGCAAGCTGTGCAAAAGACAGAGAATCCGACTTTAAAAAAACCTTAACGGTTTTTTTTTATGGTTCTTTTTGCTAAAATAGAAGAAACAAGTAGTAAAGGGGGCAGCTAATCTATGTATATATTTGTTTTTTTGCCTGTAATCGGGGCGCTGATTGGGTGGATTACCAATATTATTGCCTTAAGGCTTCTTTTCCGCCCTTTAAACCCGGTAGTAGTCCCCTTTTTCAATTTTCGAATTCAAGGCCTTATCCCCAAGAGAAAATTGGCTCTTTCCCGTTCTATTGGAGATATAGTAGAAAAAGAGCTGTTATCTCGAAAGGATATCCTGGAGCAGGTTAATTATGATTCCATGGAAAGAGAAGTGCTGTCTGCTTCGGAGAGGATTATTAAAGGTTGGACAGAGGAGAAACTCACCAGTATAATTCCTCCGGGCATAAAAAAAATTATTCATGAATTTCTCACGGACCTGGTAAAAAAAGAATTGAGTATACATGTAAAGATAATTATGAGGGATGTAGTTAGTAAGGCCTGGGACGAAGTTAAAATTAGTGAAATGGTAGAAGGCAAAATGAATAAGCTCTCCCTGGAGAGGGTAGAACAAATGGTTATATTTATTGCTTCACGGGAGCTGAAACATATAGAATATTTGGGTGCCGGCCTGGGTTTTTTTATTGGGATTGTGCAGGCCATATTGGTTTTCCTTATCCGTTAACTTGACATGTTTTTAAATAACTATTATAATCTTTTTTAATTCATATAAATTATGCTATGATGAGAAGAGTAGGTCAGTATATTTTTTGAAAAGAGAGAGGCGTCCCGGCTGAAAGCGCCTTGAGAAATAATTGGCTGAAAACCAACTCTGAGCAGTGCAGGTGAAGCCATAATGGTGAGTAATCTGTACCGTCCTCTCCTCGTTACGGAGACCTGAGAACTTCGGTGAACCGTTGAATTAGGGTGGAACCGTGGGAATTTATCCCGCCCCTGGAGGGGTGGTTTTTTATTTTTAAAAAATTATTAAAGGAGATATGCTATGAATAATAAAATTATTATTACTTTTCCAGATGACTCTAAAAAAGAATATCCTAAAGGAATCACCCCGCAGGAAATTGTAGATCAGATGGGGGGCAGGTTAAAAAAGGAAGCACTGGCTGCCCAGGTAAACGGCCACCTCATTGACCTGAAATGCCCTCTGGAGGAAGATGCCCGTCTTTCCTTTATCCGTTTTGACGACCCTGAGGGGAGCAAAATATATCGTCACAGCTCAAGCCATATTATGGCCCAGGCGGTGCAGAGATTGTTCGGTAAGGTTAAACTGGGGATTGGCCCTTCTATAGAAAACGGGTTTTATTATGATTTTGAAGTCCCTGAATCATTTTCTCCTGAAGACCTTGAAAAAATTGAAGCGGAAATGAAAAAGATTATTAAGGAAAACCTTCCCATAGAGAGGAAAGAACTGAGCCGTGAAGAGGCTTTGGCTTTTTTCAAGGGAAAAGGGGAAGATTATAAACTGGAGCTAATTCAAGATCTGCCCGATGGCCAGACGATCAGTCTGTACCAGCAGGGAGAATTTTTGGATTTATGTGCGGGTCCCCATGTTTCCTCTACCGGAAAAATTAAAACAGTAAAATTATTAAGCCTGGCGGGAGCCTACTGGAGAGGAGATGAGCGAAACCCGATGCTCCAGCGCATTTACGGGACATCTTTTACCAAGCAGTCTCTGCTGGATGAGTATTTGAACCGTCTGGAAGAGGCCAAGAAAAGAGACCACCGTAAACTGGGGAGAGAGCTGGACCTTTACAGTATGCATGAAGAGGCCCCGGGGTTTCCCTTCTTTCATCCCAAGGGTATGATTCTTCGGGAAGAACTTTTAAAATTCTGGAGGCAGGAACACCGCAAGGCCGGATATCAGGAGATACAAACTCCCATAATTTTAGACCGTAAGCTGTGGGAACAATCAGGCCACTGGGAGCACTATAAAGAAAACATGTATTTTACCAAAATTGATGATACGGATTTTGCAGTTAAGCCCATGAACTGTCCGGGAGCCATGCTGGTTTACAACACTCGTATGCACAGCTACCGGGAATTCCCCCTTCGCATAGCGGAACTGGGATTAGTACACCGCCACGAGCTTTCGGGTACTCTGCACGGCCTGCTGAGGGTAAGAAACTTTACCCAGGATGATGCCCATATCTTCATGCTTCCCTCCCAGGTGAAGGAGGAGGTCAAGAAAGTCATTGATTTAATTGACCATTTTTATAAGGTATTTGGCTTTACGTATCATGTAGAACTGAGCACAAAACCGGAAAAGGCCATGGGTTCCGATGAATTGTGGGAGATTGCCACCAGCGCCCTAAGGGAAGTTTTAGAGGAGAACGAGATATCTTTCAAGGTAAACGAAGGGGATGGAGCTTTCTACGGCCCTAAAATTGACTTTATCCTGGAGGACTGCCTGGGGAGAAACTGGCAGTGCGGTACCGCCCAGCTGGACTTCCAGATGCCGGAAAAATTTGACCTGTCATACATTGGTGAAGACGGGCAAAAACACCGGCCGGTAATTATCCACCGGGTTGTTTACGGAGCCATTGAGCGGTTTTTTGCCCTTTTAATTGAGCATTACGGCGGGGCATTTCCTCTGTGGCTTGCTCCGGTTCAGGTGATTTTCCTGCCCATTGCCGACAGGCATTTTGAGTATGCCCGGGAGAAAGCCCAGCAGCTGCGGGAGGAAGGGTTCCGGGTTGAGATTGACGAGCGAAATGAAAAGGTAGGCTATAAAATAAGAGAGGCCCAGGTTCAAAAGATTCCTTATATGCTCATCGTGGGGGACAAGGAGATGGAAAAAAACCAGGTGGCTGTGAGAAAAAGAGGCGAAGGGGACATCGGTCCGCAGCCTTTAGAAACTTTGCTGGAAACCCTGAAAAAAGAGCAGGAGGAAAAAAGTATTTGTTAAAACTTTGACTGGACAGTTTAATTATGGTATATTAATAAAGGATATTTAATAGAATAAGGTTTTTCTAAGAAGAAGCCACTGCTTCTCACCCTAAGACGCCTTGAAGGCTGTCGCCGGGTAATGACTTATGTGCATATGCAGGTGGTTTCCACCTGCTATTTTTTATTGGCATTTTTAAAGGGTAAGGAAATATAAATTCGGAGGTGAAATAATATTAGCAGGGATTCATTTATTAATGAACAAATTCGGGCTAAGGAAGTCAGGTTAATTGACAGCGAGGGGGAACAGCTGGGAATCGTACCTTTAAAAGAAGCTCTTCATATGGCCCAGGAAAAGAACCTGGACCTGGTTAATGTGGCTCCTAATGCCAAACCGCCTGTCTGCAGGATTATGGATTACGGGAAATACAAGTATGAGCAAAGCAAAAGAGATAAAGAAGCTAAGAAAAAACAAAAAATAATTACTGTTAAAGAAGTAAAAGTACGTCCCAATATCGAAGACCATGACTTGAATGTAAAAATAAAAAATGCTCAACGTTTTTTAGAAAATGAAGATAAAGTAAAGGTTACCGTTATGTTCAGAGGTAGAGAAATTACTCATTCAGAACTTGGAAAAGTAGTCTGTGATAGAATTGCTGAAGCGTTAAAGGATTACTCTACCGTAGAAAAAAAAGCAAAGGTAGAAGGAAGAAATATGATTATGATTCTTGCTCCTATACAAAACAGGGGGGAAAAAAATGCCTAAGATGAAAACCCATAGAGGGGCTGCAAAGCGTTTTAAGAAAACTAAAACAGGAAAAGTGAAACGCATGAAAGCGTTTAAAAGCCATCTCTTAACCAAGAAGACATCGAAAAGGAAAAGAAAACTGCGTAAATCTACTCTGGTCAGCGCTGCGGACATGAAAAGGGTTAAGAAGTTATTGCCGTATTAAAATTATATTTGGAGAAAAGGACGGATTATATTAATGACAAGAACATTGTTTCTAAAAGATAATGTAAGGGGGAATAATTAATGCCTAGAGTTAAAAGAGGCGTTAATGTTAAACGCAGACATAAAAAAATACTCAAGATGGCCAAAGGCTATCGTGGTTCCAACAGTAAGATTTTTAAAATTGCCAATCAGCAGGTAATGAAATCATTAGCTTATGCGTACAGGGACAGAAGGGCCAGGAAAAGAGATTTCAGGCGGCTTTGGATTACCCGAATTAATGCGGCGGCACGACAGAACGGGATGTCCTACAGCACCATGGTCAATGGACTTAAAAAAGCAGGGGTAGAAATCAACCGAAAAATGCTGGCTGAACTGGCGTTTTCTGATGCCCAGGCTTTCAGTCAACTGGTGAAGGTTGCCAAAGAACAACTCAATAGCTAAACACAGAAGGCCTGAATAAGGAATGAACAGCTGCTCCTTGGGTAGAATGTAACTCAGGCCTTTATTTTATTTAAAACTTCATCCGGAATTGTACTGGAGTGAAAGATATGAACCGACAGGGCGACAAGTTAACTCCTGCCAGAGTATTGGTGTTTGGCTTTGCGGCAATTATTTTAGTGGGGGCCGTATTGCTGACTCTGCCCATTTCCACCTATACAGGAATAAATTTTTTGGATGCTCTTTTTACCGCCACATCTGCAGTTTGTGTAACGGGCCTGGTGGTTGTGGATACCGGCACATTTTTTACTCCCTTCGGGCAGGTTGTGATCATGTGCCTGATTCAGGTTGGCGGACTGGGCTTTATGACGGCTGGTACCATTATTTTTGTTATGCTGGGTAGAAAGATTACTCTTAAGGAACGACTGGTGATCCAGGAGGCTTTAAATCAGCTCACATTGTCAGGGTTGATTAAGCTGACGAAAAAAATTATTATGTTCACGTTCCTGCTGGAGGCCCTGGGAGCTCTGTTTTTAAGTACGCGATTTGTACCGATTTATGGCTGGCAGACCGGTTTATACTACAGCATATTTCACTCCATTTCCGCTTTTTGTAACGCAGGGTTTGATTTAATCGGAGGTTTTCGAAGCATTACGGTTTTTAATGATGATTATGTGGTGATGGGAACTATCATGTTTCTATTTGTTATAGGGGGACTGGGGTTTACGGTCCTTTTAGAACTTCAGGAGAAAAGAAATCTCAGGAAACTCTCTCTGCATTCTAAGATTGTGCTGGTCAGCAGTTTTATTTTATTAGTTTTAGGAACAGCAGTAGTCCTGATTCTTGAGAATGCCAACCCCGAAACCTTGGCTAACATGGGCATAATATCCAAGGTTGCCAATGCATCTTTTACGGCGGCGACTACCAGGACGGCGGGATTTAACGTGATTCCTACGGACAGGCTGCACGACGCCACCCTGTATTTTTTGATGGCTTTGATGTTTATCGGTGCGTCTCCTGCCTCCACGGGGGGAGGCATTAAGACTACAACCTTCAGTGTGATCATTATTGCTGTGCTTTCCATCATCAGGGGGCAGGAGGATGTTTTTATTTTTCACCGGCGGCTTCCTTTTGTTATTGTTAACAAAGCCCTGTCCATCATTGTGGTTTCATCACTTTTGGTGTTTGGGGTATCCCTTTTATTGACCATCACCGAAAGTGCCCGTTTTCTGGAGGTTGTATTCGAAACTTTCTCCGCTTTTGGGACGGTAGGGCTTTCTGCGGGATTGACCCCGGACTTAAGCCCTGCAGGACGTATTTTGGTTATTATTACCATGTTTGCAGGCCGGGTAGGGCCTCTGACCTTAACCCTGGCTCTGGCTCAGGCATTAAAAAAGAAGGCTCCATTCAGGTATCCGGAAGAACGGGTCCTGGTGGGATAAGGAGGAGTTTCATGAGGCAGTTTGCGGTTATTGGGATAGGTATTTTTGGAGCCAGCATAGCCACCACTCTTTTTGAAATGGGGCATGATGTCCTGGCAATGGATATCAGTGAAGACAAAGTACAGGAAATAACCGATAAAGTTACCCATGCGGTGCAGGCGGATTCTACCAATGAGGATGCTCTGTTGGCGTTGGGAATTAAGACCTTTGATGTAGCTATTGTGAGTATCGGACAGGACATTCAGGCTAATATACTCACCACTCTTATACTCAAAGAAATTGGAGTTAAACAGGTGGTGGCTAAAGCCCGTACCGAGCTTCACGGTAAAGTGCTGTACCGTATCGGTGCAGACCGGGTAATCTTTCCCGAAAGGGATATGGGAATCCGTGTGGCGCATAACCTGGTGGCGTCAAATATCATAGATTACATTGAACTTTCTCCAGATTTTAGCATTGTAGAAATTGTGGTGCCTGAGTCTATCGCCGGAAAAACCCTGGCAGAATTAGATCTAAGGGTCAGATTTGGTGTGAATGTCATTGCCATTAAGGGAGGGGCCGAGGGTCAAATTAATCTCTCTCCTAAGGCGGAAAATTTAATATCCCACGGGGATATTATGATTGTAGCAGGTAAAAATAATAACCTTCGCAAGTTGGAAACGTTGTAGGGGTGGTGAAAAGTTGGTCTTAATTACCAGCAGCCAAAACCCGGAAGTTAAACTGTATACTTCCCTCTTAAAAAAGAAATACAGGGACAGGATGGAATTGATCCCCCTGGAAGGAGTTCGGCTCATTGAAGAAGCTTTGCAGCAGGAGGTTGAGTTTACTTCCGTTTTATACTCTGAAGAACTTTTAAAAAGGGTTAAGGGAAGAGAACTGCTGCAAACCATTTCTATCAAACAGCCAGGGGTGAGAATTTTACATATTGCCAAAGGGCTTCTTAAAGAGACTGCTGATACGGAAAATCCCCAGGGAATTCTGGCGGTGGTTAAAAAGCCTGAGTATCATTTAAGCCAGGTTACAGAGGCAATCAATCCTTTTGTGCTGGTTATTTCAGGAGTCCAGGACCCGGGAAACCTGGGCTCAATTATCAGGACTGCTTCAGCGGCAATGGTTTCCGGGGTGATTGTTACCCGGGGAACGGTGGATATCTATAACCCGAAAACCCTGAGGGGAACCATGGGAGCCATTTTTCAAATCCCGGTGGTAGCGATTAAAGATGTGCAGATCATAATAAACTATCTGCAGGATTGTAACATTAATATTGTAGTTACAGACCTGGAGGGAGAAGTAAGCTGTTTTCATGCGGACTTAAAAGTTCCTACTGCCGTGGTGTTCGGTAGCGAAGCCTTTGGAGTAAGTGAAGAATTTAAAGAGGCTGCGGATATACTTATGAAGATACCGCTTTTGGGGCCGGCAGAATCTCTCAATGTATCGGTCTCTGCGGGAGTAATCGTTTATGAAGGAGTCAGACAGAGGCACTTTTCTTCTATTTAACTGCTCCAGCTTGTTTTTTCAAAAATGGTATGTTATAATTTTTTTGTGTTAATGAGTTCCGAAACTACGGAAGGGAAGTGCTTTATTTTGCTTACCGCCGAATTTTTTTGGAAATTATTTGAGACCACCGGTTCTGTTGCTGCATACCTGATTTATAAAAGGTTGATTGTATTGTAAAGAGGAAAGGTTATGAAGGAGAGGAGTAGGTTAACCGGACCCTAAGGGAGGAGAAGCCACCGACTGAAAGCTTTTCCGGGAAAAGTTAACTGAAGTTCGCTCCGGAACCGCCTGCTGAAGGGATATTTGTGTCCTGTGTAAGCAAGGCCGCCAGCTCGGCGTTATGAGAACATAAGTTGAGTTTAACATGAAAATTGTTGAACTAACTTGGGTGGTACCGCGGAAAAACTTTCGTCCCTTTGACGAAAGTTTAATTTTTTACATGAAAGATCAGGAGGTATGAAAGATTGAAGGATAAGTTACAGGATATCAAAATAAGAGCACAAAAGGAAATTCAAGAGGTACTGGAATCGGGAAAATTAAAGGAAGTCCAGGTAAAATTCTTAGGCAAAAAGGGAGAAATAACCCAGGTCCTGAGAAGTATGGGTTCCCTTTCTAAAGAGGAAAGGCCGGTCATAGGGAACCTGGCCAACCAGGTGAAAGAAGAAATCACTGGACTAATAGAAAACAGAAAACTTCAGCTGGCTCAAGGGGAAAAGGCAGCACAATGGGAAAAAGAAAGGCTCGATGTTACCCTGCCCGGCAATATTCCCCTCTTAGGTCAAAACCATCCGTTAACCCTGGTAATGGATGAGATAAAGGAAATATTTTTAGGGATGGGTTTTACTATCGCTGATGGGCCGGAGATTGAAACCGATTATTATAATTTTGAGGCGCTTAACATACCCAAGGAACACCCGGCCAGGGACATGCAGGATTCTTTTTACATATCGGAAGAAATAGTTTTAAGGACGCATACTTCACCGGTGCAGATCAGAACGATGGAAAAGGTGGCTCCCGCTGTCCCTTTACGAATAATAGCCCCCGGCAAGGTGTACCGAAGAGATGATGATGCTACTCATTCCCCTATGTTTCATCAGGTGGAGGGATTTGCCGTGGACAAAGACATATCTTTAGGTGATTTAAAAGGCACTTTACTTTTATTTGCCAGGCAGATGTTTGGTGAAGAGCTGAAAATACGTCTGCGCCCCAGCTTCTTTCCCTTTACGGAACCCAGTGCGGAAGTGGATATTTCCTGTGTGATTTGCCAGGGCGAAGGGTGCCGGGTTTGTGGCCAAAGCGGTTGGTTGGAGGTGCTGGGAGCGGGAATGATTCATCCCCGGGTTTTAGAGGTCTCCGGATATAATCCCGAGGA
>PWJM01000103.1 GCA_003560915.1 Syntrophomonadaceae bacterium
ATTAATATTCCAAAACTGGGGCCTCATGATGTTCTGGTAAAAGTATTGGCTGCATCCATCTGCGGTACCGACCTGCACATCTACAAATGGGATCAATGGGCATCTTCAAGAATGAAGCCACCGGTGGTTATAGGACATGAAATGTCAGGGACTATCGTTAAGGTAGGGTCAGCTGTAAAAAACTGGCACCCGGGGAATTATGTCAGCCTGGAATGTCATAAGACCTGTGGGCTCTGCTATCAATGCAGAACAGGCCAGGCACATATTTGCAGGGACTTCACTATATTAGGAGTGGATTTTGACGGCTGCTTTGCAGAATATGTAAGGGTCCCTGAAGCCAACCTGTGGAGAAATAATCGGGAAATTCCCCCGGAAATCGCCTGTTTGCAGGATCCTGTGGGGAATGCTGTTCTAGCTGCTGCATCTTCCGATATTACGGGGAAAAACGTTTTAATTACAGGTTGTGGGGCGATCGGCCTCTTTGCTGTAGGCGTGGCCAAAAAATTGGGCGCTTCCAAGATATATGCTGTGGACATTAATGATTACCGGTTAAAAATTGCCCAACAAATGGGAGCAACCCGAACCATCAATACTCTAAGGCAAAACATTACTGAAGAAGTAATTCTGTACACCAAAGGAGAAGGTGTTGATGTCATGGTGGAGATGAGCGGGGACAAAGAGTGCCTGCAGGACGGGTTGAAAACCGTCAAAAACGGGGGACAGGTAGCTCTGCTGGGCCTCCCCGAAGAAAACTTCTGCCTGGATTTGGCCAATGAAATTATATTCAAAGGCATTACCTTAAAAGGTATAACCGGTAGAAAAATATTTGAAACCTGGTATAAAACCTCTGGATTGTTAAACGGTATTTTGGACGTAACCCCCGTTATAACCCATCGAATGAAATTAGAACAATTTGAAGAAGCCTTTAAAATTATGCAGTCAGGACAGTGTGGTAAAATTATTCTTTATCCCAATTAATTGATAACATATTATGGTTGATCTGCCATAGGGAAAAATTATTTGCCCTGTCATAACATCTATGATGATAATCATAGTGACCCTAATTCGGTATACTGTCCCCGGAATTACCCTCGGAATTACTCCAGAATTTCCCCTCTTTTGTTGACAGAACAACAGTCAATGGGAGGGGTTCGTTATTTTCAGTGAGAATATTACTGCTGTAAGGGTGGTTCCCAGCAGCAGCGCATAAGTTGATATATAATGCCCCTGCAGCTCAAAAAGAGCACCCCCCAAATATGGGAAAAGACCGGCGGCTCCCAGGCCTGTAAACACCACCCCATAATTCAGCCCAAAATTTGACTCGCCAAAAAAACTGACCACAGCAGACGGAAAGATACTGTATAAACTGCCGTACGCGAGGGCAAGAATGGATACGGCTGAAATTAAGGGAATTGGGGTTCGAACTACCATCATAAGTAAAAGCATCAGAGCGATGGCACTAAAAATAACAGTCATAGCTCTTGCCCGCCCAATTCTGTCTGAGAGCAAACCCCCGACAATACGACCCGCAGCATTGCAGCCGGCAAAAAGTGCTACAGCGATATAGCCTTTGTCATAACCGGCTTGAACCCTCATGATGTTATCCAGGTGTGCCGCCATAGTGACCCCGGTGCCGGTAGTCAGAAAAAACATGAACCAAAAACCATAGAGCCGGGGATCCCCGAGAGAAGAAAGACGCGTTCTTGAAAACCTTTCTTTTAGATCCCCAATTCTATAGGGAGGATTTTGGATGAATTGAGCAAGGATTAATATCCCTGCAGTGAGGAATATCCCGCAAATGATAAAAGATTGGAAAGTGCCTCTATGATGGACCAGCTTTTGAATTAATGGAGACATAACCAGCGCTGCCAGGCCGGTACTGGTGACCACCAGTCCGGCGATAGTCCCCTTTTTTTCCGGTGAAAACCACTTCATGGCTGCCGGAGTAGTTGAAGCAAAACAGCAGGCTAATCCCAATCCCAGCAGCCCTCCCCATAAAACTGCTGCTGTAAAGGGATAATCCAGATAATATGCACTGACCATGAAAGCTCCCCCGGCGAAAAAACTCCCCAGGCTGATGACCGGCCGGGGGCCGTAATTATCCTGCGCTCTTCCCGCAGAAACCATGCAGAATGCGTAGCAGAAAAGAAATATTGAATAAGGCAGGGAAGCCTGGGAATAGGTCCACCCTTTTTGCTCCACAAGGCCCGTAGCAAAAATACTCCAGGTATAATTAATCCCTACCAGAAAATTTACCCCTGCCCCCGCCAGGGCCACTCTCCACCCACGATATAAAGTCAAGTTCCTCAGCTCCAAAATACAATTTCTTAAATTTCTCTCAAAAAAATCTTAATTCATAAAACTATATGCCCTGCTGTGTTTAAATAGAATTTCTTTCACTGAAGTTACCATACAGCTATGAAAACCGTTACTTGTACTATCAACAACTAATTACAACCTCGTGCATGTATATATAAGCTTAAAGCCCCAAGAAAACACATGTCCAAATTTTGGCTGTTATAGAAACCCTCAAAAAAAGAATAAAGCTCATATCTCAGCATGCAAATTTATATACTTATTTCAAAGGATATAATTGGCCCTTACCTTATCACTTGGTTTGTCCTTTGATTGCGCTTCTTCTACTGGAACCTTCTTTCCACTTTCAATTCTTCGCTCAAAAATATATAAAATAATCACTCTGTCTTTTTTATGTTCACAAAAAAATACCAACTTTGTAGATTGAAGAATCAAATTAAAAATACAGGTGAAAAATATGAATTCGTACATAATAAGACGCTGGTTTAATAAAAAAATAATTTATCTGCTGTTGGGGATAATTTTTCTTCTCAGTTGTGCAGACTATTTTTATTATAGTCAAAAAATCTTCCCTGGGATTTATGTAAAAGACCTGGATTTGGGAAATAAAACCCTATCAGAAGCGGAGGCTATCCTTGAAAATCTTCAATTGACTTTTGTAGGGCCGGAGGGAGAATCAAAATCGCTATCACTGACAACCTTGGGAATAGAACCTCATATCAAGGAAATCATTTTCCAGAGCTACCAAAAAGGAAGAGAACATATCTGGCCTTTCAGCTACTTGGGCCGAATTCGCATGAAAAAAGGTGTTAATATCTCTTTGCCTCACGAAATTCAACATGACCAGTTGAGAAAAAGCGTAGATCAACTGATAAATAATTTCAACAAAGAACCGGAGGATGCTTTTTTTGAAATTGTTGATGGTACTGCAGTGCTCAATCCTGGGAAAACAGGCTTCAAGGTTCATAAAGAAAAGCTTGTACAAGAAATTATAAAAACCGTTGAACAAAAGGAAACCCCTCTAATAATAACTGTTCCCGGGGAAGAAATCCCCCCTATCTTTACCGCTGAGCATTTAGAAACAATGGGATTAACCCACCAGATGGCTTCATTTACCACCCTTTTTGACACATCTTACGAAACTCGTGCTCATAATATTAAACTTGCTGCATCCATATTAAATGAACACCTGATTGCTCCCGGAGGGACTTTTTCCTTTAACCATATCATTGGTGATACTACTCCAGCAAAAGGCTACAAAGAAGCACTTATCATTCAGGGGGGGGATTACACTACAGGATACGGAGGGGGGATATGCCAGGTTTCTTCTACCCTTTACAACGCTGCACTCCTCTCCAATATGCAAATTTTAAAGCGGCATAATCATCTTTTCATGGCAGCCTACGTTTCTGCCGGCAGAGATGCTGCCGTATCTTACGGAACTTATGACTTAATGTTCCGAAACAACCGGGACCATTACATTTTAATCGTTACCCATGTAGAAAATGGTGAGATTACCATTGCCCTGGTGGGTCATAATATGAAAGAAGAAATAGAAATCAACACCCGGTATCTGGATTATGTCGAACCCCCCTTGCAAATAAAAATAACCTCCCAACTGCCACCGGGGGAAGAAGAACAGTTAGAAGGAAAACCCGGCGGCACATTAGAGGTTAAAAGAATCGTACACCAGCCTGATGGCGAAAAAAGGGAAGAAGTATTGTCCGTAGATACGTACCAGCCTTATCCGGCAGTCATAAGAAGAGGGGAAAGTCACGATTAATTTTTCCCTTTCAGCCCTTGAAGAGGGCTTTTTATAAGTTATCCACTAAAATATTTTTTATTGCCTCTAGTTAATACTGCTTGTTTTTAGTTGTTTTAACTTTAAGGTTCCTGTATAATTAAGGTGGAGGTGATCCTATGGGTGAAGAAAAAGAACTGATAACCGCCCATGTTTTGGCCGAAGCCTTAGATCTATCCGTGGAAACCATCTGGAGATACACAAGGGAGAAAAAAATACCCTACATTGAATTAGGAAACAAACAGTACCGCTATAAACTTCCTGATGTAATCAGAGCACTAAATAATTCAACTGTTCAAGAAAAAAAAGCCCCGTATAAAACCCATCCAGATAAAATGTATACTTATCATGACTATTTGGAGCTGCCGGAGGAACCTGGCTGCCGGTTCGAGGTCCTGGAAGGCATATTGATTAAAGACCCATCACCTAACGTTATACACCAGCGGGTTTCCCGACGGCTGCAGCGGATCTTAGAAGATTATTTTTGGGAGGTTGACCCCGAAGGAGAAATCTTTAACGCACCGTTAGATGTAACTTTTCATGACATTACCGTAGTTCAGCCAGACCTGTTCTATGTATCGGGAAAACAAAAGGATATCGTAAAAGATACCCGGATTGACGGTGCACCTGCCCTGGTAGTTGAGGTTCTGTCTCCTTCCAATTTCCGTAAGGACAGGCTTCAAAAAATGCGTATATACCAGAAGGTTCAAGTGCAGCACTACTGGATTGTCGATCCGGAGGAAAATACACTAGAATGCTTTTCCCTTCGGAGTGGGATGTACAGCCTGATAGCAGCGGGAATGGAGGAAGACATTGTTGAACATCCAGATTTTGATGGGTTATCCATAGAGTTAAAAGCACTCTGGTAAGCAAAGTTTATTAACCCTCAACACACAAAACCCACCAGACTTAATCCCCCAAGGGCTCAGCCCTGGCAATTAATTTTATTTTCCCTTCCCTTGACAATCTTTTTATGAAGTATTCTCTCTGCATAGCTTCATTTTTTGTCTCAAAAGTTTCGTAATACCTGACTTCTACCGGGTTTCTTCCCCGGGTGTATTTTGCGCCGCTGCCTAAGTTGTGTTCTGCCAGCCTCTTCTTTAAGTTAGTGGTCCATCCCGTATATAAAGTCCCGTCACTGCATTCTACAATATAAACATAAAAGTTATTTCCAGTCATTCTCATCTTAATCACTTTCCTCAAATATGA